>JAPXRJ010000041.1:0-18209 GCA_033813615.1 Microthrixaceae bacterium | reverse complement strand
TGGTCGGCATCGGCATGCTCTCCGGCATGGGCGTCGGCGTGTCGGTGACGGTCCTGGCCACGATGTTCACGTCGATGACGCTGCTGCCGGCGCTGATCGCCATGACGGACCACCGACTCGAGGTGACCCGCTGGCGTGGCCTCATCGCTGCCGGCGCAGCATCGCTCGCCATCCTCGGTCTCGGCCTCGGCGTCGCCCCACTCGCCATCGCCGGCGTCGTGCTGACCGTCACGACGTTGCTCGCGAGCCGGTGCGTGCCCCAGCTGCACCGTGAGGTCCCGCACCGAACCACCCGACCGGTGGAGTCGACGTTGTCGCACCGCTGGAGCCGGACCATCCAACGCCGCCCCCTCCTGTGGGCAGTGTCGGCGGCGGCCGTCCTGGTCGTCCTGGCCGCCCCGCTGGCCGGCATCCGCATGGGATGGACCGACGAGGGCAACTTCCCCGACGGATCCGACACCCGTCAGGCGTACGACCTGCTCGCCGACGGCTTCGGCGACGGCCTCAACGGCCCGTTGATCGTCACCGCGACGGCCGGAGAGGGCTCGGACGGAGAGGGCATCGACGAGTTGCACTCGCGACTGGGCTCGACCCCGGGCGTCGCTGCGGTCAGCCCGCCCGTCGCCGACGACCCCTCCGACCCCGCGGCCTACCTGATGACCGTCATCCCGACCTCCGCACCCCAGGACGAAGCCACCACCGACCTCGTCCAAACCCTGCGCGATGAGGCGGTTCCCGCAGCGGCGGACGCCGGGCTCGATGTGCACGTCACCGGCGGCGCTGCGACCAACATCGACGTCACCGAGTACCTGGGGGACCGCATGCCGCTGTTCTTCGCAGGCGTGCTCGGGGTGTCGTTCCTGATCCTCATGGCGGTGTTCCGCTCGGTGCTGGTCCCGCTGAAGGCCGTGGTCATGAACATGCTCTCCATCGCCGCCACCTACGGCGTGGTCGTCGCCATCTTCCAGTGGGGGTGGGGCAACGCGCTGCTGGGAATCGAGGCGGGACCGATCAACCCGTTCATCCCGCTCATGCTCTTCGCCATCGTGTTCGGCCTCTCGATGGACTACGAGGTCTTCATGCTGTCCCGCATCCGCGAGGAGTACGACCGCACCGGCGACTCCACGACCTCGGTGGCGGATGGCTTGGCGTCGACGGCTCGGGTCATCACCGCCGCCGCCGCGATCATGGTCGTCGTCTTCGGGTCGTTCGTGTTCGAGGACATCCGCGAGATCAAGGTCTTCGGACTGGGACTCGCCCTTGCTGTGCTGCTCGACGCGACGCTGGTCCGCATGGTGCTGGTTCCCGCCACCATGGCGCTGCTCGGCGACCGGAACTGGTGGATGCCGCGCTGGCTCGACCGGTTGATGCCCAGCGTCACGATCGAGGCACCGATGTCGGACCGACCAGCGACGTGACCGGGCTCGACAGGAGGACCGCACTTCATCGCTCAGCCGACGTCCGGACCCACGCCGTCGGGAGCATCGAGGTCCGCGTAGCCGCCATCCGGCCAGTGGACGGTCGTACGGAGCCCGACGAAGGCCCCGAACAGGTCGGCCTGCCCCGGCCCGGGCTCCCGGGCGTCGCAACGCCTGGCCCGCAGCGTGATGCCATCGGAGATGAACTCGACCTGCCACTCGCACCCCGGAGCCCACAGGATCGGCAATCCCTCTTCCTCCTCAGAGCACCAGTCCGGGAACAGCTCGTAGAGACGCCGCAGCACCTCGGCGCGCCACTCATCGAACGCCCCCTCCGGCGCAGGTTCGACGTCACTCACGATCTCCTCGACCGAACTGGTGAGCGCCCCGACGTCGAGGACGATCTCCATGCCACCGTCGTACAATCCGGGCGATCGCGGCCTCGGAAGACTCTCCCGGCAGACGAGGGATCACATCAACGGTCACTCCCATGTGCAGCACTCCTCCAGATCGCCGGACCGGCAGCCAACACCACCGGTCACGACCTGATGATGCACGCGGGGTGTGACATCGCTCCGGCGAGCAGCGAGGGTTGTCAGACGAGACCCCTACCATGGTCCGGTGGTCGAGGGGAACAGCGTCGAAGGGACCAGTGTCGAAGGGATCAGCAGCGAGGCTCGGCCGTCGTTCGCGGATCGGCTGCTCGACGGCGAGGAGCGGGAACGGCTGCTCGCGCTTCGGGCCGCGACGGGTGAGAGCGCGGCGCTGCACGTCGCTGTTCTGACAGCCCTTGCGGAAGCGGCGCAGGCCTACCGGTTGCAGCTCCGCACTTCCGAGATCAGCTCGCGGCTCGACCACACCGAGCATCTCGAGCTGGACGAGCGAGCGGTGCGGGCATCGCTGGATCAGCTTCGTGAGTGGCGCTGTGTCGACTGGGTCCAGGACCCGTCGGTCCGGGCCCGCTCCATCGAGGAGTACGTCCGCCGTCACGAGCTGTGGGAGCTCACGCCGATCGGCGCAGCGACCTTGCAGGCGATCGAGTCGGTGCTGGGGGCGAGCGACGAGGCGGGTTCGTTGCAGCGCACGATGTTCCGACAGGTACGAACCTCGCTGGATCAACTCGCGACTGCGATCGCCCAGAGGGACGCCGCCGGGGTGTACCTGCAGTTGCGGGACCTCGACCTGGCGCTGGGGCAGCTCGCTGCGAACGCCCGCGAGTTCTACGCCACGATCAACCGAATCGCCCGAGAAGAGCGGCTCGAGGACCACGTCTTCCTGCTCTACAAGGACCAGTTGATCGCCTATCTCCAGAGCTTCCACGACGACCTCGTCCGCAATCGGGCGCTCATCGCCGGTCAGTTGTCGACGATGGACGCCGAGCATCGGTCGTCGCTGCTGACGTTGGCAGTGGAGGGAGACGACTCGGTCGGCTTGTTCGGCCCGCGCTCGGACTGGGAGCAACGTTGGGACGGCATGCTCGACTGGTTCGTGCCGGGGCGGGCGGCACGGTCCGAGGTCGACGCCCTCGCCGGTGCCACCACAGTCGCGATCCGCGAGTTGTTGACCCTTCTGCGCCGGTTGACCGAGCAGGCCACCCGTCCGGTCAATCGAGCAAGCGAGCTGCGCGAGATGGCCGCTTGGTTCGCTCGGTGTGAATCCGACGGCGACGCTCACAGCCTGTTCGACGCTGCGTTCGGCTTGAGTGCGGTCGATCACCTCGGTCTCACGGTGCCCGACGTCGAGTCCGACGGCCCGTTCGCGAGCTGGTGGGATGTCGATCCGGTCGATGTCCCGCTGTCGCTGCGGGCATACGGACGACGACCGGCGAGAGGAGCCACGGCGAAGCGGCGCGACTACTCCGCAGCAAAGGCGACGATCGGCGCGGAGCGAGCCGCTGAGGCCGTGCGCCTGGCCGACGCTGCCGCTCGGCTGGTGTCGCTCGACCTGTCCCGAAGTCGGATCGGCTCTGAGGAGTGGCCCACGCTCCTACGGTTGTTGGACGAGGCGCTGGCTGCGCGAGATCTCGGACCCGAGTTCTCCGCCACGGTGCGGACGACCGACGCCGTCGTGCGGATCGAGTCGGCCGACCACGACACGCGGCTGCTCGCACCTGCAGGTTCGCTCGTGCTGCACCGCTGCAGGATCGAGGTGCTTGCGGCATGAGTAGCCGCCTCGCCGTCCACCTGGCGCCCCACCAGCTGCCAGAGCTCCAGCGGGCCGCCAGAGCGCTCCTGCGATCACCGCTGCTCACCGCTCGTGACGACGAGTTCCGCTTGGTGCTCCGGTGGGAGACCGTCCTGCGCAACGAGTTCGGCCAGAAGCTCGGCTACCGGCTCGATGTGAGCAGGTCCGCTGCCCGGCTCCTCCGCCGGCCAGCATCGACCACCGACACGAGAGGCGCGTACATCGAACGCAACGGCCGGCATCTGGGCCGATGGGGCTACGTCTATCTGTGCCTGACCTTGGCCGCGCTGGAGCAGCCCGGCCACCAGGTCGTCGCTTCAGAACTGCTCGGGCGCATCACCAACCTGGCCAGGGGCGACGAGCGACTCGCTCTCGACACGACCGAGTACTCACAACGTCGCGCCTTTCGCGACGCCGTGCGCCACCTGGAGCAGGTCGGGGTGCTGGCGGTGCGCGACGGCGACGTGGAGTCTCTGCTCCAGGAGGGCGAGGTGCTCTGGGACGTCGACCGCGACGCAGCAGCGATGTGCATGGTGGCGACGCCGTCGATCTTGCGGTCGGTGAAGTCGGTCGAGGACTTCGTCACTGAGCCCCTGCCGAGCGGCATCGAGGCACGGCGGCGGCGTGCGCGACACCTGCTGAACCGACGCATGGTCGATCAGCCGGTCGTCGTCGCCGGGGATCTCGGAGGCGACGAGCTCGAACTGGCATGGAGGAACCGTCGCCGCGAGGCGGAGAACATCAGCCGTCTCACCGGCTGTGAGATAGAGCTCCGCCGGGAGGGCATCGCGCTCATCGAGCATCCGATCCACCCGATGGGCCGGTCACGGTTCCCCGGCAGCGACAACGTGTCCCACGCAGCGCTGCTGTGGCTCACCGAGTTGCTGCACCGAGCAGAGCCGATCGAACCCGCCGACTGCGTCGATGACACCCAGCCTGACGGCGAGATCGGCGAGGAGCGCGTGGAGCCCTGCACGCAACCCGATGTCGGGCCACCGACGGGTGACCGTCTGGTAGCGGCCGACGACGTGGACGCTGCGTGGACCGCGGTCCTGGACCAGCACGGCGAACGCCTCGGCAAGGACGCACGAGAGCAGCCCGACCGGGTGCGGACGGCTGCGGAGTCGGTGCTCCAGCGCTTCGGACTGGTCGAACCTGGCCCACGGCGTTGGCGGGTTCGTGCCGTCGCCAACCGCTACCGGGCCGAGCCGATCTCCTCCGCGACCAAGCCTGCGGCCGGTCCGACAGACCCCTCTGAACAGCAGGCGATGTTCTGATGCGCTGGAAGCCGTCACGGGCCGGGATCCTCAACGTCTGGGAGTACGACGACCAGACCTTCGACTTCGGCGATGGCCGCCTGGTGCTGCGTGGCCGGAACGGGTCGGGCAAGTCCAACGCGCTCGCGCTGCTGTTCCCGTTCCTGCTCGACGGAGTGATGAGCGCCGCACGCATGGACCCGATGGGCGGTGCTCGGTCGATGAAGTCGCTGCTGCTCGGTCGCGACGACACCGAGAGCGGCGGGTACCAGCACCAATCCGGTACCGGCTACGTGTGGATGGAGTTCGAGCGGGGCGACGAGCGGTGCACGGTCGGGGCCGGCGCCGCCGCAACGGTGCACCGCGATGCCGACGTCTGGTTCTTCGTCACCAGCGAGCGGGTCGGCCACGGGTTCGACCTCACTGCGGGCGACGTTCCACTCGGCCGCCGGCAGCTGGCCGAACGCTTGGGCAACGCTGCGGTGTTCACCACCGCCGAGGACTACCGCCAGGCGGTCGACCGCCGCCTGCTCGGCCTGGGGACCGCCCGCTACCGCTCCCTGGTCGACCTGCTGTTGACGCTGCGTCGACCGCACCTCGCCGGCAAGCTCGACACCGAGCACCTGTCGGCGACGCTGTCGGCCGGTCTGGGCGAGCTCGACCCTTCGCTCATCGACGACGTCGCGCACAGCTTCGACGACCTCGATGCCATGCAACAGGAGTTGGAGGGACTCACTGCATCGCTCGAAGCCGTCGAGCGATTCCTGCCCGTGTACCGAGAGCATCTGATCGGAGCTGCACGCGCACGGGCAGAAGCTGTGGTGTCGACTGCCGACGACCTGCGCCGGGTGGAGCGCGACCAGCGCACGACGTCTACCCGGCTCGATGCCGCACGAACTGCCGAGGCGGTCGCCGTGGGGCACCTGGCCGCAGCGACGACAGCGAAGGCTCAGATCGAGGCCCGGATCACCGCGATCCTGTCCTCGGACGCGTACAAGTCCGTCGCCGCGCTCGACGAGGTCCGCAAGTCTGCGGACAACGCTGCGCTCCATTCGGAGAAGTCGACGGCACGGGCCAACGCCAGCGCAGACGAGGCGGTCATCGCAGCGAACCGACGGGACGGAGCTGCGACCGACCTGACGGGCGCCGAGTCCGAGCGACACGAGGCTGTCCGCACCTGGAACGACCTGGCGGCCGTCGCCGGGATCCAGACCGGGTTGCCGCCCGACTCGTTCGACCACGACCGGGCGATCGCCGCGGTGGCCGAACGTCGAACCGAGCTGCGGCGCGTCCAAGAGCTCGCAGACGCATCCGCCCAAGCTGCGACCCGTGCCCAGGTGGCCGTCCAGACCGTGGAGGACAGTCGCCAACGGGCCGAGACAGCAGGACGCGAGCGCGACCGAGCAGCGGAAGGGGTCGAGCAGGAGCGAACCGTGCTCGCCGAGTTGTGGACGGCGTGGTGGGGCGACGTCGTTGCGCTCGTCGAACGGGTACGGACCGAGACCACACCGCTCGACGTGTCGAACTCCGACGTAGTCCCCGCAGGCGAGCGCAGCGAAGCGCTCGAACCAGCGGAGACCACCCCGCAGGACGAGAACCTCGAGGACGACGACCTCGTCCGGTTCCGCCGGGCTGACAGCTGGCTCGGTGACGTCGACACCGCGATGGCCGTGGCCGTCCAGCGCGCAACCTCGGCTGCCGACGATCAGCGGGAGCGAGTGACCAGCCTCGTCGGCGAACGACGACAGGTCGCCGAGGAACCCAACCCAGGTCCGCCACCGAAGCCGACTCGTCCCGATGGGGCCGACGACCTGGCGGCCGGAGCGCCGTTGTACATGTGCGTGGACTTCGCCGACGCGCTCGACGAGGCCGATCGGGCTGGCCTGGAGTCCGCGCTCGACGCGGCTGGGCTGCTCGACGCTCGCATCACAGCAGCCGGACTCCCCCACGACTCGCTCGACGCCGCGCTCGTGCCGCAGCAGAACACGACCGCCGACGGTCCCACGCTGGCGGACGTGCTCGACCCGACACCGACTGCAGGGCTCGACGCCGCTCACATCAGCGCGGTGCTCCGTGCGATCCCACTCGACAGCGATGTCGTGCAGCTCGGGAACGACGGTCGCTGGCGGCTCGGACCGCTCGCCGGCCGCTACCTCCACGACGATGCCCGCTACATCGGGCATGCGGCTCGTGAACGTCGACGAGCAGAGCGGCTCGCGGCGCTGGACGATCAGATCGCCGAGGCCGAGACCGAGCTCGACGAGCGCACCGCCCGAGCTGCCGACACCAAGGCGCGACGATCGGGGCTGGGCAAACTACGAGCACAGCAACCCCCGACCGCGTCCCTGATGACTGCCCTCGACGAGCACCGTCGCCGCTGCGACCTCGCAACTCAGGCTGCCGAGCTCCACGAAGACGCAGTGCGGGCAGCCGATGCGGCGAGCGCCGCCGCCGAGGCCGCGAGCACCGACCTGCACCGTCACGCCGTGGTAGCGCGCCTTCCGACCACCACAGCCGACCTCCGGGAGATCGCCGACGCACTCCATCGAGTCGACGGTCAGCGCACGCAGGTCGAACGCAGAGAAGACGCCTGCGGCGTCGCACGGCGACAGCTGAGCGAGTCCGAGCAGTTGCTCGAGCAGGCGGAGCGACAAGCGGCCACCGACGCAGCCGATGCGGCAGGCGACGCTGCGCGGGCGAGCGCTGAACTGGCGCGGTTCGAGGAGTTGCGCGCCACCGTGGGCACAGATGCGGACGCTGCCGTCGCCCGGCTCGCTGACGCTGAAGCCGAGCTCACCGCAGCCGACGACCGCGTCGATGCCGCTCGTGATCAACGGCGACAGGCCGAGTTGGATGCAGTGAAGCTCGAGGAGCAGCTGGAGGGCCTCGCAAGCCGGCGTGATGCCGCCGCTCATGATGCCGCCTCGACGGTCGAAGGCTTCCAGGTCATCTGCGCGCCCGAGATCGCCGAGGTCCTGGACATCCAGGGCGTCGGACCCGGCTCTGGCGAGCTCGATGCTGCACGACTCGTGATGAGCGAGACCGCACCGCCCACCGACGACGCCACCAACCGGATGGAGCGGGCCCACCGCGAGATCCTTCTCGACGGGCTCCGAGCGGGACACGATCCGAGCATGCCGAAGGTCGATGGCATCGATGTCGTGCGTGTCGGCACCGCCGATGGCGAACTCCCCATCGGGACGCTGGCACTCCAGCTGCGCGGGGAACACGACCGAACCGCGCAGCTGCTGTCCCAACAGGAGCGGGAGATCTTCGAGACCCACCTGCTGACCCGGATCGGCGAGTCGCTGCGGGCGCTGCTGCTCGAGGCCGACGAGTTCCAGCACCGGATCAACGCCGAGATGGCCAGCGCTCCCACCGAGAGCGGGATGGTCGTCGAGCTCAAGTGGGAGATCGCCAGCGATGAGGCGGGCCTGGCCGATGCGGTGCGCGCGCTTCGGACCGCACCCGAGATGCTCGGCCCCGAGCGCAGGGAAGGGCTGCGCGAGTTCTTCATGCAGCGCATCGCCGACCTGCGGGTGAGCGACCCCGGGCGCAGCTTCGCAGAGACGCTGACCACCGCCCTCAACTACCGGTCGTGGCACGCCTTCACGCTGTTTGCACGGTTCTCCGACGGGACCCGACACAAGGTGACACGCAAGTTCTACAAGGGCCTGTCAGGAGGTGAGGCCGCGTCGCTGCTGCACCTCCCGCTGTTCGCCGCCGCTGCGGCTCAGTACTCGGCCGGAGCGGTCGACGGTCCACGTCTCATCGCGCTCGACGAGGCGTTCGTCGGCATCGACGACCAGATGCGCGCCCGACTCATGGGCCTGCTCACACAGCTCGACCTCGACGTGCTCCTGACCAGCCACGAGTTCTGGGGCTTCTATGACACCGTCCCCGCACTCGTGCTGTACGACCTCACGCGACGGCCACCGCTTCCCGGAGTGCACGCCCAACGCTTCGACTGGGCCGCCGGCATCGACGACGACCCGATGACGCAACCGTGAACCCGACCGAACCTGCCGGCCACCCGCTGGACCGGCCCGAGCTCGCCCGCCTGTGGCACACGGCGCGACGCCGCCTCGAACGCAACGGCTGTGTCATCTCCTCGTCGCCGATGGAGCTCGACAACCTCGACGCAGCCGAGCTCGACTCCATCTGCGCGCTGCTCGGGCAGCGACGTCCCGCCGAACCCAAGTTGCGCGTCCGACTCGACCACCTCGACTCGGCGCTCAGCGGCGCCGGACACGATGGCGGGCTCCTCGGAACGCTCGAGGCGATCTCAGGGCCCATCGCCGATCGGCCCGCCGCCCGGGCAGCGGACCTCGAAGCGCGCACCGCGCTCTGGTCAGCCGCAGCAGCGCACCCGGCCAACGACATCGACGGGGTGAGCGACTGGATCGACTCGCTCCGACGCCGAGGTCGCATCACCCGCGTCGCGACCGATGATCCCATCAGGCTCCTCGTCGAGGCACTCGACACGATCCAGCTCGTCGCAGCGTCCCGCACCGTCGGCGACCGCCGACCGCACCCGCTCACCGTCGTGGCCGCATCCGAGTTCGGCGACGCCCATGCGCTCGACTCCGAACGTCCACTCGGCGCGTTGGTGGCCGACGGTGTGACCACGCTCGCAGGAACCGACGACCTGCGGGCCGCATGGCAGTCCTTCGGCGTCCAGCTGGATCAGGTGAACAGCTCGGCGCTCACCTACATGCTCCCCGGACGGCCGGGATCGATCCTCGCTGCGGCCAGTGCCCACGGACAGCCGCTTCGGATCACCCACCGCATGCTCGACTCCGACCTCGGACTCGACGTCGACGTGATCGAGCGGGTTCAGGTCTGCGAGAACCCGACGATCGTCGTGCTCGCGGCGGATCAGCTGGGGCGGGGCTGTCGTCCGCTGATCTGCACCGACGGCATGCCGGCATCGGTGACCGGCCGACTACTCGCGCACCTCCGGTCGCATGGGTGCGAACTGCTCGTGCACGCCGACCTCGACGCTGGTGGCATCGCCATCGTCAACCACCTGATCAACCGCGTCGACGCCACGCCGTGGCGCATGACATCGCACGACTACACCGAAGCGCTGGCCGGGCCGACGACCGATCTCACCAGCGCCGTCGGGCCCACACCATGGGACCCCGACCTCGCCGTTGCGATGCAGCAACAGGGTCGCGGCGTCCATGAAGAAGCAATCGCGTCGATCCTCCTGGCGGACCTCAGCCAGGATTGACCAGCGATCAACGCTGCTCGCGCAGTGCCGTCGACGTGCGGACGTCGAGTGCGGCTGCACGCTGCCGAGTCGATCTTGGGCACCAGCGACCACTGGCTGGTCTGTGGTGCCCAAGTTCGACGGTGAACGGCCGCCGTGCCCGAGCCATTTCCTCGCGTGGGCCGCGGGTTACGACGACCCCGACTTCACCGGGCGGAGCATCGCCGTACACGAGGAGTGGCTGACGAGCCTGCCGTGTCCGGTACTCCGCCTCGACAGCGACTCTGACGTCGTCGACCTCGTTGCTTCCATCCTCCGCTGGGAGCCCTGACCACGGCGCTCGCGAGCAGAACCGTGCCACTACCGTCGAGGCGTGCATCGCATCTTCGCTACCCCGGTCTCGTCGGTGTACCCGCTCTACGTGACGAAGGTCGAGCGCAAGGGGCGCACCACCGCCGAGTTGGACGAGGTCATCTGCTGGCTCACCGGCTTCGACGAGTCCGACCTTCGGGCTCAACTCGCCGCCGAGTCGACCTTCGAGGCGTTCTTCGCTTGCGTGTTGCGTCTGTCAGTGCGTCCGCTTGACCTTACGACGACCCCTCTGACTCTCGACCAGGATCAGGTACAAACCACCAAGGGTGAGAGCGAGGCCGGGCAGGAACGCCCGCAGCAGCGAGATGCCGGTGAAGGCGAGCGTTGCCGGCTTCTCACCGGACTGGTTCGCTGGCTTTGGCGAGTCTCCAACAGGCACACCGGTGCCAGCACCCACTTCCTCGTCGGCACCCGGATCGTCGGTGGACTCGGGGGGCGGCGTCGGGGCCTCCTCGTCCGCTGCCAACACCTCGACCCTGAACACCGAGAATGCCGGAGCGTGGTTGCGGGTCCCGGGCTGGCGTGCTTCGACGACGCAGTCACCCTCTCCGTTCATCTTCAGCGAGGTGCCACGGAGCTCGCAGACCGTTCCACCGCCCTCGATGATCGACAGCACAGTCGTGAGACCGGTCGATGCGCTGGCGACCAGGTCGAACGACTCACCGACGGTGGCATCGGGGTCGATGCCTTCCAGCGTGACCGTCTGCGATGCCCTGGAGATGCTGACCTCGGAGACCCTCGATCCGCTGTAGCCCGGGGTGGTTACCGTCACGGTGACCCGGTAGTCCCCGGCCTCCGCGGGTGCAACGCCCGTCGGGCCATACGAGGTGCCGTTGATTCCGACCCACTGCTCGCTGGTCGAGAGCCCCGCTGGTTCAGTTGTCTTCGATATGTCGATCGGCTCGCCGTCGTAGCCCTTGGCTGGGTCGGCGATGTCCACGATGACATCGGTGGTGAACGACCGGGTTTCGCCTCGTGTGATCATGTCTCCCGATTCAGCAACCGCGCGGTAGTAGTACGTGGTCCCTGGGTCGATGCCGTGGTCAGCGACTCTCAGGTTGATCTCCGAGGTGGACGAATCTGTGGACGGCGTGGCCGCCACCCGAGATGCGGGAGAACCGAGGTCCGCCTCTACGGTCGAGATCTCGAAGCGGAGGTCCGTCGCCGACCCGTTGGCGTTGGCCACACCGGCCAGGTCAACGGAAGTCACCTCAGGGTTCACGATCGCAGTCCCAGTTGACACCATGGGCGGGCGAATCGTCGTCGACCCACCGACCCCCGCGTTGGAGTATTCGTAGATCTCCAAGCGGTAGGGCTCGAGCGACGGCAGCGTCACCGTTGCCTCGTTACCGGGGCTCGCCGAACTGGCGAGCATCGCGATGTCACCGTCGTCGCTCACGTACCTGACGCGGTACCCGACCACTGGTGACGAACCCGCCGCGCCCGAGGTCCAGTCGATTGCCACGGTCGTGCCGGCGGCCTGCACCTCATCGATCTGGGGTGCGGCCGGTGGCGTGCCGCCGACAATGGCGGTGACACGATCTGGCGTGCGGGGACCGGTGCCGGCAGCGTTCAGTGCCTCGATCGTGAAGTAGCGAGGCCCGGCCGCCAGACCGCTGAACGTCGTGGTGCGGTCGGTCCCAGGGACCATGGTGGAGTTCACGATCGACCCCGAGGTTGGTGCCGACCACAGGATCACGTTGTAGAACTGCACAGGTGAACCGTTCGGCGCAGCGGCATCCCAGTTCAGGGTGACCGAACTCGTCGACGGCGTCGCTGTGAAGCCAGGCACCATCCCCGGCAGGCCATACGGGGTACCGGATTCGGGCGACGAGGCGACTCCGGCCGCAGCCGCGGTCAGTGCACGGATCGCGATCGAGTAGGCCTGCCCGTTGTTCAGACCACCGATGATCAACGGTGACGCTGTCTGTGAGGCCGACATCCAGGTTCCGCCGTCGAGCTGGTACTGGTAACCGGTGATCGGCGATCCGCCTGTGTTGGTCGGCGGGGTGAACGCCACCCGAAGGGTGGAGCTCATCGGTGTCACCGAGGTGATCACCGGAGCGGTCGGCGACCCGAGCGGCGTGGCCGAAGCAGCGTTCGAGAACGGTTCCTGACCGGCGGTCGTGATCGCAGCCACCCTGAACAGGTAGGGAGTTCCGTTCGTCAACCCGGTCACCTGAATCGTCTGGGCAGCGAAGGGAGCGTGCGGGAAGGTCGTCCAGGGCCCACCGACACTGGTGGCGTACTCGACCTGGTAGTCGGTGACGGTCGCACCTGGCGGTGAAAGGTCGCTCCATTCCAACGTCGCAAGAGCATCGCCACCGTATGCGTGAAGCAGGATCGGCTTCGGATCAGGCGTGGCGGTCGGTGTTACCGGGAACGTCGCCTGGGTGGTGGGAAGGCTTTCGCCGAGGGCGTTGACCGCGCTCACCTGGAGGTAATACGGCGTGCCGTTCGTGAGGCCGGTGATCGTCGCACGGGTGCCGGTGGACACCCCATCGGCGAAGGTGGTGAACGGACCGCTCGGATTGGTCGAGTACCTGACGATGTAGTCGGTGATGGGAGCTCCACCCTCCGACAGCGGTGGCATCCAGTAGACATCGATGAGGGCGTTGCCCGCCGCACCGACCACCGAACGGACCGGATCCGGGACACCGACGCTGTAGGTCAGCGTGATGGAACCGCTCGCGTTGTTCCCGGAGTAGTACTGGTAGCTCTCCGAAAGACCGCTGAGTCCCCCACTCGAGTTCGAACCGGGGTAGCCACCGAAGCCGAACCATTCGGTCGCGGTCGCGCCGCCGTACTGGTCTGCGCCCCGTTCACCGCCCTGAGCGCCGCCGCCGCCGGCACCCGACCCACCGCCGTCGACATTGTGCCCTGCAACCGCGTCGGGGCTGACACCGGGACGACCCGAGGTGTCGGTGGCATCGCTTCGTGCGACGAAGTGGTCCTCGGCCAACCTACCGACGATCGGCGCGTACTGGCCGCTGCCTCCGCTGCCACCGGCACCACCGGCCACGATGTCGACGCCGCCGACCTGTAGGACCGATGCAGCACCGCCTCCGCCACCTGAACCTGAGCTTCCGTTGGTTCCGGATCGTCCGCCGGTGCCACCCTCGTAGCCGGCGAGTGGATTGGATCCAGCCGAACCACCGGTAGCGGCGCCACCACCCGTTCCGCTACCTCCACCTGAGCCGACGGCGATGGTGAGGACCTGGCCCGGGGTCACCGCAATTGTTCCCTGCACCTGCCCGGCGTACCCGCCCGCGGGTGAAGGGCCGGCCGAATCGGTACCGCCACGCCCGCCTTGTCCGCCCACGATGGTGACACCCAGCGCGGTGACTCCGGCAGGAACAGTGAAGCTCTGCGTGGATCCCGTGTAGTTGAACGTCTGAGTCATCATCGCGTCCGCTGAGGCCTGCGGAGCGTTCAGAGCCAACGTGGCGCTGACCATGCAGACAACGAGGATCGACGCAGCAATGTGTGCCGACCTGGACCTTTGGCGCTGATTCATGCAGCACCATCGGCCGGGCCATTCGCCTGTTGAGGTCCCCGCGGATTTCCGGATTTCGCGACTACCCGGTGCCGATTGCGTTCGACTTCTTCTCGGCGGCATAGGCCAACTCGACCAGCGAGAACGCACTCACCCCGACCGGTTCCTCGTCGTCGATCGATGCCTGCATCGCGGCCACAGCCCGTGCCGTCAGCCGGTCAGGATCTGTCACATACCAAACCAGCACCTGGGCGTCGGCCAGGAAACGCACTTCAGGCTGTCAGATCGTCGCCGATTCGATCGCCCATCTCGCGACGGACCGCACGGAGGTCCTCGGTGCTGAAACCCCTGCTGGGACCCGGGGCGCCGACACCGGAGCCGAGCATCGATCGGATGCGGCGAGGCGTGACCGGCTCCACTCTCACCCGATCGCCGGGATGAGCACCGAGACGGTCCAGCTGTTCTGCAGACAGGATCAAGGCACCGTCAACTCCGATGGTGACTTCGATCGTCCCCTGCTGCGACACGCCTCCATCGTACCAACCGGGTCGGTGGCAGCTGCGGGGCTCGGCGCTGACCCACTCGACACCGCTCACGGGCTCGAACACCTCGTCGCGCACGAACGCGACTATTTCGTGGCCACGGAGCGTGCCCCCGTCCAGACCACCTGGTGTTGTCCAGTCCGTCCTGTGCCATCCAGTGCCCGGGGAGAGATTCGAACTCTCACGGAGCGTGAGCTCCCGAGGGGTTTACGCGACTATTTCCGCGACTACCCAGTCGCCAGTGGGGCCACGGCCCGTGACGAACGGGAGGCGGCGAATGGTCCAGACCGCCCGCGCCCCAGCCGGTCAGGACCGAGTTCCGCCCCCGAGTTCTCGACTCGAGTGGTCGAGGACCGTCAGATCGAGTTGCTCTGCGGAGGTGAACTCCCGTACAAGCAGCCGTACGGCCCGCCGCACCTGGTGGTCCTCCACGGTTTCCCCAACGCGACTCCCGAACGGTCGCGGATCGCTCGCAGGCAAGGGCTTGGCGCGTTCGAGGTCTGCTCGGAGGTTGCCAGCGAGATCGAGCCAGAGGTGCGAGCAGAGGTCGGGTGACCGACGACATCGCTCAGGGACCTTCGAGCAGGTGGCGCTCGATCCGACCCCGCTCAGGCTTGTCGAGCAACACGGCGACGATTGCCGCGATCACCGCATCGGTGATCGACTCACCGGTCAGGGCCGCCAGCTCACGGGCCAGTCGGTCCGCCCTCTCGCTCTTGATGCTCTACGCCATGGAACCATGGCCCCGAGGACTCCTCCTGGGTACCACCGTCGTCGCCCGGACCTCATCCACGGTCGAGACACTCGCCCCGGCGCTCGGTGCGTCAGCTATCGGCAGCGTGTTCGCGAGGCAACCGCACCGACACGACCAGGCCGCTCCCCTCTTCGGGATCACGCAGATGGACCGAGCCGCCTGAGACCCTCGCGAGCTGGTCCACGATGGCCAGTCCAAGGCCCGTTCCGCCGAGCTCGGTGTCAGCCGCCTGCCAGAACCGGTCGGTAGCGCGGGCACGGTCCTTCGCTGGCAGTCCACAACCGTGGTCCCGAACCGACATCTCCACGTCACGGTCCGACACGAACACCGCGACCTCGATTGTGGACTCGGCCGGTGCAACACCAAGTGAATTGTCCAGCAGGTTGTCGAGGATCTGCTCGAGCGAACCCGGCACCGCACGAGTCATCGCAGGCTCGGTAGCGGCGAGGATCAACTCGACGTGATGATCCTCGGCCAGCGGGCGCCAACGGGTGACTGCGTCCGCGGCCGCGGCTGCGGCGTCCACCAGAGCTGTTGATGCTGCGCTGGCTTCGCTGCGCGCGAGCGCGAGAAGGCCTCCGACCAGGTCATCGAGTCGCTCGAGTTCGGCATCGATCGCCGCCAGGTCGGCGCGGGCCGTCTCCGGGTCCGCCTGTTCGTCGTCGAGCGCGTCTTCGAGGGACTCGATGCGCAGGCGCAGTGCCGTCAACGGCGTACGCAACTGGTGTGACGCGTCGGCCACGAACGCTCGCTGGGAGCCCATCAGCACCTCGAGCCGGGCCGCCATGTCGTTGAAAGTCACCGCAAGGTGCTGCATCTCCGGGGGACCTCGGTCGACTTCGGCCCGGGCGGTCAGGTCCCCCTCGGCCAAGCGCGCTGCTCCGGTCTCGAGTTGTTCAACAGGACCCGTCGCCCATCGCGCCACCAGCCACCCGAGCGACGCCGCAGCGGCCAGGACCAGCACCGACAACAGGGCCAGGCGCAGCCAGTTGGCGCGTATCTGCTCATTCACCTCGTTTGTGGGGAAGCTGATGCGGACCACGCCGTTGAGGACGCCACCGGACGAGATCGGCACCGCTACGTAGGCGAACTCCTGGCCCAGCGTGTCAGAACGTCGGATGCCCGTGGCCTGGCTGCCGGATCGGGCGACCTCGATCTCGGGTCGGGTGGAGAAGTCCCGAGAGCCCCCGTCGGGCCGGTCGGTGTCGATCATGCTGATGCCGTCCGCGTTCGTCACGACAACGCGCCCCTCGGACTGCTCCGCGTACCGCTCGGCGATCACCGCCACCGCCGCGTCGTCACCTGACTCGACGCGCTCCTCGACCAAGCCGGCAAGCACACGTGCGTCGCGCTCCACGTCGGCGAGCAGACGGTCACGTGCCCGTGCCGCGTAGGTCAGCCCCAGGGGCAGTTCGACGACCAACAGCACGAAGGCCGCCAACAGGACGTAGGACAGCACCAGGCGACGCGTCACGCCGGGCTGACCACCAACTTGAAGCCCACGCCGCGCACCGCCTGGATCCACTCGGGATGTCCGAGCTTGCGACGCAGGGACGCGACGTGCACGTCGAGTGTTTTCGACGATCCATACCAGTTCGCGTCCCAGACCTCCTCGAGGATGTCCCGACGGGGGTGGGCCGCGCCCGGGTCCGACGCCAGGTGCGCCAGCAGGTCGAACTCCTTGGGAGTGAGATCGACGAGCCGACCATCTGCGTGAACCTCGTGGGTGCGTCTGTCGATCACGAGTGGCCCGAGATCGAGATGCGATGCGGCCGGCTCTGTACCGCTGGAACGGCGGCTGACCGCGCGTATCCGGGCAACCAGCTCACGTAGGCCGAAGGGCTTCACGACGTAGTCGTCGGCCCCCATCTCCAGCAGCAGCACCCGATCGACCTCCTCGGATCGGGCGCTCACGACGATGATCGGCACTGACGATCGGGCACGCAGTCGGCGGCAGACCTCGGCGCCGTCCAGGTCAGGCAATCCCAAGTCCAACAACACAAGATCTGCAACTTCAACCCGAGCCAGCGCCTCGGATCCGGACGTGACATGGGTCGCGTCGAACCCGTTGCGTCCCAGCCCCGAGACGAGCGGCGTCGCGATGGCAGCGTCGTCCTCGACCACCAGGATCCTCACGTCCTCAGGGTCCCACAGGCACTGCTCGACGAGCGCAAGGTTCACCAAACCCTTACCGAACAGTCACACGGCTGCTGGAACACGCCTCCGTACGGTGACACCCATGAACAAGACGTCCCCCAAGACCCGCAAGCTGCTCGCCGGCGTCGCCGCCGTCGTGCTCACCCTCGGCGCCGCCGGCGCGGCCGTGGCGGTGAACCTCGGCACCGGTTCCGCCGTCGAAACCCCTGCCGGTCGGCTCTCGGCCACCGAGCCGGCCGGGACGCCGCAGACGTCGAGCGGAGCGACACCGTCGACGCTCCACGCCGACATGACCGTACCGACCGATCCGGCTCCGACCAGCAGCTACGACGATCACGACAGCGACGACGACCGTGACCACGGCAAGGACCGTGACCACGGCAACGACGATCACCGCGACTCCAAGTCGGACGAGCACGACGGCGCGGACGATGACGACTGAATCGGACCCAGCACGACAGTCCCGGACACGGCACCGATCCCGCCGCCACCCCGCAGCGGCATCCCGTGTGCTCGCCGCTGGTCTGGCCACTGCCTCGACGTTCGGTCTCGTCGCCGTGATCGCCTCTCGGGCACCGGCGGCCGACTCCCCAAGGCCTGACGGTGAGCCGACCAGGATCGCCAGGGCCTCCGATTCGCTGCCAGTCGGCTCGCCACCTCCCGTCGTGGTCGTGCGCCGCAGGTACGCGCCCGTCGACGGTGATGGGGCTTCGCCGATCAACACACCGTCGGCCTCCGGAACGGCGACCCAGCGGCAGGCGGCACCCCTCGTGACCGCCCCGCCTCATCGCGCCGCTCCGGTCACCCGGTCGAGC
>JAPXRJ010000040.1:0-18214 GCA_033813615.1 Microthrixaceae bacterium | reverse complement strand
CCAACGCGTCAGCCACCCCGGGCAGATGACGACGAAGAGCGTTCGCACACATCACATCCCGCCGCACCCGGCCCGGCGATGCGCCATGACGCCACCCCGCCTCGTTCGCCACCACATGACCCAACCGGCGCACCGTCAGATCACGGGCATCCAACTCGCCAAGCACCCCGAACCGGGCCGCGTGGAACAACCGGTCCAACAACTCCAACCCATCGAAAAGCCCGAGGAGCGTGTCGTCGTCCACCCCCCGCACATCGCAGCCCGCGACACCAGCCAACCCGTCCAGGAGCACCTGCAACTCCTCGGGCACCACGAAACACGGCTCACCGAACAAGCCAACACCACCCGAACCAGCACCACCCGAACCCTCACCACCCGGGCCTTCACCGCTCGAGCCCTCGCCGCATTCCCCAGTCGAACACATGTTCGCAGTCTGCCCAGGGGGTGTGACACTCCCCGGCCAACCCCACAGATCCCCCGACCAACTCGACTCTCAGGGCAACAGACCACCGCCACACTCCTGACCCATCTTCACAACCGGGTAGGGGCGGGAGCGACGTTGCCTCCCGATCGAAGATCACCTCGGGCCAGGAGCCGACAGGCCCTCCGCCTCGATCCGGGTCAGACCAGGCCGAGTGCCGTCATCGCCTTGCTGACGCGCAGGAACCCGGCGATGTTTGCGCCGGCGACGTAGTTGCCCGGCGCCGCGTACTCCTCCGCCGTCGCCGCGCACTGGTGGTGGATCGAACGCATGATCTCCGCCAGGCGGTCCTCGACGTGCTCGAAGGTCCATGAGTCACGACTGGCGTTCTGTTGCATCTCGAGCGCAGACGTGGCGACGCCACCGGCGTTCGCGGCCTTTCCAGGAGCGAAGAGGACGCCCGCCTCCTGGAAGAATCGGACGGCATCAGGTGTCGTCGGCATGTTCGCTCCTTCTGCCACGACGAAGCACCCGTTCTCCACGAGCGAGCGAGCGTCGCACAGCGTCAGCTCGTTCTGCGTGGCACAGGGCAGGGCCACCTGACATGGAATCGTCCAGATCCCCGGTCCGTCGACGTAGGTTGCTGACGGTGCGCGAGCAGCGGCGTAGTCGGCGATCCGGCGCCGCTCGACGAGCTTCACCTGCTTGAGCAGGTCGAGATCGATCCCCTTGGGATCGTGGACGAACCCGTCGGAGTCGGAGCAGGCGACCACGGTGCCGCCGAGCTGGTGGATCTTCTCGATGGCGTAGATCGCCACGTTGCCCGAACCAGAGACCACGCACGTCTTGCCGTCGAGGTCGTCGCCCGAGGCGGAGAGCATCTCCTGCACGAAGAAGGCCGTCCCGTAGCCGGTGGCTTCTGTGCGGACCTGCGCCCCGCCCCATTCGGTGCCCTTGCCGGTCAGGACCCCCGACTCGTAGCGGTTCGTGATGCGCTTGTACTGACCGAAGAGGTAGCCGATCTCCCGCTGACCGACTCCGATGTCGCCCGCCGGCACGTCGGTGTACTCCCCGAGATGGCGGTAGAGCTCGGTCATGAAGCTCTGGCAGAAGCGCATCACCTCGGCGTCGCTCCGACCCCGGGGGTCGAAGTCGGCGCCTCCCTTGCCGCCCCCGATCGGCATGCCGGTCAACGCGTTCTTGAAGGTCTGTTCGAAACCGAGGAACTTCACCGTGCCGAGCGACACCGACGGGTGGAACCGGAGACCGCCCTTGTACGGACCCAACGCGGAGTTGAACTCGACGCGGAAGCCACGATGGATGTGCACCTCACCGCTGTCGTCCTGCCACGGCACTCGGAAGATGATCTGGCGTTCCGGCTCGCAGATCCGCTCGATGACCTTCTGCTCGGCGAGCTCGGGGTGCTTGGCGAGCACCGGGACGATGGACTCGAGCACCTCCCGCACGCTCTGGTGGAACTCGTCCTCGCTCGGGTTCCGTCTGAGCACGTCTGCGAAGACGCCGTCAAGCCTCTCGTCAAGCACTTCAACCCCTTCTCTGGCGGCCAGCAGACGCTAACGGGTCGACGGGGGCAGACCGAATCCCGACCTGGTCCCGCAGGCTCGCCCCGGGGATCAGATCTGGGCGACGAAGGCGTCCAGGCACTCGCCGATCCAGGCGCAGTCCTCATCGTCGAGCGAATGGCTTCCCGGCAGGATCAGCCCCCACTCCATGACCCGATCCGCGTTCGCCAGACCGGACTGGGGAGCGCGCCACGTCTCGTTCCGGAACGCCGGCTGGCGTGTGGCGTTTCCGGTCCACACCATCCGGGTGTCGATCCCGCGCCGCTCCATCCACTGCTGCAGATCGGCTCGCCGGATGCCCGATTCAGGCCGGATGATGAACGGGAACATGTGCCAACCGGTCTCGACGCCGGGAGTGAGACGGGGCAGCACGAACTCGTCCGGGTACCGAGCGAAGTGCGTGGCGGTGAGCTCGAAGTTCCGCTGACGGCGAGCGAGGTTCTCAGGGAGCTTGTCGAGCTGCACCAGGCCGAACGCCGCGGAGATCTCGGACGGCTCGAAGTTCCACCCGACCTCGTCGAAGATGAAGATGTTGTCGTACTCGAGGTCCGGCTCACCGTCGGCGCCCTCGATGCTGGAGAAGAACCGCTGCTCGACCCCCTTGGTGGAGCCGAACAGCTGCACCTCCGATCGTCGCCCCCAACGCCGCAGCATCAGCGCCTTGTCGACCCAGTCGTCCCTGTCGAAGCACACCATCCCGCCCGTGCCGGCCGCCGTGATGATGTGGCTCAGCGCGAAGCTGGTCAACGCGACGTCGGCGCGCCGACCGGTCGGGGTGCCACGCAGCGTCTGACCGAGCGCATCGCAGGAGTCCTCGATCACGATCAGGTCGTGACGGTCCGCGATCTCCCGGATGGCGTCCCAGTCGGGGCAGTTGCCGATCAGGTCGGGCGCCAGGATCGCCTTGGTGCGAGGCCCGATCATCTCCTCGATCCGCTCCACGTCGATCTGGAAGGTGTCGGGCGTGACGTCGACGAACGCTGGGACGACCCCCTTCTTGACCATCGGCGCGATGTCGGTGGAGAACGTCACCGCGGATGTCACGATCTCGTCGCCGGGCTCCAGCCCGAGGACCTCGATCGCCAGGTACAGCGCCGAGCTGCCCGAGTTGCACATCACGCCGCGGCGCTTGCCCAGCAGCTCCGCGACCCGGTGCTCCATCTCCCGGACGTTGCGTCCGATGCGCAGTGCGGTTGGGCCACCCCGCAGCACTTCGACCACAGCGGCGATCTCGCGCTCGTCATGGACGGACCCCGCGTAGTCGATGCGCCGCATCGAAGGGGGTGGGGTGTCGGCTTCAGCCATCGAGCTCCTCCTCGGAGACGAACGGTTGGTGCTGGAGGTCGTCGACCAGCCGGTCGACGACCTCGGCAAGACGCCGCCGTTCCGGTGGCGACCAATCCGCCAGGACCCTTGACATGAAGTCGGTACGCATGGCCACGATGCGGCGGTACACGTCGGCCCCGTTGTCGGTCCGCTCGATGATGCGCACGCGTCCGTCGCCGCCGTGTGCACTTCGACGGACGAGCCCATCCTCCTCCAGCACTCCCACCTGGCGAGCTGCGACCGCGGGGTCCATGTGGGTCCGGCTGGCGAGCTCCCCCATGGACAACGGCGACTGGTCGTCGAGGGTCCGCAGCACGGCATACCCGGCGCGCGACACGCTGGCACCGACCGCGACGGACTGGCGCGACAGCGTGCGGCGCCCCATCGACAATCGGAACAGCCGCTCCAGCGAGCGTTCGACGTCCGACAGCTCCTCGTCGATCGACCGAGCCGACGACGCAGACGTGGTCTGCATCAGCGATCGCGCGTCGAGGCTGCGGACCGCAAGGTCGGTCTCGGCCAGCACGTCGTGGCTGATGGTCGTTCGCCCGGTCACCTCCCGAGCGCAGCAGCACAGCGCGACGACCGCCTCGACCATGTGCTCCAGGGACTCGATCTTGTCAGGATCGACCCTGCCGCCCACCAGTGCCTCGGCACCTTCGCTCATGACTGCAGCGCGCGGGGCGATCGAGTTGACGCGGATCCCGTGGTCGAGCAGCTCGGCACCGAGCCCGTTGCCGATCCGGTCGAGCGCAGCCTTGGATGCGCCGTACTCAGCGATGGTCGTACCGGTGATGCCGAGGCCGAACGGGGGCCCGACCCAGTGGCGAGCCGCACGACTGGTGATGTTCACGATCCAGCCTTCACCCGCCTCGACCATCGCGGGGATCACCGCCTGCGCCAGATCCAAGGGCGCGTGGACGTTGGCTTCGAACATGAGGCGCCGCCGTCTGAGCGAGATGGTGGCGAGGGGTTCGTAGATGGCGGCCGCGGCGTTGTTGACGAGGATGTCGATCGGTCCGCCGAGTGCGGCCGTCGCTTCGGGAACGATGCGGGCCCGATCGTCCGGATCGGTGAGGTCCGCGACCACGGTCGCAACGGTCCCTCCACCAGCTGCGGCGATCCGGGCGGCTGTGTCCCGGAGGCTGCCAACGAGCTTGCCCCCCGGTTCCGCCGTCCGGGCCACGATCGCCACCGACGCACCTTCCGCGGCGAGGCGCTCCGCGATCCCGGCACCGATGCCTCGACTGGCACCGGTCACGACGGCGCGACGTCCGACGACACGCCGAGGCCCCGTCGTCTCGATACCGGTCACCTGGTCCACGCACCCCTCGGCTGGACCCTGGACCAGTCCGGGGGGCGCTTCTCCATGAACGCCATCGCCGCCTCGGCCATCTCACCGCCGGTGGAAGCGAGGATCTGCGTGCGGTTCTCGAGGTGCACGGCCTGCTCGATCGAGACTGCGTCGAGGTTGGACCACATCACCTCCTTCGTCATGGCGACACCGAAGGGGCTGTAGCCGCAGATGAGCTCGGCGAGCTCCACAGCGTGCGCGACGGGATCGTCGGCCACGGCCGACACGATGCCCATGTCCAGCGCCTCCTGGGATTGCACCGTCCGCGCGGTGAGCAGCAGATCGAACGCACGTGAGGAACCGATGGCACGAGGCAGCGTGTAGCTGATGCCGATGTCGCATCCGCCGATCCCCACCTTGATGAACTGGGCACAGAACCGGGCACCGGGAGCGGCGACCCGCAGGTCACAGGCAAGGCTCAGCGCGAAGCCGCCGCCGTACGCGACGCCGTTCACCGCGGCGATCACCGGTTGCTGGAGACGCCGCAGCTTGATCGCCAGGCCGGCGATCCGCTCCTGCGAGAGCATGCCCGCCCGGGGGCCGGAGGTCCCCGCCGAGGTGGACGAGCCCTCGACGCTGCTCAAGTCGAGTCCCGAGCAGAACCCGCGACCCGCCCCGGTGAGGATGACGACTCGGCACGCGTTGTCGGCCTGGATCTCGTCGAGCGCGTCGTGGATGGCGTCGACCATCCGGAACGACAGCGCGTTCAGTCGGCCCGGGTTGTTGAGCGTCAGGATGGCCAGCTCGGGCGTCGGGTGCTCCAGGAGCACCACGGGCTGGTCCTTCTGTTCGGTCACGGGTCCCCCGTTCGTCGATCGCCCACACCCTGCCCCTACTACTTGACAGAGTCAAGGAATCCCGCGAAGGTCGCCCCGCCCGAGCCGTGGAGGTGCGCTGTGTTCGATCTGACCGGGAGGACCGCACTCGTGACCGGTGGAGGCCGAGGCGCCGGCGCCGCGATCGCCGCGGCGCTCGCCAGCCGAGGCGCCGCTGTCGGGGTGAACGACGTCGTCGCTGAACGGGCCGACACGACAGCCGCCGCCATCCGCGATGCCGGCGGCCGAGCCGTCGCGGCGCCGTTCGACATCACCGACCGGGACGCGGTCGAGGAAGGCGTCTCGGCGTCGGGCTCAGCGCTCGGGTCCAGTTTCGACATCCTCGTGAACAACGCCGGCCCTCCCGCCGGCATGACCACGACGCCGTTCCGGGACATGGATCCCGCTGACTGGCAGCAGTTCGTCGACATCAACCTCTACGGCTCGCTCCACTGCATCCGCGCAGTGCTCGACCCGATGGTGGACGCCGGATGGGGCCGCATCATCCAGATCTCATCCGGCGCTGGCCGAACCGGCATCGCATTCGGCGTGTCGCTCTACGGAGCGTCCAAGAGCGGCATCGAGGGCTTCGTCCGGCACATGTCCCAGGAGCTCGGACCGACGGGCGTGACCGTCAACGCGCTCGCCCTGGGCCTCCTCACGAACGCCGTACCCGAAGGCGCTCCCGACGATGCCGTGAAGGTCCTCGGCTCCACGGTGCCGGTGGGCCGCCTCGGCGAACCCTCCGACGTCGCTCCCGCTGTCGTCTACCTCGCGTCGGACGAGGCATCCTGGCTCACCGGCCAGACCATCAACCTCAACGGCGGATCCACCACCAACTGAGAGGAGTTGCCCTGGCTGCGCCGTCGCGGAGCGTCCACCGTGAGCTCGCCCCCTCAGAGAACGTCTGCGAGCGTCGTCGTTCGAATCAGTCGTGTCGGATGACGTCGAGGTTCCTGAACCCGGGTTCGCCCTGCGCCAGCCTGCTCACACCGGCGGAGATGCGCCCAGTTGCCGGTAGGTCGTTGTTGACCTGAGCGGCCTCGAACGAGGGGAACTCCACGAGGATCACGTAGGTGTCCTCGGTGTCACGGTCCCGGCACACCCACTCCTGCGAGGTGGTGCGTTCACCGACGGTGTCGGCCAGCCACCGCTCGTGCAGCCGCTCCAGTTCGTCGAATCGATCGGTGCGCACCTCGATCATCTGCACGAACCGACCTCCGCCATCGGGCTTCAGGCCAGCGCTGATGGCCGCTCGCAACTCCTCGCCATCGCTGTGTCCGTGGACCGAGACCGCGTGACGAGCTGCCGCATCGAGCACCTCGTCCGGCTCGCCGACGATCGTCAGCGTGCACCCGCTGTCACTCGGCATGTCCCTGCAGTCAGCAACCATCCTCATGATCCGACCTCCTGTCGACCGCTGTCGACGGCATGCAGGTCACACCGCGCGCAGCTGACACCTTCTGGGTTTCCACACTCGCGCCGACGACTTCCGATCTCAATGGTGAACGACCCGCGTTGTCGGTGCTCGACCGCACGGATCCCGGGTAGAGCGACGAGCGCGCGTCCCATGTCGCGCATCGCTACTCGCGACGGAGGTGGATCGGATGGCCGGAATCGCCGTCATCACCGAGGCATGCATCGACGTGAAGGATCGGGCGTGCGTGGACGTCTGTCCGGTGCAGTGCATCTACGAGTACGACCAGGACACCGGCTCACTCATCTCAGAGGACGAAGCCGGCAACGGCATCGTCGAGAACAGCCACATCGCCGTCGCAGATGTGGTTGCCGTGTTCGGCGACACGATGCTCTACGTCAACGCGGACGAGTGCACCTCCTGCACAGCCTGCTACCAGCCGGACGTCTGTCCGGTCGGTGCGATCTACTCCGAAGGGGTCGTCCCGGACGGCGGACCCGGCTCGAAGTACAACTCGAGCGACCCGACCACCGGTCACGACCACACCTTCTTCATCCAGCACAGCCGAGATGTCTTCGCTGGCTGAGTCCGAGAGCACCGCGGATCACACCGACGATGCGTCTGCCACGCCTCCGGCCGCGGTCGGCCACACCGAAGGTGACCACGGGGCTCGGTCGGCCGGGAAGCACGCCGGGCACCACACCGACGCGTTCCGCCGTCGCTTCTGGTGGTGCCTGCTGCTCACCGTCCCCGTCGTGGCGACGAGTCACATGGTCATGGACTGGTTCGGCTACGAGCTGGACTTCCCAGGGGTTGATTGGGTCGGCCCGGTGCTCGGGTCGGTGATCTTCCTCTGGGGCGGCTGGCCGTTCCTCGAGGGCGCCAGGACCGAGCTGAAGGCACGACAGCCCGGGATGATGCTGCTGATCGCCATGGCGATCAGCGTCGCCTACGTCGCCTCGATGGCCACATCGCTCGGCGCGTTCGACCTGGACTTCTGGTGGGAGCTGGCCGCGCTCGTGACGATCATGCTGCTGGGCCATTGGCAGGAGATGCGGGCACTGGACCAGGCCCAGGACGCGCTCGCCGCCCTCGCTGCGCTGCTCCCGGACGAGGCCGAGAGGATCAGCCCCGACGGAACCGTGACGTCGGTGCAGATCGACGAGCTGACCCCCGGTGATGTCGTGCTGGTCCGCGCCGGCGCGAGGGTCCCGGCAGACGGCGAGATCGTGGACGGCTCCGCGGAGCTCGATGAGTCGATGATCACCGGCGAGTCGAAGCCCGTCGCCAAGGGCCAGGGTGACCGCGTCGTCGCCGGGACCGTGTCGACCGACTCGGCAGTCCGCGTTCGCATCGACGCGGTCGGCGACGACACCGCGTTGGCGGGGATCCAACGGCTGGTGGCCGAAGCCCAGTCGTCGCAGTCCCGCACCCAGGTGCTCGCCGACCGTGCGGCCGCGCTGCTGTTCTACGTCGCGACCGGCGCTGCCGCGATCACCGCCGTGGTGTGGTTGGTGCTCGGCGACCCCGACGAAGCGGTCACCAGAGTCGTGACCGTCCTGGTCATCTCCTGTCCGCACGCCCTCGGGCTGGCGATTCCGCTCACGACGTCGATCTCGTCGGCGATGGCGGCCCGCAGCGGAATCCTGGTCAAGGATCGACTCGCACTCGAGCGGAGTCGGACCGTCGACGCCTTCCTGCTCGACAAGACCGGAACCCTCACCAAGGGCGCCCACGCCGTCGTCGGCGCAGCAGGTGCCGGGATGGACGACGGAGACGTCCTCCGCCTCGCCGGCGGCGTCGAGTCCGACAGCGAACACCCGCTCGCTCGGGCCATCGTCTCCGCGGCACGCGAGCGAGGCCCCATCGCCACCGCTCAGCGATTCAGGTCCATCACCGGCCGCGGCGTCGAAGCCACCATCGACGACACCACCTACGCCGTGGGCGGTCCTGCCCTGCTGCGAGAACGATCGCTGAGCGTGCCCGACGAGCTCGCCGAATGGGCTGAGCACTGGCGCGACCGCGGCTCCTCTGTCCTCTACCTCATCCGTCGCGACACCATCGTCGGCGGGGTCGCCCTCGAGGACGAGGTCCGCCCTGAAGCCCGCCAGGCCGTCGCGGAGCTCCAGGCCATGGACCGGCGCGTCGTGATGATCACCGGTGATGCCCGGCAGGTCGCAGCGGCGGTCGGTGCTGACCTCGAGGTCGACGAGGTGATGGCCGAGGTCCTTCCCGAGGACAAGGACGGGAAGGTCGCAGAGATGCAGTCACGGGGGTTGCGGGTCGCGATGGTCGGCGACGGTGTGAACGACGCACCCGCACTCGCCCGTGCCGACGTCGGCATCGCGATCGGTGCGGGCACCGACGTCGCCATCGAATCGGCCGGGCTGATCCTCGCCAGCTCCGACCCGCGCGCCGTGGTCAGCATCATCCGGCTGTCCAAGGCCTCCTACCGCAAGAGCCTCCAGAACCTGTGGTGGGCCGCCGGCTACAACATCGTCGCGATCCCCATCGCGGCCGGAGCCCTCACCTGGGCCGGCATCACGATGCCCCCGGCGCTCGCAGCGATCCTGATGAGCGTCTCCACGATCGTCGTCGCGCTCAACGCCCAGCTGCTCCGCCACGTCGATCTGAAGCCGCCAGAGGTGGACGGTTCCGAGGAGCACGCGGCCGGGTCATCCGAGATCGCCCCTGGGCCCCCGTGAGCCAAGCGGGATCTTCATCCACGCCGACTTCGTCAGCCGGTCACGCTGGCTGGCTTCGTCAGCCGATCACGCCGGCATCGCCAGCTGGCATCAGCTGCACAGGTGCTCGTTGTCGCGCGGCGGTGGCTGACCATCGACTCGAATCGGCATGCCTGCCGCGGTCCAAGTGCTCGCTCCGTCCATCGCCTGGACGTGCGTGTGGGGTTCCGTCGAGTTCCCCGAGTTGCCGCACTCGGCGATGGTGTCGCCCGCCCGGACACGATCACCGACGTCGACCCGAACGGACCGGTGTCGGAGGTGGGCGAGCAGGACGTGGACGCCGTCGTCACGGCGGATGACCACGTGGTTGCCGAGCACGCCGATCGGTCCGAGCAGCTCACGAACAGATTCGAGCGCGAAGTACACGAGCGACATCGGCGACGTCCGACTCCAATGGTCCCGCATCGCGTCGGAGCTTCGGACCACGGTTCCGTCGATCGGGGCGAAGATGGGCTCTGCGAACCCTGGGAAGTCGCTCGGTCGTCGAGCGATCGGCCACCAGGCGAAACCGGGACGAGCGTCGTCGCTCGGATCGGCGACGAGGTCGATGGCGTAGGTCTGAGACCAAGCGTTGATCCGGTGGCTCGGCACCCGAGTGGCGGGGCTGTTGAGCGCGAGCCACCTGCCTTTCACCGGCGAGGTCAGCTCGACCGGTTCGGCTCGTGGGATGCCCACCCGGACGTAGAGCAGCATGGCCATGAGGAACAGGACCGAGGACGCGATCAACCACCAACCCGGAACATCGAGCGCGAGCGGAACCAGGAGCCCGACCAGTGCCAGCGCGGCGAACGGCATTCGGATGCGAGAGATGGCCGCACCCCGAGAATCGGTCAATCGATGGCTGCTCATGGCGACCCCCTACCCACGACGGGACCGACCAGCCGACACAGGACCGAGGGACAGGCCTTGACCGCGAGATCGGCGGTGCCTCGTCGAGATCGGCGGTGCCTCGTCACGACTCCGGCATAGACGACGAGTCGGGGGGAAGGAGTCCCGCCAACGCCGAGCGGTCTCCGGGGCGTTACGCCCCGGAGACCGTGACGGGTGAGACACGGTCTCCCGCCGGATCAGGCTGCCCGGAGCTGATCTCGCAGGCGCTGGACCGAGAAGCCCCGCCAGAACAAGCGGTTCGCCTCTCGACCGTCGCCCACGAAGCGGTTGTGGTTGCGGTGGTCCAAGGCAATGAACCGATCGACTCGGTCGGGATCGTGGTCGTTCAACATCGATACGAAGCGGTTGACCAGATCCTGAGGTTCAGAGCAATTCGATCGGGCAGTGGATGCCCGGCGCGTTCGCCAATCGGGTGTCGGTCGTGAGCAGGGCCGTCGCGCCGGTCATCTCGGCGAGGGCGACGTAGGTGGCGTCGTACGCGCTGAGATTGTGCCGAAGTGCCCACATCCTCGGCCGGAGCCTCTCGGCGGGAAACCGTGTCAACGCAAGCTTGGTGAAACCGTCCAACGCGGTCGCGCCCTGCTCGTCGGACAGGACCTTCTGAACGACGAGACGCCGAAGAACGTTGGTCACCTCGCTGTCGATGAGGTGTGGCACGCCGAGCTCCTCGTCACCGAGAAGATCGGGATCGAGGTCGTTCGCGACGAGCTCGACGATGACGCCGGCGTCGACGACTCTCAATCGCTGCGTCCCTCGTGCAGCGCGGTGAGGATCGTGTCCCGATCGACATGCCCTCGAACTTGCGCCTGGGTCTGCCGCACGACGGCGGCGTTCGCGTGCACGACCTGGGCGCGTCTGGCCAGGTGCTCCAACTCGCGCACCATGTAGCGGGTCAGGGAGAGGCCCTCGGCCGCGGCGGCCTCAGCCAGGGCTTCGTGCACGTCGTCGGGAACGTCTCGGATCTGGATCACTCTGGCCATCGCCGCCCACGATACCACCTGGGTGGGTGCATACTGCACCCACCCAGGTGCTCGGTTGTTCCCCGAGGTGTGACACGGTCGGGTGTCGGCGGTGGGACTGGTCAGATCGACCGTTCAGCGCGACGATGACAAGCGATCCCGCCCGGACCGATCCGGTTTCGGCGGGCCCCTCGCGACGGTGGGAATCCGTCGCCTTCCAACCCGCTCCGACCGTCGATGGTCTCGGCGACGAGCAGCAGCTCACGCCGTATACATGCCGGCTCCGAGAGATTCCGATCCGACGGCCGATGAGGACCAAGCCGAGGGAACAGAGGGCGAGCAACGCGAAGATCGGCAAAGTACTGCGGCTCAGGAAACCACGGGCCACGTCAACCAAGCCCTTGCGGCCGGTCGGCCAAACGAGGACAGCCACGAGGAGCAGGCCGATCCACAGGAGCGTGGCGATCTGCCTGTCGTTCAACATGGATCAGACGATTGCGAGTAGCCGGTCGGCCACGATGGCACCGGCAGCGTCGACGTCGTACCCCTCGGGGACTTCGCTCAGCAGTGGGGGGAGGTCGCTGCGGAAGCTGGGATCGTCGAGGTGTTCCGCGAGGCCCTGGCGGGCTCGCTCGGCGGAGTAGCCATCAGGTCGGTACGGGTCGAAGCACGCCACGATCCCGGTGGGGTCGAGCCCGAGCACGGTGAGCGCCAGCCAGAGATCGAAGAGGTCGCGGCCTTTCTTGCGCTGGAACAATGCCCGCAGCTTCGTGGCAACCAGCTCCTCAGGTTGGAACGTGAGCACGTCGGCGGTGCCGGACCACCACCCCGACTCGACGCCGTAAGCCGTTCGCCGATGCTGCCGCGCCGGTGAGGTCTCGTAGGTGTTGATCTCGATCTTGACGCGCATCAACCCAGAGCCTGTCTCGAACGGCGCGCGCAGTCGTGCCTTGGGGTACGAGCCGACGTCGGTGTTGACGTCCATGTCGAGCCGGTCGGCGACCTCGCGTATGGCGTCGAGCAACGGACCGATGGGACCGTGGCTGGCGCGGACGTAGTCGAGGTCCTCGCTGTAGCGCAGCGGTTCGGGCAACACGACCTTGTGCAGGCAGGTGCCGCCACGGAAGACGAGTTCCTCGCCGAGCATCGGGTGGTTGGCGATCTCGACGATCAGGCGCGAGAGGACCAGGTCCTGCTCGATCTGTTCCTCGGTGAGCCACGGAGCGACGCGACTCCACGCTCGGATGTGCCGCGCCGGGATCACAGGTCGGGCTCGACCTCGGTGTTCACCCGCAGGTTCCATCGCTCGTCGACCCGACCGCGGCGGACGCCGCCGGCCTGGAGCGGTGCGGGTTCGAAGGCAGTGGGGTCCGCGAACGCGTGCAGCGAGTCGAGTCGGGCATCGGCGAACGTCTCGAGCAGGTACCCGGCTCGCCGCACGGACGCGCTCGGGTAGAAGCGCGCGCCGTCGATGAGGCCCTGCTCGACGACCTCTCGGTCCTCGAAGAGCTCGATGATCACCGTGGCCACGTTGCTGAGACCTCCGCTGTCGTTGGGTCGGTTCGCCAGATCCAGCGACGTGACCTCAGGAGTGGAGACGCGCAACGTGTCAGTCGGTGAGTTGACTGGCGTCGTCGCCAGCTCGGCGGCGTGCTTGTTCACGACGAACTGCATCCGCACCCGGCCGAAGGCTCGATTCGGAAGGTACTTGTCGACGACGACCTGGAACACCTGCGGGCGCTGGTGCGCCGCGCCGAGCATCTCCGCCGCCGAGAGGAGCGCGACGTAGTAGCTGCGACCGAGGTGGGCCATCATCGGATGCACGAACCACGAAGCGGGCACGGCGCCCCATGAGCGGTACTCGGGCGGGATGATCACGTAGAGGCCGCGGGCGGGACTGAAGATCTGGCCGGAATCGGCGAGGCGCTTCAACGCGCCATGGGCCCGGTCACGGGAGAGCCCGGTGCGCCGACCGGCCTCGGCCGCGTCGAACGTCGACACTCCTTCGGCGAGGAGCTCGTCGGGCAACTTGGCTGGCTTGATCCCTGAGCGGGCGACCATGGCGCCACCGTCCCACGACCGGTGGGTGCCTGTCAACCAACTAGGCAAACTTGCTGTTTTTAGTAGTTGGCCCAGTCAGCAGACACTCATCCACGGAGGAAACCGTGCCCCGACAGCCGGCGTGCGAGAGCGCTTTCCGCCGCGCGCCCTCGGACCCGATCGGCCGCAACGGCCGGAAACCGCCGCGTCTTCGAACCTGCCGGGACGCGACGACCGTCGAGGTCGGCGAGGACCGCCTGACCATCCACCTCAACGGCGTCCCGCCCATCGGCATCGCCTACGGAGAGGTCGGACTCAAGGACTCGGGTTTGAGTCGTGTCGGAGGGACGAGTGGAACCATTTCCCCACGAGTGCTCGGGCACGGCCGGTTCGCTGTCTGCCCGTGGCAGTCAGCCGAGGGACCGAAGCGTGGCGTTGATCTCGCTGGTCAGCAGGTACAGGTCGGGGTTGCCTGGATCTGCGGGATCGAAGGGGTGGAAGCCAAGGTGCTCCCACCACGACCTCGCCGCCTGATCGATCGCGCTCACGACGACAGCTCGACACGCGGCTCGAGCGTTGAGATCGACGGCGGTCGCCAGGACGTGGGCGACCAGGGCCGTCCCGATGCCGAGCCCGGCGTGGGATCGATCGACGGCGAGTCGGCCGATCAACAGGGCGGGCACCGGATCAGGGGCGTGCTTGGCCACCGACGACGGCGCGGCTCCGCGATCGATGCTGGTCATGGCGAGGCTCACATACGCGACAACCACCGAGTCCGCCGTGGTGATCACCCACGTCGCAGCGGTGTTCCTCCGACGGTTCTGGGTCGAGTACCGCCGGAGCCACTCGTCGAGATCCGGTGCGCCGGAATCGAAGGTCGAGCGTTCGTGGAGCTTGGGATCCAGCAGCTCAGGGCGGCGGAGCTCAGTCAACCCACCGGAACTTCCGGGACCGCTCGAGCGCAGACGCGAGACGTTGGTTCACCGTCGCCGGCGCGTCGAGTGCCTCGCTGAACACGCCCGCGGCCTCGGGACTGAGCTCGATGAGCTGACGCTCCGCGAGCACCTCGGCCGCCTGCGCGGCGGCGGATTGGAGCACGAACGCCGACACCGAGACATGTGACGCCTCGGCGGCGCGCTCGAGCAGGCGCTTCTCGGCAGGATCCACCCGGATCTGGAGCCGCTCGTCTTTCGTGACCGACATGGCATCACATTGGCAGTACGTGCAGGTCTTGTCAAGCCTGACCCGTCCGACGCCCGTAACTGCGCCTGCTCGCGCGCCATAGGCGGGCGCTCCACGCGGCCGAGTCACTGGATCAAATTGCAAGGGGTACTGCCGCTGGTTCCCTGAGTATGGACCTTGGCCGGTCACCACCGCCGCGGCCCTCGACATCGCCACAGCTGAAGCGGCCCGGTCGAGGTCCACTCCTGTGTGACATGCAGGGCGAGCGCAGCACCACAGCTGGCGGGCGTCCCGCGTCGCCGGGGGACTCGTACCCCACACCTGCGCCAACCCGATGACCTGCGAGGACGCGAGTCCCGTGGGGGGCACTCCCGACAGCTCAGAATGCGTCGAGGAATCCGGTCGCTCTCGGGTGAGGCCGGCGCAGCCGTACTGGGCGGCGGTGGCCGCGGCGGTGGTCACCAGATCGCGGGCGCGTTCCGGGTCGCCGACGGCGCGGCGGGCGAGGCAGAGCTCCGCGTGGTCGAGCTGGCCGCACGCCAGCCAGTACGGAGCCTGGAGTCGATCGTGGACGTCGTGTGCGATCGCGAACCACTCTTCGGCCCGGTCGTGGTCGCCGAGGAGGGTGGCGGCGCGGGCGAGTGGTCGGGCGAGTGCGCCAAGGACGAGGGGGCCCGCGGGTGCGACGACATGGGTGGCGTACGGGGTGACGCGGTCGACGAGGGCGCGGGCGGCGTCGTGGGATCCCGCGGTCGCTGCAGCGTCGAGGAACTCGTGCATGGCGGTCGCCCAGGAGGTCTCGTTCGGGAAGTCGAAGTCGTTGGCGGCTTCGACAGCGAGTCGTTCGCGGGCCTCGTCGACACGCCCGGCATCGCAGAGCATGTTGGTGATCGCAGGTCGGAGCGCGGCGATGGAGGGGTTGTCGCGGGCGACGTCGAGGAAGAAGTCGAGGAGCTCGCCGAGGCGGCCCTGATGGCGTCGGATGTTCGCGAGCACTCCTCCGTAGACCCCGTAGGCGTCGGGCGTGCCCGGCGGCGGTGCCGAGTTGCAGGGCGTGTTCGTTGGCGGCGTCGGCGGCGTCCGCGTCGCCGGCGAGCAGCAGGAAAGAGGTGACGAGCAGCGCATGCTGCCAGCGCGGGTAGGGGAGCCCGATCCGTTCGACGATCGTCTCCATCTCGGCGGTCGCCGCCTTCGCCCCGGCGAGGCCGCATCGCTGCAAGCAGGCCCACACCCGGAGGAACTGGGCCCGGGACCGCTGGACGGGGTCGCCAGAGCGGTCCGCCAGCACCGCCACGTGCTCGATGTTGCGGCCGCGTTGTGTTCGCATCTGCTCGGGGAAGGTTCGGTGCACGCGTTCCTCGCTGAGCACCGCCACCGCCTGTTCCCCGACGAGATGTTCTCCGATCTGTTCCCGACGAACCGTGGGCGCCCGTCGGTGCCTGCCGATGTGGTCGCGACGGTGATGGTGCTCCAGGCGCTCGAGGGCCGCTCGGATCGTGAAGCGTGTCGGGCATTGCAGACCGACATTGCCTGGAAAGCAGCTGCGGGTCTCGCGTTGACCGACGAGGCATTCCATCCGACGGTCCTCACGTTGTGGCGCAACAAGCTCCGAGCATCGAAGGCGCCACAGCGGATCTTCGACGCTGTCCGCTCGGTGATCATCGAGTCGGGAGTGATCGCGACATGATGACAAGCCCGAGGGCGTGTCGGGCACAGGGCAAGGCCGCCGACGGCGTGTAGCGACCGGCTCGGTCTCCCCTCCGACACCCAGGCCCCTTGTCATCAGTTGTCATCAGTTGTCATCAGTTGTCATCACCGGCCTGCCAGGCGCTCGCCGACGGATCCCATATGAACCTCTCTGCGGTGCCATCGAGGATGGGGTCGGCGAACTTGACAAGGGAGTCGACGATCTCGTCGATGCGTTCGGGGGCTTCGTCCTCGAGCTTCTGGTTGGTTCGCCAGGCCGCCCATCTCGGCTGCGCGACCGCGCCGTAGCCGTCGAGAACGACGCGCAATGGGGCGAGCGTCGCCTGCCGGTAGTCGGCGACCAGCCGAGTCGAGGCGACGAGCTGCGCGCCAGCTAGTGGACGGGACCGGACGATCCGGTGCAGGTCGATGAAGTCGCGCCAGCGGGTGTTGGCCGTACCGCGCTGAACCGCGGTGACGAGCTTCTCCGCGATGACCATCTCGACCGAGTAGCCGAGCACGTCGATGGTGCCGCCGAGGATCCGTGGCACGGCGATCGTCTCCGGTGCGGGTTGGATCGGACCGCCCACGTTGACGTCGACGTGGAAGCTCACCCGTGCGCTCGCGAGCGTGGCTGGCAGCGAGATCCTCGCTCCCGTGTAGCCCGCGCCCTCCTCGCGAATCGCCTCGGCGCTCGCCATGTCCGTCGCGATGGCGAGACCGTCGTCGATCTCGATGGACGCGATCTCGACGATCGCCTCGGTGACGGTCTCGATCGCGTTGTCGAGCTGGAGACCGGCGAGGTCCACGTCACGGGTGGGGCGACGCTCGTCGAAGGCGGCGAGGAGGACACCTCCCTTGAGGACGAATCGCTCGCGGTGCGCTGACCTGCTGAGCCGTTCGAGGAACCCTTCGAGCGCGTACAACGTGAGGTACTCGTCGACCGGACGCCCGTCGGCGTTCGCCCGCGCTCGAAGGTCGAGGAACGCCCTGCCGTCGACCGTCGCTCTCGTCGGGCGCGTCACAGCAAGATCTGCAACGCCGAGCGGATGGGTTCGGCCGCCTTGGGGCCCATCTTGGCAGCCAGGGCAAGCAGCTGTGAGGGCTGGCTACCTGGACGGCGCAGCCACCGCTTGAGCGCTTCGACCGCCTGCTCGCTCCCCTCCAGGTGACGGATGCGGAAGGCGTCGCAGATCGAACGCTCGGCCGAGTAGAGGCCGATCCGGTAGCCAGCGCCGACATCGAGGGGTTCCCGACCCAAGTCGAAGGTCTTCGGGTCGAACTTGTGCCAGGTGATCGGAGCCGACGCGGCTGGCGCCCGGGTCCCCCGAGGCAGGGCCAGGTCGATCGTCGCCGGGATCTCGTCGGTGAGGTCGTGACGCGCAAGCGCGCTGGTGAGACACATCGTCGCCCGTTCGGAGCGGAAGGCGACCTCGATGAGCTCCGGATCGGCGTCCAGCGTCGTCGTGCTGAAGAGCCCGCGACCGATCCTCTCGATCGCGCCTTGCTCGCTCAGGTTGCGGAGCTGTCGGTCCGACAGCCCGTGCCGACGGGCGTCGGTGTAGCTGAACAGCTCCGGGAGCTCCGAGGGAAGGGCGGCAGGACCCACGGAGGAAAGCGTAGTCAGATACCGTATATGTGGCAACGATTTCCGCCGCAGCTCCCGATCTCTCGGCGATCGCGTCACTGGGCTCCGTACCGTTCGGTGACGAGCCGAAGGAGACCGACATGCCCAGCCCGTCCCTCATCGCAGCCTTCGACGCCGCGCAGCAGCGGCACGCCGAAGCGGTTGCGGC
>JAPXRJ010000039.1:0-18600 GCA_033813615.1 Microthrixaceae bacterium | reverse complement strand
TTTCCGAGCTTCGGTGAGATCCTCGAGCGGACCGTCGAGTTCAACCCGACGCGCTCCCCGGAGTCGCTGCGGCGCGGGATCCTGCACAACGCGCACCGGACAGCGGACGGCAGTTGGGAGTGGAACTACGACCGTCGGCCGATCGCCGACATCCCCGACTCGGACGACGGCGAGCTGCCCATCGAGGGAGCGGCGCTCTGGGAGGACATCTCGGCGACCGAGCAGCCGATCCTGCTGGTGCGCGGCTCGCTCAGCCCCGTGGTCGGCGACGACGACGTCAGCGAGCTGCTGCGTCGTCGACCGGATGCCCGGGTCGTGGTCGTCGACGATGCGGGTCACAGCGTGCAGGGCGACCGGCCGCTGGAGCTCGCCGAGCTGATTCGCGCCGAGCTGAGCCGCGCCGATCTCGACGCCACCGAGTCGTCGTGACCGACGGTCGCCGTGACCGGGTCGGCGACCGGGTCGGCGACCGTCGCACCGTTCACGGCGGTGATCGCCGGTCCCGCACCCACCTGTCGACCAGGTCCGTCAGCACCGGGAGCGTCACTGCGCCCGAACCCAGCACCACGTCGTGGAACTCCGGGATCGCGAACGCCTCACCGAGCTCGGCGCGTGCCTGCTCACGCAGCTCCTGGATGTGGAGTTGGCCGACCTTGTACGACAGCGCCTGGCCCGGCATCGCCAGGTAGCGGTCCACCTCGGCGAGCACCTGGTCGACCGGCACGGGCGTGTTGGTCACGAAGTAGTCGACGGCCTGCTGTCGACTCCAGCCCATCGCATGCAGCCCGGTGTCGACCACCAGTCGGGCCGAGCGCCAGGAATCTGCGGTCAACATCCCGAGCCGGTCGATCGGTCCCGAGTACAGGCCCATCTCGTCGGCCAGCCGCTCCGCGTAGAGCCCCCATCCCTCGACGTAGCTCGTGGCGCCGTCGTGACGCTGGAACTCCGGCAGGTCGTCGAGCTCCTGGCTGATGGCGATCTGGAGGTGGTGCCCGGGGATCGCCTCGTGGAACGCGATCGACTCCGCCTCGGTTCGCGACGTCTCGGTCGGGTTCGCTGTGTTGATGAAGTACGTGCCGCCCCGGGAACCGTCGACCGCCGGCGGGTAGTAGTAGGCGTAAGGAGCGTCGGCGGCCAGGAAGTCGGGGACCGGGAGGACGGCGCACGGCGACTCGGGCAGACGCCCGAACCAGTCGACCATGGCCGCGGTCGCACGCTCGACGGTGGCCTTCGCAACCGACACCACTTCCTCAGCGTCTCGGTGGCGCAGTTTCGGGTCGCTGCGGAGCCGCTGGAACAGCGAGTGGAGATCCGTCGTCCCGAAGACCTCACGTCCGAGCACCGCGTACTCCTCCGGGAGCACCACCTCGGTCCGCTCCCGACCGAGCCTGTGCAGCTCCTCGGGTGACCGCTCGAGCGTGGTGTGGGCACGCATCAGCGCCGCGTACATCGCGTCGCCGTCCGGCAGATGGCACCATCCGACGTGCTCGTCGTCGCGGGCGATCGGCAGGAGCTCGTCGCGCAGCACATCCGCGTACACGGCGAACGCGGGCCGGATGACGTCGTGCACCAGCGCGGACGCATCGGCTCGCCACCGGGAGGCGTCGCGCCACTCGTCGCCGTTCGGTTCGGTGGGCAGGACCGGCATCAGGAACGGGTCCTGCGACTCAGGTGTGGCCAGGTACTGATCGAGGGCGTGGATGGAGCGGTCGACGACGGCCGCCGCCGGGGTGCGCCCGGAGTCGATGCCGTCGCGGAACCGGTCGAGCGCCTGGCCGAGCATCCTGGGCACCTGCGCGTAGCGCGTGAGCGCCGCTGCAGCCTGAGCTGGCTCCGGATAGGTCATCTGCGGGACCGACATCAGCAGCGACGCGTGGGGGCCGAGCATGTGGTCGCTCGCCATCTCGGTGAGGCGCAGGTCGATCGCCTCGACGGCGGTCTGCAGCTGGTGGGCCAGGAGCGAGGCGGTCACCCTGGTTCGGTCGTCGGTCGCCGACGTGCGGGTGAGCTGGTCGGCGAGGTCGGTGAGTCGGGTGCGGAGTCGCTCGTCGGACTCGACCGACAGGTCCTCCAACCGGTCGTCGTGGTCGTGGATGCCGAGGAGGGTCGCGGAGCTGGGCGCCGCCTCGAGGACGGCTGTCCAATAGCGATCCGCCAGCGCGAGCACCGCCGTCGCATCGTCGGAGCGGGGGACCGGCTCATCCGCCATCGTGGGAAACCATAGGGCCCACGGGACGGGGGAGCGCTCGGTAGTGTGCTCGTCGGTGGAGTCCGACGCGCCTGACACCTGGGATGCCGACGTCGTCCTCCGGGACGGCCACACCGTTCGGATGCGTTCGATCCAACCGGCCGACGCCGAGCGCATCCAGCGCTTCCACGAACGCCAGTCCCCGGAGTCGATCTACTTCCGCTTCTTCTCGCCGCGCCCCCGACTCAGCGACCGGGACGTGCAGCACTTCACACGGGTCGACCACCACGACCGTGAGGCGTTCGTCGCGGTGCTCGACGACGAGCTGATCGCGGTCGCCCGCTACGAGCGCTACGAGGGCACCGACACCGCCGAGGTGGCGTTCTTCGTCGACGACCGCCACCACGGACGGGGCCTCGCCACGTTGATGCTCGAGTACCTGGCTGCCGCGGCGAGGGAGAACGGCATCACGCGGTTCCGAGCCACGACGCTGCCGACCAACCGCAAGATGCTCAAGGTGTTCGCCGCGGCCGGCTACGACGTGGCGACGCACCTGGACGACGGGGTGGTCGAGGTCGCGTTCGACCTTCGGGCGACCGATGGCGTCACCGCGGCGGTCGGACGCCGGGAGCGCCAGGCCGAAGCGGCGTCGGTCCGACGCATGCTGCAACCTGCCTCGATCGCGCTGGTCGACATCCGAGGCTCGGCGGCGCAGGGCGCGGGGTTGGCAGGATCGGTCGCACTGCAGCTGATGGGTGCCGGCTACACCGGTTCTGTGACTCCGGTCCCTGCCGATTCCTTGGACCAGCTGCCCGAGGGAGTTGACCTCGTCGTCGTCTCCGGCGACGCGGATCGCGTCCCGGACGTGCTCGACGCGTGCGGAGCGAAGGGAGCCGGTGCGGCTGTCGTGCTCTCCGAAGCGGACGACGACCAGACCGATGCCATGCTCGCCGCGGCGCGTCGTCGGGGTCTGCGGGTCCTCGGTCCTGGCAGCTTCGGCGTGGCGAACACCGACGACGGCGTCCGGCTCCACGCCATGCCGACCGGCCCGGTACCGCTCCCCGGCGCGATCGGTCTGCTCACCGAGTCCGGTGATGCCGTCACCTCCGTGATCGACCACGCGTGCCGCGTCGGCTTGGGTCTCTCGACGCTGGTGTCAGCCGAAGTCCCGGTCGACGTCAACGTCGCGGACCTCCTCAGCTATTGGGCCGACGACGACTCCACCCGGGCAGTGCTGCTGCACCTCGGCGCCGAGGAGCTGCCCGGTCGCTTCGTGCGAGCGGCACGGGCCGCGTCCATGTCGAAGCCGGTCGTCGCGTTGCACACCACGATCCGCCCCATCGCTGCCCGACCGGACCTGCGGCAACGACGTGACCAGGCGATGGTGCGCCAGTCGGGCGTGATCGCGGTGTCGAACCTGCAACAGCTCTTCGCCATCGGGCGACTGCTGGCCGACCAGGAGGCACCGAAGGGCCGAGGCATCGCAGTCGTCGGTTCATCGGCGGGAGCGGTCGCGCTCGCCGCGGCGGCGTGCTCGGCCGCAGGGTTGGACCTCGCTCCCTTGCGGCACATCTCCGACAGCGTGGAGGACTACGCGTCCGCGTTGTCCGCGGCGGCCATGGATCCGTTCGTCGACTCGGTGCTGGTCATGGACACCACGCCGGGGCCGGTCCCGCCTCCAGAGCTTGCGGCGCAGATCCTGACGACCTCCGCGGCACACCCCGAGCTCACCGTCGTGGTGTCCACCGTCGGTGGCGAACGTGCGGCCAGGCTCGTCGACGACAACCACGGTGTCGCAGTGCCGGTCTTCACGTTCCCAGAGCACGCCGCCAACGCGCTCGGCCGGCTGGTGTCGGTGTGGGAGTGGCGTTCGACCGCCAAGGTGTACGGCGACGACGTGCCCTCGGGTGTGGATGTTGCCGCAGCCGAGGAGTTGGTCGCCGATCGGCGCGCCACCGGCGCCACGGGCGCGAACCTCGACCTCGACCTCGACCACGAACAGGCCGAGGCGTTGCTCGCGACGTTCGGCCTGGTCGTGGCGGAACGTCGCATCGTCGACACCGCGGATGCCGCGGTGGCGGCAGCGGAGTCCATCGGCTGGCCCGTCGCGCTCAAGTCGCAGCGACGCGATCGCCGCAAGCGAACCGCGCTCAGCGGGGTGGCGCTCGATCTCGCCGATCCCGACGACCTCCGGGCGACGTGGGCGCGCATGGAGGCAGCGCTCGGGGCCGACGGCATGTTCCCCGCCGTGGTGCAGCGATTCGTCGAGCAAGGCGTCGACGTCGCTGTCCGCGTGCGACGCTCCGGCGCCACGTCCAGCATCGAGGTAGGTCTGGGCGGCCCGTCGGCCGCGTTCGACCCATGGGAGCTCGGTGTCCTACCGCTGACGCTGCCCGATGCGTCGCAGCTCGTCGCCGCGTCATCGGTGGGGCGGGCGCTCACCGACCCGATCGACCGGGTACCGGTCGTGTCGCTCGTCCACCGTCTCGCTGCGCTCTTCGACGCCGTCGAGGAGATCCACGAGATCGTCGCCGACCCGGTCGTCGTGACCGGTCCGACGGCGTGGATCACCGATGTGTGCGTCACCCTGGGTGACTCCCGCGGTGATCTCCCCGTCCGACACCTGGACTGACTTCCCTCGACCTGCATCGATTCGCATCCAGCGGGTCTTGAACGTGTGTTCGGCCACGGACCCGGCCCGGCTACGGTGGTCGCGTGCGGAAGCTCCTGGCCCGGATCTGGCTCTCGATGTGGCGGTGGAAGGTCGTGCAGCAGGAACCGCTGCCCGCCAGGTGCGTGATGATCGCCGCACCCCACACCAGCAACTGGGACTTCCCGATCACAATGGCGATGGCGGCGGACCACGACATCGACATCCGTTGGCTGGGCAAGTCCCAGATGTTCGTCCCGGTGCTGGGTGTCGTGTTCCGGTGGCTCGGCGGCATCTCGGTCGAGCGTTCGTCGGCCCAGGGCCTCGTCGGAGATCTCGCTGCAGAGTTCGGCAACCACGACGAGCTCGTGCTCGTGGTGCCGGCCGAAGGCACCCGAACCGAGGTCGAGTACTGGAAGTCGGGCTTCTACCGCATCGCAGAGCAGGCCGGCGTGCCGATCGTGTGCGCGTTCGTCGACAAGGCCACCCGGACCGGTGGCTTCGGTCCTGTCATCGTGCCGTCGGGCGACGTCGGTGCCGACATGGACAGAATCCGGGCGTTCTACGCAGACAAGACCGGCCTCAAGGCCGGCCGCTTCGCCGTCCCCCGCCTGCGGGAAGAGGACACGGCCGAGGCAATGCCCGGCTGACCCGACGGTCCTGCCCGCTGCAAAACCCGGGTTCTGTGTGCAACCAGTGCGCTCCTGCCGCGCTCAGCGCACACAGAGCCAACTGCTCAGCGGCGTTCGATCGGCGTGTAGTCGCGCACCGGGTGGCCCACGTAGAGCTGACGGGGCCGGTAGATGCGGCTGTCCTGGTCCAGCAGCTCCATGTAGTGCGACAACCATCCGGCGGTGCGGGGGATGGCGAACAGCACGGTGAACATGTCCATGGGGAAGCCCATCGCCTGGTAGATCAGCCCCGAGTAGAAGTCGACGTTCGGGTAGAGCTTGCGGTCCGTGAAGTACGAGTCCGACAGCGCCACCTCCTCGAGCTTGAGTGCGATGTCGAGCAGCGGGTTCTTGCCGGTGACCTCGAAGACCTGGTCCGCGGTCTTCTTGATGATGCGGGCCCGCGGGTCGTAGTTCTTGTAGACGCGGTGACCGAATCCCTGCAGGCGCACGTCGCCCGACTTCACCCGCTCGACGTACGCCGACACGTTGTCGATGGAGCCGATCTGGGTCAGCATCCGGATCACGGCCTCGTTGGCGCCGCCGTGACGGGGGCCGTAGAGGGCGGCAGTGGCGGCGGCGGTGGCCACATACGGATCGGCGTGGGAGCTTCCGACGGTGCGCATGGCGGTCGTCGAGCAGTTCTGCTCGTGGTCGGCGTGCAGGATGAACAGCACGTCGAGCGCCCGGGCGAGCACCGGGTTGGCGTCGTAGCGCGGCTCCGCGGTCTTCCACATCATCGACAGGAAGTTCGCGGCGAAGTCGAGGCTGTTGTCGGGGTAGACGAACGGCATCCCGACGCTGTGGCGGTACGCGCCGGCGGCCAGCGTCGGCATCTTCGCGATCAGGCGGACGACCTGCTTCATCACCACGTCGGGGGCGAGCTCGCGGGCCTCCGGGTAGAAGGTCGACAGGGCGGCGATGGTGGAGACCAGCATGCCCATCGGGTGGGCGTCGTGGTGGAAGCCCTCCATGAAGCGCTTGCGGACGTTCTCGTGGATGAACGTGTGGTGGGTGATCTCGTAGCGCCACGCCTCGAACTGCTCGGGCGTGGGCAGCTCCCCGTGGATCAGCAGGTACGCGACCTCCAGGTAGCTGGAGGACTCGGCGAGCTGCTCGATGGGGTAGCCCCGGTAGCGGAGGAAGCCCGCCTCGCCGTCGAGCTCGGTGATCGAGGACGCCGCTCCCGAGGTGGCGCCGAAGGAAGGATCGTGGAACCAGATGCCCGGCAGGAGCTTGGACCACGCCCGGGCGTCGATCCCGCCGTCGAGTATGGGGACCTCGAGCGACTCCCCCGTGCGGTTGTCGGTGATGGTGATGCTGTCGGCCACGTGGGTCTCCATGGAGGATCGTGATCGGAGGGGTCGTCGCCGCAGGCGTCGTCCTGGGGAGCCCCTCCCTGGCGGGATCCGTGTCGTGGGTGTCCCGCAGGGTCATCCTACGGCGTCGTCGGGTCAGGTCTCGCCGGCGCGGCGCGTTTTCATGTCCGGTTCACAGAGCCAGCACGGCGGTCCCCGACGGTGAGGTCGGCCGAAAGGTCGGCCGTGACGGCCGCCGTGACCTCAGGCGAGGTCATGCGGTCCGACGGTTGGGTGCACGCCAGGGACGTCGGCCGCGCTCTCGGCGATCGTTCGACGGATCCGCTCGGCGACGACCCGCTGCGCGGCGGTGAGCAGGCTGCGTCGTCGGCGGGCGAGACCCACGCTGCGCCCGGGCACGCCGTGGACCGGGATGCTCCGCCAACCACCGTCGAGGTTCGGCGGGATGGCGGAGGCGGGGACGATGCCGGCGCCGTAGCCGGCGAACACCAGCGATGCCAGCAACCGCATGCCATCGAGCTCGGCCTTGGGACGAAGGCGCACGCCTTGGGCCTCGGCCGCGTGATCCAGGACGTCGCGGAACGCGGTGCCCTTGGCCTCGAGGAGCAGGTCGTGCTCCGCGAGCTCGACGAGCGTGATCGAGTCGCGGTCGTGCAGCGGGTGGCCGAGGGGGACGATCAGCGTGCGGTCCTCGTCGAACAGCGGCTCGAGCGCGAGGTCCGGCTCGTCGACGGGCAGGTTGACGATCGCAAGGTCGATCGTGCCGGACAGGAGGCTGAGCTCCAACGACGACGTCGTGGCGTCGAGGATGATCACCCGGATCTCGGGGTAGTGCTCTGACAGCGAGGTCAGCAGGGGGGCGACGAGCCACCGGGCCGTGGTGCCGATCGCTCCCAGCCGGACCGAGCCGGATACGACGTCGCGGAGCGACGCCACGTCCGCGTCGAGCGCATCGAACTCCGCCTCGATCCGACGTGCCCGCTCGAGGACCGCCCGGCCCTCGTCGGTGGGCTCGTTCGTGGACCGGTCGATCAGGGTGACGCCCAACTCCTTCTCCAGGCGGGCGATGTGGGCGGACACGTTCGACTGCACCGTGCCGAGTGCTCGAGCGCCGCCGGAGAACGAACGTTGTTCGGCAACTGCGACGAAGGCCCTGAGCTGTTTCCGATCCATCGCTCAGCACGATACCAACTATCTGTGATATTTCATTGACCGATTGCTTGCTGCTGGCTAACGTATTGCTCACAACAACGACCGAGGTCGAGGACTTCCCCCCGTCCCACTCGGTCCCGTGTCAGGGCCCATCCCCCCGGGCCCGAGACGCAAACGCTGAAGGACTGGCTCCCCCCGCCAGTCCTTCGGCCGTTTTCGCTCCTGTCGCGCCTCTCGCGCCTGCGCTCGGCCCGGTAGGTTGCGGCCATGCAGCGCCCCGACACCGTCGCAGAGGAGCCGACCGGAGATCAGCGCCGATCCGCCGCCTTCTTCGACCTCGATCGCACGTTGCTCGTCGGTGCCAGCGGTCCGGTGCTCGGAGCGGCGCTGCGGGAGGCCGGGCTCGTCTCGAACGCGACGCGCGGCGCCGAGCAGGTCATGTTCAAGGTGTTCGACGTCATCGGGGAGACCTACCCGTCGATGCTCCTCAGCCGCCAGGGCGCCCGGATGGCCAAGGGCTGGCCCGTGGACGTGGTCCGCAACGCCGCGGTTGCGGCCTCCGCTCCGCTCGAACGCGCGATCGCGCCGTATGCCCGCCGTCTCATCGAGGAGCACAGGGAGGCCGGCCGTCAGCTCGTGATGGCCACCACGACCCCCCTCGATCTGGTGCAGCCGCTCGCCGACCTGCTCGGCTTCGATGCAGTGATCGCGACGAGGTACGGCGTCGACGACGGCTGCTACGACGGCACGATCGACGGCGAGTTCGTGTGGGGCAAGGGCAAGGCCCGTGCGGTCGGCGACTGGGTGCTGCGCAACGACGTCGACCTGCTCGACAGCTATGCCTACTCCGACAGCTGGTACGACACCCCGCTGCTCAGCATCGTCGGACACCCGACGGTGGTGAACCCCGATCCCCGGATGATCGCCATGGCGGCGCTCCGGCGGTGGCCGATGGTGCACCTCGACGTACCGGCGGGCGTTCCCAAGCTGGTCGGTCTGGAACCCCAGAGAGTCCTGTTCCTCCTGGCTCAGCCCCAGCTGTTCCCGTGGGTGCGCTTCGATCTCGGCGGGATCGATCGGCTTCCGGTCGAGGGGCCGGCGATCCTGGTGGCCAACCACCGCTCGTACCTGGACCCGCTCGCTATCGGCTTCGCGCTGGCTCGCAAGGGGCGACCGGTCCGCTTCCTGGGGAAGAAGGAGGTCTTCGACGCCCCGGTCGTCGGCGAGGTCGCGACCGCCCTCGGTGGGATCGCCGTCGACCGTGGTACAGGGTCTGATGCGCCGCTCCGGGCGGCCGAGGAGGCGCTGGCCGCTGGGGAGATGGTGGCGCTGATGCCGCAGGGGACGATCCCCCGCGGGCCCGCCTTCTTCTCACCGGAGCTCGAAGGGCGCTGGGGTGCGGTGCGACTGGCGCACGCAACCGGAGTACCCGTCATCCCGATCGGGCTGTGGGGGACCGAGCGGGTCTGGCCGCGCAGCTCGAAGGCTCCCGACGTCACCAACGTGTTGCACCCGCCCTCGGTCCGGATCCGAGTTGGAGACCCTGTCGCGCTCGGTGGGGTCGATGTCGAAGACGACACCAGGGCGATGATGGCGGCGATCGTGGATCTGCTGCCGGCCGAGGCCCGTGAGGTCCGCACACCGAGTGCCGAGGAGCTGGCTCGGACCTACCCCGGCGGGGCGATGCCGAGCGATGTCGACGCGTCGGCGGACCACGAGCGCCACCGCCGTCCCGGCTCTGACTGACCGCCGTCGCGTGGGAGCCGGGTTCTCGGGTCGGAATCGGGTCCTGGCGTGCGGATCCCGACCCGAGTCGATGATGTCGCGGGTCGGCGTGGCGTGGCAGCCTCAGTCCTTGGTGGCGACCGCGTTCGGTGTGACGTTCATCTTCGGGACGTAGTCGGTGGCCTCGACCTCCTTGGCCTCCGAGCCCATGACCGCGCGCAAGGTGGTCCGACACGTCCCGCAAGGTCCGTAGAACAGCTCGGTCGTGTCCCGCTGGCAACGGGGGCAGGTGAACTCGATCGGCTGGCCGAGGTGGTCGGCGAGAGCGGCGTCGGACATGGACCGAGTGTCGCGCACGGTCGGACCTCAGACGGGCACCTGCACCGCGGCGGTCACCGCGATGCCGATCACCAGGGCGATCAACCACGCCCGGTCGAGCACAGAGCCGCCTTTGCCCTCGCCGCCTTCCCGTCGGTTCCGGGCCCAGGCCCAGGACCCGCACGCCGCGAGCAGCAGCCACGGCGCTCCATCGACCCCGTAGCGCAGCGACGACGTGTTGAACGGCAGAGAGACGGCGACCAGGGCGAGCGAGCCGGTCGCTGCAGCTGCGACGATGCACGTCCACAGGCCCCGAGCGGCTCGCCGCATCTCGCGCCAGCAGCCGAGCAGCGCCGCCAGACCCACGACGAGCACGGGTGCGCAGAACAACAGGCCGACGATCGGCTCCGAGGTGTGCATCGACGGACGGTCCCCGCCGATGGTGGCCCGCAGCGAGATCCACGGGAAGCTCGACCGAACGTCTGGGGCGGCCGCCGCGTAGTCGGCCAGGTTCGGCACCAGGTGACCGGGCCGGTTCATCGGGTACTCGGTCATGTTCCAGACCGACAGCTGTTCGCCGAAGCCGAACTCGACCGGTGATCCGAAGCGGAAGAGGTTCGCCATCGCGAGCAGGGCGATGATCGCAGCGAACGGCCCGACGATCGCGCAGAGGTCGCCGCGCCGGTCCGTGAGGGCATGGGCGCGGTCGTCAGTCGACCGGCCGCGCAGCACCGCCCACGCCGCGGCGCCGAGCACCACGGCGCCCACCACCGCGGTGGGGCGGGTGCCGACGGCGAGGGCCATGAGGGTCGAGCCGAGCGCGGCGCGCCAACGACACAGACGGGGCAGCGCCTCGGTGGCCCGCAGCAGCAATCCCGCGCTGAGCATCGACAGACCGGCAGCGACGGCGATCGCTGCCTCGTAGCCGTTGCCGACCGAGGTGATCGCCCACAACGGACCGCACAGCCCGAATGCGAAGACGGAGCTCGCCGCGGCCCAGTCGGGGAGGTCCGGCACGAATCGCCGGCGCACCTGGGCCAACGTCCAGGCGCCCGCACCTGCCGCAGTCCATGCGCCGACGAGAGTGATCGCCCAGTTGGGCGGCGAGGTCCCGACCATCAACTCCGACGGCACCAGGAGCAGCGGAACGGTCAGACCGTGCGCCGAGTAGAGCCGCCCGTCGCGGTACGCCAGGTCCTGGACCTCGCCGTCGACCCGGACGTTCAGGTTGGCCTCGGGGTCGTACGGGTCGGGGAGCGACGTCAGCGCCACGGGTACCGGTCGGATGTCGAGGTGCCCGTCAGCCAGAGCGGCAGCTTGTCGCCGATGGAAGTCCGAACCGGTGCCGTCGGTGGCGACGAGCACCGCGGACAGGGCGTAGAGCACCATCACCGCGGCGGCGCACGCCGGGATGACCCATCGACGTACGGGCGCCGACGTTCGGGCCGTCGGCTGATGCGCCGCCGCAGCGACCGTGGTGGTCATCCCGTCCCATCGGCACGAGCACACCGAACTTGGGGGAATCCGACTTGTGAGGCGTCGGATTCCCCCAAGTTGGCAGGCGCGTGCTCGAGTCAGGCTGAACTCGGGGGATCTCGACGGGTGAGCCGTCGGATTCCCCCAAGTTCGCGGGCGCTGCTCGGCTCAGCCGCCGGTGCGGGCCCGGATGATGTTGAGAGCGGACCCGGCGCGGAACCACTCGATGTGCTCGTCGCTCATCGTCTGGTTGCAGAGGAACGATCGCTCGGTGCCGTCGGGCTTGGTCAGGACGCACTCGACCTGCTTGCCGGGAGCCAGGCCTGCGAGGCCGACGATGCTGATGCGGTCGTCTTCGCCGATCACGTCGTAGACCGACGGGTCGTCGAACGTGAGCGCCAGCACGCCCTGCTTCTTGAGGTTGGCCTCGTGGATGCGGGCGAAGCTGCGCACGATGATGGCCTTGGCGCCACGGAAGCGCGGCTCCATCGCCGCATGCTCGCGAGAGCTGCCCTCGCCCCAGTTCTCGTCGCCGACGGCGACCCACGGCTGTCCGGCGTGGTGGTACGACTTGGCGATGTCGGGGAACGACTTGGTGGTTCCGTCGAGTTGGTCCTTGCCCTCGCCGACCGCGTCGGTGAATGCGTTGACCGCTCCAAGGAACAGGTTGCCCGAGATGTTCTCCAGGTGGCCGCGGTACTTCAGCCACGGTCCGGCCATCGAGATGTGGTCGGTGGTGCACTTGCCCTTGGCCTTCAACAGGATGGGCAGGTCGAGGAAGTCCTGGCCGTCCCACGCGGCGAACGGCTCGAGCAGTTGCAGTCGGTCCGACGTCGGGCTGACCACGACCTGCACGCCGGTTCCGTCGGCCGGGGGAGCGATGAAGCCCGACTCGCCGGGGTCGAAGCCGAGCGACGGCAGTTCCTCGCCGACTGGCACCCGCAGCTTGACCTGCTCGCCGGACTCGTTGGCGAGGGTGTCGGTCAGCGGGTTGAAGTCGAGGGTGCCGGCGAGCGCCAGTGCCACCACGGTCTCCGGCGAGGTGACGAACGCCAGGGTGTTGGCAGAGCCGTCGTTGCGCTTGGGGAAGTTCCGGTTGTAGCTCGTGACGATCGTGTTCACGTGGTCGTTCTCGTCAGCCGGCCGGGACCACTGACCGATGCACGGGCCGCACGCGTTGGCGAGCACGGTCGCTCCCGCCGCCTCGAACACCTCGAGGAGGCCGTCACGGGCGATGGTGGCCCGCACCTGCTCGGAGCCGGGCGTGATCATCAGCGGAGCCTTGACCTTGAGTCCGTTCTCCGCGGCGTGGCGCAGGATGGAGGCGGCGCGGGAGATGTCCTCGTAGGAGGAGTTCGTGCACGACCCGACGAGGGCGGCAGAGATGTGGAGCGGCCAGCCCTGCTCCTCGGCCTCGGCGCCGAGCGCCCCGACCTGACGGGCCAGATCAGGTGTGTGCGGGCCGTTGATGTGCGGCTCGAGCGTGGACAGGTCGATCTCGATGAGCTCGTCGTAGAAGCCGTCTGGGGCAGCGAGCACCTCGTCGTCGGGACGCAGGTGGTGGGCAACGGCGTCGGCCGCCGCGGCGATCTCCTCGCGGCCGGTGGCCTTCAGGTAGCGGCCCATGGCGTCGTCGTAGGCGAACACCGACGTGGTGGCGCCGATCTCTGCGCCCATATTGCAGATGGTGGCCTTGCCCGTGGCGGACATGGACCGGGCGCCAGGGCCGAAGTACTCGACGATGGCGCCGGTGCCGCCCTTGACCGTCAGGATGTCGGCGACCTTGAGGATGACGTCCTTGGGCGAGGACCAGCCGTTGAGCTCGCCGGTGAGGTGGACGCCGATGAGGCGGGGCCAGCGCACGTTGAACGGGAAGCCGGTCATGACGTCGACCGCGTCGGCGCCGCCGACGCCGACGGCCACCATTCCCAAACCGCCGGCGTTGGGTGTGTGGCTGTCGGTGCCGACCATCATCCCACCGGGGAACGCGTACTGCTCCAACACCACCTGGTGGATGATGCCCGAGCCCGGCTTCCAGAAGCCGATGCCGTACTTGGCCGAGACGGACTCGAGGAAGTCGTAGACCTCGGCGTTGCCCTCCTCGGCCGCGAGGAGATCGACCTTGCCGTTCTCCTTGGCCTGGATCAGGTGGTCGCAGTGGACGGTGGAGGGGACGGCGACCTCGGGGAGGCCGGCGGTCATGAACTGCAGCAGCGCCATCTGAGCGGTGGCATCCTGCATGGCGACGCGGTCCGGACGCAGGTCGTCGTAGGTGATGCCGCGCTCGAACTCCGCGGACGGATCGTCGAGGTGGGCGATCAGGATCTTCTCGGCGAGGGTCAGCGGGCGGCCCAGGCGATCGCGTGCAACGTCGACGCGTTCGGTGAAGCGGGCGTAGACGCCCTGGACCAGCTCGATCGGGGTGGATGCGGTGACGGCCATGTCGCGCTCCTCATCGTGCGGCGCGGAGGACGTCTCCGCGCGTCTGACGAACAATACAAGTACAATACATGTTTGTGGCCCGGACGTCGGAACGATCTGTCTCTTCGCACGACCTCGGAGGCGCCGCGTGAGGCCCATCCGCTACCGGATCATCGCTGATGACCTCCGCGACCGGATCGCGGATCGCGAGTTCCACCTGGGCGCTGTGCTGCCGTCCGAGGCCGACCTCTCGGCCACCTACGAAGCCAGCCGGGTCACCGTCAGGCGTGCCCTGGAGGCGCTGCGGGCGGACGGACTGGTCGAGAGCCGCCAGGGCTTCGGCTGGCTGGTCGCGGCCGACCCCGTGTGCCAGGACCTCACGCGACTCGCCACCCTCGACGGCCAGCTCGGCGCCGCAGGGGTCCGCTCCGAGCGCCGCATCGTGACCTTCGGGTTCCGCCGCACGCCGGGTCGGGTCAAGGAGTTCCTCCCAGGGCGGAACGTGCTGGAGGTCGTGCGCCTTCACCTGGCCGATGATCGTCCGTTCGCCCGCGTCACCGTGTGGTGCCGAGAGGACCTCGGCGCATCGCTGAGCCGTGACGACGTCGAGCGATCCGCGTTCCTGGAACAATTACCGGTGCGCCTCGGCGGAGCCACGCAGACGATCGGCGCGGATGCGGCCTCGACCGCCGACGCCGAGTTGCTCGACGTTCCGACGGGCTCGCCGGTGCTGGTCGCCGAGCGCATCACCCGCGACACCGCCGACGACGTGGTGCTGGTCAGCGAGCACGTGTTCCCCGCGCACCTCACGCGGTTCGTGGTCGAGCTCCCCGCGGACGACGGCCTGCTGGAGCCTGCCGGTCTCCGCATCGTCGATCCCGCCTGAAAACGACGACGGACGGCCCACCACGTCGTGGGCCGTCCGTCGGTGTGCGATCCGACGCTGCGCCGGATCGGGATCGATGCGTGGGAACAGCGTCGCCCGTTCCGACGCTGATCGGTCAGCTCGCCGTCACAGAACCGCGGCGGTCAGGGGACGAAGAGGCTCGATCCCGAGCGGTCGAGGTTGCCGGCGGTCGAGTCGCCCAGGAACTGCAGGGCCGACACGCACACGAGGGCGATCAGTGCGAGCAGCAGTGCGTACTCCACGAGGCTGGCTCCCCGCTCGAGCCGTCGGGCCGACCAAGCGGTCCAGATGGTGAACCACTGCATGGTGAGCTCCTCTCGGGTGAAAACGGCCGCGGGGCGGGTCTGACGACCCGCCCCGTGGCACAGATCGTCGGCCGATCAGTTGAGCGAGTTGCCGACCTGGCTGAACTTGTTGGAGGCCTGGCTGCCGATGAACGACACGGCGGCGATGCAGACGACCGCGATCAGGGCGACCAGGAGGGCGTACTCCACGAGGGATGCGCCACGCTCGGTCTTGGCCTGAGCCTTGAGCCACGTCTTGAGGAAATCGATCTGAACCATCATCTTCGGGAGTCTCCCTGGTGAGTTTTTGGGTTGGTGGGTTTGCTGGTGCTTCGCCGGACCCGCCGGAGCGATTCCGTCGATCTTGGTATCGACGCCTGGGAGACCGACTTGATAGGCCGATCGGCCCAATTGGTCTCGGGACCTGACGTCGCTGGTCGGTCAGTCGAGCGACACGATCCCCATCCGCACCGCCTGCAGGACGGCCTGCGTGCGGTCTCTGGCATCGAGCTTCTGGTAGATGGACGCCAGGTGGTTCTTCACCGTCTTCTGCGAGATGAAGAGTCCTGCGGCCACCTCGGGCGTGGAGCAGCCGTCGGCGATGAGCTGGAGGACCTCCTCCTCCCGCTTGGTGACGACGCGGTCCTCCTCTGCGGTGCGGGGCTCGTCGATGCGTCGAACCTCCTCGAGCATCGAGCGGGCGAGCTGCGGCGACAGCACGGTGTCGCCCTCGGCCGCCATGCGGACCGCCTCGGCGATCTCACGCGTCGAGCAGTCCTTCGTCAGGTAGCCGATCGCCCCCGCCCGGATCGCGTTCGTCAGGACGTCCTGATCCGCGTGCATCGTGAGCATCACGACCTTGGTCTCGGTCCCGGTGCTCTTGACCTGTCGGCACGCCTCGACGCCGTCGCAGTTGGGCATCGTGACGTCCATCAGGATCACGTCGGGATGGAGCTCGAGCGCCAGCTTGACGGCCTCGACCCCGTCGCCGGCCTCGCCGATCACGTCGAAGCCGGCATCGGTCATCGATCGACGCAACCCCTCACGCAACATGCGGTGGTCGTCCGCCAGCATCAGACGGATGGCCATGTGGTCACCTCCGGTGTCCGGTGGCCGCGAGGGCCGGGTCGGTGGGGCTGATCGCCCCTTGATCGTTCGGGTTGAGCGAGCAGCGCACGCGGGTGCCGCGGCCCGGCGCGCTGAGGATCTCCAGCGACGCGCCGATGCTCGAGGCCCGCTCACGCATCCCGAGCACGCCGTAGGAGTCCAGGCGGCCGGCGGTGGAGGACTCGAAGCCGACGCCGTTGTCGGTGACGTCGATCAGCGCCCGTTCGCCGTCGCAGCGCCACACGATGCGCACGGCGGTGGCCCGAGCATGGCGTTCGACGTTGGCGAGCGCCTCCTGGGCGATTCGCCACATCTCGCGCTCCTGCAGGATCGGCAGTCGGGCGTCGCGGTCGGCCTCGACCTGGATGCTCAGGTGGCTGCGCTCGCCGACCCGTCCGACGTACTGCTCGAGCACCGCGCCGATGCCCTGCTCCTCGGAGACATCGGTCCGCAGGTCGTAGAGCGTGTCGCGGACCTCTCGGATGACGCCGCGGACGTCCTCACGGAGCTGGCTGAGGTCCTGGCTGACGTTGTCGCCGGCCTCGTCGCGCTCGACCAGGCTGTCGAGGGAGAAGGCCAGGTAGGCGAGCGACTGGCCGATGCGGTCGTGGAGGTCCCGGGCGATGCGGGTCCGTTCCTCGTCCGCACCGACGGTGCGCAGACGGGCGAACCAGCGAGCGTTGTCGAGCGCGAGGGACGCCGGTGCGACGAACCCCTCGATCAGCTCCAGGTCCCGGGAGGTGAAGTGCTCGAAGTCGCCGTGCTCGATGGCGAGGAGGCCGATGATCGAGCCGCGGGCCGACAGCACGGTGTAGATGCCGGATCCGGAGCGCTCCGACAGGCCCGGGCCGTCGGCTTGCAGGTCCGCGATGTACACCGGGCGGTTGTCGGTGATCGCGAGCTTGAGGCCGGTCGGCAGCTCGGTCGGTCCGAGACGGGTCGGCACGTGCAGGCCCTGGTTGCGCACGACCTCCCAATGCCCGTCGGTGTCGTCGAACAGCAGGACCGCCACCCGGTCGAACGCCACGAGCGACTTCATCCGGCTGAGCGTCGAGTCCAGCACGTCGCCGAGATCGAGCGAGGCGGGCAGCGTCTGGGTGACCCGGTGGAGGGAGAACAGCAGCGCGTTGGCATCGGACAGGCGGCTGAGTCGGTCGATCGCCAGCTCGCGCTCGCGATCCGCTTCGCCCGAGATCCGCCGGGCGTAGCCGGCGGTGATCGCGACCAGCATCACGATCGCCGCCCAGGATGCGGACTGCAGGATCGCCTCGCGTTGGTCCGACGCCTCGAGCACGAACGGGAAGCTGACGGTCAGGATCGCGACGATCGCGATCCGGATGGAGAACCCGAAGCCGCGGGCCAGTCCGGCGATCGTGACCGCGGTGAGGAGAGTGAAGATCAGCGGCGAGTGCCAGCAGCCGGTCATCACGACAGCGGCGACGTGCAGCACGAGCTCGCTGATGACGCGCAGCAGCGACTGCAGGTCGTTCTCGTAGCGGATCGGGTTGAACGCCCGGTAGATGGCGTAGCCGACGACGATCGCGGTCCAGATGCGGACCGAGGTGCCGAACTGGTCGAGGCGGCTGGCGACGAGCAGCAGCGAGATGGCCGTGGTGGCCAACCGCATGGCCGTGATCAGGCTGTTGAAGCTGGCGACGCGGTCGACGCCGATCGTGGGCAGCTGCTCGGCGACGATGTCGAAGTCGCCGGTCGGCTGCTGCGACGGGTCGATGAGCGCTTCGCGGAGATCCCGGTCGAGGCGCTCGCGCAGGCGGGCGCCGAGCCCCGGTCGGGGCGGCTGGGTCGGTTGCTCGTCCGACGACGTGCCAGTCGAGGTCGTCGGCGGCTCGTCAGCGGAGATGGGATCGTCCGGGGGCGCGGTGTGCATGGAGGATCGTTCCGGGTCAGGTCGTGTCGTTGATGTGGTCGTGTCGTTGATGTGGTCGTGCTGTTGATTGGTCGTGCCGGAGGGACCGGTCGTCCATCCATCGGCACGGGGCCGTCGCGACTTTGGGAAATTCCACAGAACGCGGAATCGACCGTGCTCGGGTAGCGTCCGGCGCCGTGCTGCTGATCGGACTCACGGGCGGGATCGGTGCGGGCAAGTCGTCGGTGTCGGCGGCGCTCGCGCGGCGTGGCGCCGTGGTGGTGGACGCCGACGCGATCGTCAAGGAGCTCCAGCAGCCGGGCACCGAGGTCTTCGGGGAGATGGTCGAGCGCTTCGGCTCGGGGATCGTGGCCGAGGACGGCTCGCTCGATCGTGCGGCGGTTGCCGAGGTCGTCTTCACCGACCCGCAGGCGCTGGCCGATCTCGGGGCGATCGTGCACCCGCGGGTCCACACCGAGATCGAACGCCGGATCGCCGAGCAGGAGGGCACTGAC
>JAPXRJ010000038.1:0-18801 GCA_033813615.1 Microthrixaceae bacterium | reverse complement strand
GAGGTCGAGCCGTTCGTCGGTCAACAGGTCCAAGAGGTTCTCGGCTTCGAGGGCGGACTCGAAGATGACCTGGACCTGGGTTGCGGACTCTTCGACGGACACGAGGGTGTCGATCCACTTGCGCGACACCATGTCAACGATGGCGAACACGACCCGCTTCGAACGGGTGAAGTGGGTGGCGTCGTAGATCCAGATCCGGTTCGGGACCCATTCGAGCCAGTCGGGCCACGGCCGCTTCTCCGAACGCACCCTGGCCGGCTTGTCGGGCAGGATGAGGCCCTGAGCTGCGAGAACACGCCGGAACGTGGACGGCGAGACCCACACGAGGTTCTCGTAGGAGCCACGGTGAGCGAGCTTGCGATGGGACCGGTCCACAGGTCCCCACTTCTCCGCGATCTCGAGGATCATGTCGATCTCGGCGGGCAACACCGCGTGCATCGGGCTGCCGCCCGGCGCTCGGTCCACCAGGCTGCCCAGCTCGCGTTGGCGGGCCCGCCAGCGGTGGACCCGGTCATCGGAGACCTGCCACAGCGAGCACACCCAGCTCTGCGACATCCCGTCGGCGACGGCGTCGTCGACGGTCTTGAGGACCAGCTCCTTGACCTCGGCGGGGACTCGCGCCGGGAGCGGACCGTTCAGCCCCAACCGGACTTTCCCCGGATCACCGCCAACTCGATCGCCTGGGACTTGATCGCCTCGGTGAGCTGGCCGATCTCGGCCCTCGCAGCCTCGAGCTCCCAGTTGCGTTCCTTGGCCGGACGGCCCGGCGTACGCGCCAGCGCCGCCAACGCCGCGTCCTTCACGGTGCGTCGGATCCCGATCACCGTCGAGACGTCCACACCCCACTTGCGGGCCGCGTCGGCCTGGGTGACCTCCCCGGCAGTGACGGCCAAGAACACCTCCCACTTCGTCTCCGCCGACAGCTTCTTCGGTCCCTTGCGCGTCTTCGACTCGGTCACAGCCTGCTCCTCTCAGAAGATCCGAGGAGACAACCAGCCTTGGGTCATTTCGCGGGGGACCCTCCGCGTCGAAGTCAGACGCAAACCATCGGGGTTGTCGGTGCCGTCGGTGGGGACCGAGAGCCGTTCGGGCCGTTTGATGGTCACGAGGGTCTCTGGGACTGACGGGCAGTGGGGCCAGCCGTCGATCATCGCGATGCCGTCGTAGTCGAGTCGGCCGTGTTCGGCGGCGTGCATGTCGAGGGTTTGCTCGATGCCACGGTCGCGGAGTTCGCGGGCCCAGCGTGCGTCGGCCTTGTAGGAGATGCCGCGGTCGACGAGCACCCGGTCGACGGGGACGCCGGCGGCGAGGAGCGCGTCGATGCCGACCAGTGACGCTTCGGCGTCGTCGGAGGCGGCTGCGCGGACGACCATCCCGCCGATGAGGTTCGGTCGGTCGGTCCCGTCGGCACCGGCGGGTGGGACGATCGTGAACCCGTAGAGGTCGTAGCCGAAGAACTTCTCCGACATCGACTTCTGCGGGGTTGGTGTGCGATGGCCCCACTTGGCGTCTTGGTCGGCGCGGCGGTGCGCTGCTTTCAGGCCGTTGGCCCAGGTGTCGACGCCGGTGCCGTCGATCGCCCAGTGGCCTGACGGGTCGGGTCCGGCGGCGATGGATGCGTCGATGAGTCGGTCACAGATGCTCTGGAGGTACTCGTCGCCGTCACGCTGCACCTTCTTCGCGAGCGCGCAGACGATGCGGGAGAAGTGGTGGTAGGTGAGGACGCGTCGGAACGCTCCGGCCGGGTCGGTGCGTCGCTGGTGGCGGACTCCGAGGCGGTCCTGTTGGGTGCGGGAGATGTTGCGGGTGAGGGTGCGATGCACCTCTCGAAGGTGCAGGTTCCTGCCGTGGCCCGCGGCGAGGAGGATCCCGGTGAGGAAGGTGCGGACGCTGATGTCGCGTGGCCGGCCGATGGACCGGCCGGTGTCCGGGTCGCGTGGCCGCAGCAGGTCTTCGAGTTCGTCGACGAGCCCGGAGCGGTCGACGACCGCTTCGGCCCGTCGGATCTCGACGGCGGGGATCACGGCCCGCCTCGCAACGCTCGGGCGGCAGTGTCGGGATCTGGTGAGTCGACGTGGGTGAGGAGCGCTTCGATCTGGTTGAGGGATCTGGTGCCGAGCGCGTCGGCGATGATCTTGGTCGGGGTGCCGCGTCGGAGGTGGTCGAGGATCCAGGTGCTGCGACAGCGTCCGACGTTCAGGTGTGGGGTGCCGGCGGGGACGGTGAACCGGCTGACGTACTCCGCGATGTTGCGTCGCTGCCCGTCCCGACCGCCGAGCAGATAGCCGGTGCTCATGGATGTCTCGAGTCCGAGGCGGATGATGCCGACGTGGCTGTTGAGCACCCACAGCGACCGCCGAGCGACGTGCACCTCAACGCCGTCGTCGCCGTGGTCGATGACGTCGTCACGGCGGGTGTGGCGGATTGGCTGCGGCGTTGAGTCCGGCGCCTCGGGCGAGCCCGTAGAGGAGACAGCCGGTCGCCCGGTAGACGGGGGTGCGCTGACCGGTCACCGCCCTGCGTAGGGCGAGGTCTTCGTCGCCGCTGTATGGGTTCGGGCCGTTGCTACGACCGACCTTCGGTCCAGCGGTCGGTGTCGGCGCCAGGAGTGCTCGCAGGTGTGAGCGATGGGTGGCGATCGACCGAGGCGAGGTCCCGGCGGCGAGCTGGGCCCGGGCCCATTCCTCGACCACGCTTTCGACGAACACCGACGACCGCTCGAGAGTGACTCCTTGGTCGATCGCCCAGAGGGCGAGCTTTGCTGCGGGCAGCATCAGGTGCTGGGCCCGGTCCGGCGTCGCAGGCGTAGCCGCAGTCACTACTTCGATCACGAGCGGGCGGATTGTCGCCCATGCGTCCGGGGCGATGCTCGAGGGGACGTACGAGGCGATGCGCTCGGCAACACCAACGGCGAGGGTCACCGGTTCCGGGGCGCGGTTCGCGGCTCGTGCCGCCTTCCTTGCCGCTGTCGGGCTGGTCCTTCGACCGGTCATCGCAGCTCTCCGTCCTTGAGAACCGCGCGGACCGTGCCAACCCCGCAGGGTCTGTCAGGGCATCGACGAGGAAGCACCAGGATCGGAGACCGCAGCACTCCAGCTGGTGAGTTGGCCCCGCCGACAGAAGGACTGGCGACGGGGCGGCGGTGACGCGGACAAACCCGATTCACGCAACGGATCAGTGCCTGGTCGCCCGGTTCCTGCAATCGCCGCGCGGTGTCACGGCCAGGCCAGGATCCTCAGGCGGTCGAGTCGGTGTGCCGATCTGATCGGTATGGGAACAGGGAAGCGGACTCAGTCTGGACGAGCACACCCGAGTAGATGGGCGCTCCGGTTGGAAGTGCCGCTCGGCACCGTGATTGCGGGAATGGGGGTCTACGCCGCAGTGTGTGCTGGCGCACTCGTGTGGCTCATCTACGCCGACCGTCTTGATTCCGATGGTGCAGTCGACGCGGCGGCGATCCTGGTCGGCTGGCTGTTCGGCGCGGTTGCGCTGGTTTTCGCGGCCGCGGCGATGTGGCAGGCGGCTGTCGGCCAGCGTGAGGTCAAGGATCTGCTCGCAACGCTTTGCGACCAGATCTCAACGATCGCGGCTGACGCGCCGTCGCCGAAGCCAGAGGAAGATGAGGCCGCCGAAGTAGCCGACGGTGGTGATGGCGGGGATCGGTGAGGCGATGACAGCCCAGCGGTACATCGCTTCTCCCATCTGGAAGTTGATCGGAGCCATCGCGGCGGCGGCCAGCGCGTAGGCGACGTAGGTGTAGAGCACGACGCAGGTGGCGAACGCGCCCGGGCCGAGCCCATGAATCAGGTTGGAGACGGTGACTCTGCGGCCATGGGGGTCAGTGTGGTGGTGCATAGGTGACACCGTGCTGGCGCTGCGGTGCCTGTCAAGGTGACTGACGGTCTGTGCACCGGTCGTGTTGGACTCAGCAAAGCGGCCTCCGAGCCCACCACCGCTGGGGACCGAGACTGCCGCGATGCCGGCACGGTGATAGCGTGCCGAGTTCGGGGGAGCGAAGGGGGTTCGAAGATGAATCGGTGTACCCGTAGCCTGTTGGCCGTCACCGCAGGGTTCGTCGCGCTGTGTGCTGGTCTGACTTCATGCGGACAGGACGTTCGGTCGAGGACTGAACCCAGCAACAGTGCGGATGAACCTGGAGGCCTTGCACGGTTCATGTCTTCTGACGGCTATCCGAACTGGGCGAGCACGAACTCCCACATCGTCGGCTTCAGCAGTCCTGATTCTGAGGATCCGTCGAAGGAGCCTGGATACGCGGTCCTGGACATTGATACTCACACCATCTCTGAGCTGGAGCCGCCCCGTTCCAGTTCGATCGTCGTTCCCCTCGGAGTTGGCGGCCTCGAGGCTTCCGCTGTGCTGGTTGCCTCCCAATGCGATGACGCACCCGACGCAGATGCTCCGGTATGCGAGCCGGGCCGTCTCGCCATCTTTACGGCTGATGTGCAGTCGGGATCAGGATGGAAGCAGCAGACACTGCCCGATCCGATCGCGCAGGTCATTGCGCGGTCGGTCGTTTCCATCCAGCCCGGCGTGGGCGGGCTTGTCGTTGTCGTAGTGACGAACGATGGTCGACATGTCGCGTTCGCGGTCTCGGACGCTGGTGTACGTGATCTTGGCCTGGCCAGCCCAGCAGGACGTCAGTCCTGCATCTCGCAGGGCGACCTCTTCACCCTGCAGTTAGGGTCAAGCGAGGATCCGCGGGGCGCTGTGCCGGTCGGGTTGCTGCGAACTTCGCCGGGTGGGGCAACGCTGGACATTGATCTACCGGCCGTTGCCCGCGAGTACGGGGGGATCTCCGTCAAGTTGTTGTGCACTGCAGAGTCGGTGTTCGTCACCTCGTCGGAGCCTCCGCCTGAGGGCACAACGTCTGCTGTATGGGAGATGCGCGGAACGGGGCCATGGGCGCAACGACCGAAAGCCGCCCCTGATCAGCCCTCGCTCGCGGGTCAGTCCATCTCCGGGGACGAAGCGGCCGCAGTCGTCTGGAATCAGGTAGAAGGCGAGGGGGTGCTGATCGGTTTGTCAGCATCGACGCCAACAACACCGCACGTGCTCTCTACCGCAGGCGTGATCGGGTGGCGAGGCACAACGGGAAACATCCTACTCCTCTCAGGCCCTGATGCTGAGCGCCACGAGGACGCGTCAATCGTGGAGGTCAAGCCGTGAAGCGGGTTCGATGGAAGCTAACTACCGGAGTGGTAGTCGCGTTGATCCTGACAAGCGTAGGCGCGGCAGGGGGCAGTCAAAGTGAGGCCAGCACATCAGTCAGGCGAACTCACTACTCACTGCAACCGATGTCGATTCAGTTCAACACCAAGGGCGGGGGTGGCAATGCTTTTATCTACTACAACGCGAATGTGGCAGACACTTCAAGCAATAACGTGTGGACGAGACTGAATGCTCGTGGGGCACACGTGGCTACCGTCAGTCTCAACGAGTTGTGCTTCACCCAGTACCAGCGGATCCTGTGGATGACGGCGGTGGCCGGCTATCCGTACGGGGAGGCCTTCTTTGCGCAAGCAACGACCTCAGTTGCTAAGCCTCTTCGCTCCGAGTGCGGCGCGTCCTACGGAACGGCGGCCCTAGTGAATGGTGGCCGAGTTGGCAATCCGGCGATCGGACCTTATGTCGCTCAGAGCGGCTCCGAAGCGCGAGGCGAAGCATGTGTGAGGAACTACTTCTATTGGTCCTGCAGCACTCACCTGCATCCCGGAAATACGGCTACGACCGGAGACCAAGAAGCGGAGTTCCGCGGTGTTGCGGCGTTCCTTGCGAGTGGAGGCTTTCAGACCTTTGCGGCTGGGGACTTCAACATTCCGTATCCGAGTATGGGACTCCGGTATGTCGCATGGTCGTTCGGGAATGGGTTCGTCGAGGCGGACCACTCGCTGAACCGCTCCACGCATGCGTCTGGGAAGATTGACTATCTGTTCCGGAAGAGCCCTGGAAGCTGGTCTCATGGTGCTTACGTGACGTCGGTGAGCTGGTCTGATCATGACTGGCTGCAGGGTTACCTGTAGGACCGCTCTGTGCCGAGCTCGAGGAGGAACTGGTGGATGTTGTCGATGAGCGCGGTCTCGAGGTCTCGTTCGGCGACCTTGCCGGTGAACCCGAGGAAGTCGAGAGCGCAGGGGGTCGTTGGTGAGCTGCTGGGGGAGCTCGGGATCCGGGACGGTGAGCGTCGCTGCGAAGTTGGATGGAGCCGAGCCCTTTGATGCGGTCCGCGAGCACGGCCCGCGACCACCCTTCGGTGACGGCTCGGGATGCGTACGACTCCGATGTGGCGCGGTCATCGCAATGGTCGAGAAGAGTTATCAGGGCCGTCCACGGGATTTGCTCAGCAGGCTGCTGCCTCAATCCTTCCTCCGTTGGCCACCTCTCGGCGAGTTTGCGTATGTAGTGGAGGGTCCGGCGGGTCCAGCCTCCTTGGCCGGGGTACTCGGCTTGGCGGTCGGTTGCGAGCCGGTCGATGATCTTGGCACCCCAGCCTTCGGCATCCTGGAGGTCCAGGGTGAGCTTGCCGATCTGCCAGCGGAGACGGAGCTGTTCGGTGTTGACGACGACGTGCGTACGAAGCTGGGCGGAGCGCGCTTCGGTCTGTGCTCGGGCGAGGAGTTCGGGGTAGCCGTCGGGTAGATCGAGCTCGGCAGACACGTCCGTGCTGGTGCCATTGTCCGTCTGACACGCCACCCGGCGGCTCGTTGCGCTGTGCTCGCCGACTCACCAGGTGGGACGAGACCGTGTGCAAGGTTGGGCCCCGAATCGTGTGCTATCTCGCCGACGCGGCGATGGGGACCCCCGGCACGGCAGGCCCGCCGGGGTTTCATGAACCTCCCACCAACGACCCAGTGATTTCAAGGGAAGCCGGGCCCTGAGGCCCGGCTTCTACCGTGTTCAGGCCACGTTCCTCCGGGTGTTCCCTCGACGTTCCACCGAGCTGGATTTCGCCTCGTTGTCGGGTGTCGGTCGAGGTTGGGCGAGTTGTTCGGTCGCATCCGCGGCGTCGTCCTGCATTCCGGGCAGTAGGTGCTGATAGGTCTGGATGGTGTGGGCGATGTGGGCGTGTCCGATTCGTTCGCTGACGACCTTCACCGGGATGCCTTCCTTGATGGGGAGGCTGCCGTGGGTGTGGCGGAGGTCGTGGAAGCGCATGTGTGGCAGGCCTGAGTTGCGGACGATCCGCCCGAACGTCTGGCTCACGGCTTGCGGGTGGATCGGGTTGCCGTCACCGGCGGTGAACACCCACCGCTCCTCGTTGTCGATGCCGACGGCGCCGAACTCGGCGCATTGGAACGCCTTCCACCCTCGCAGCACCGACAGCGTGGTGGCGTCGAGGGCGATGCTGCGACGAGCGGACCGTGTCTTCCCGCGTGTCTGGTGGAGCTCGTAGTCGACGTCGATGAGCCCCCGGTTGAGGTGCAGACGCTTGCGCTTGAAGTCGATGTCGGGCCACTTGAGGCCGAGGACTTCGTTGCGGCGCATGCCGGTCATCGCGGTCAGCCAGAACAGCGGAAAGAACCGGTGTCCAGCAGCGGTCCGCAGCAGGTGGCGGAGCTGCTCGTCGGTCAACGCGATGCCCTCGACACACTGCAGTGCCCGTTGCTTCGGGGTGCGGGCCAGGTCGGCGACGTTGCGGGTGACGAGCCCGCGGCGACATGCGTCGGCGAGGGCGCCGCGGATGACGAGGTGGATCTCGTACACGGTCTTCGGAGCGAGCGCTCGGCCCGAGGTGGGGTACATGAGCGAGTCGTACAGCGATTCGATCTGCTGGTACCGCAGCCGCCGCAGCGTGATCCGTCCGAGGGTCGGGATGACATGGAGTTGGGCGTTGCGTTCGTAGCCCCGGTAGGTGCTCCGCGCGAGCTGCACCTTCTTGGCCGGCAGCCACTGGCTCGTCAGGTAGGCGCCGAAGGTCAGCGATCGGACGGCGTCGACCTTGGCGGTCTCGGACTTGGCGAGCTTCGCGGCGAGACGTTCGGCTTCGGCGCGGTCAGTGCCGGCCGGGTGCCACTTGCGGCGCTCCTTGCCGGTGACCGGGTCGCGGCCTTCGTAGATGACCGCGTAGTAGCGGTCGCGGCGCTTGGCGACGTATCCATGCATGAGCGTTCCTCCGAAATCGAGCAGGACCCGACGATCGGGACCCGGAGGAACAATCGGTAGAACGCGGCGTCGGCGATGAGCCGTGTCCGCCTTCAGTTCGGGAACTGGCTCGCGTTGCTTCAGTCTCGGTCCGCCGGCGACACGGTGGAAGCGAAGCGGATTCTCCCGGTGCCAGGCTTGCGGGGTCGACGTGAAGTGGGTCGAGGCCGTCGTCGGCAACGACGTTGGAAGTGATCCTGCGTTGGATGATCTAGGCCGTCGCCCCAGCCTGAGGACTTCGGTATCAACTCGACGAGCCCTCAGCGGAGGGCGGTTTCACACCTGGTTCAGGCGGGTGTGGTGAGGCCTTCGAGTTCGGCGAGCGCGGCGCCGCGGTCAGCTTCAGCGCGCAGCTGCTCGCCCAGGAGCGTGGCTGCCGTCTTGAAGGATGGGTCGTCGAGCACCTGCTGAACGCCCGCGGCGATCTTGGCCGGTGTCGCCTTCTTCGAGATCCTGACGCCGGCACCGCGATAGGTGAGCCGCGCCGCGTTGTCGGGCTGGTCGCGGCCGGTTGGCATGCAGACGATGGGCACCCCGGCGACGAGGCCCTTCATGACGGTGCCGTGGCCGCCGTGGGTGAGCAGCACGTCGGTGTGGGCGAGCACGTCGCGGTGGGGGGCTGAGCGAACGACGGTGATCGCGTCGGGTGCGTCGATCTGGTCGGGGTCGATGGCGGGGCCGGTGGTAACGAGGCCCTGGACCGGGAGCGAGCCGAGTGCGGTGACGGCTCGTTGAAGCTGATCGAGGTGGTCCATGAACGTGGTGCTCATGGCCACCAGGACGAAGAGCCGGTCGTCGTCAGGCGGTGTCCACGGTTCGGCCCAGTCGGGGTCGTCGAGCTGCGGGCCGACGTAGCGGACGTTCGGGGGGAGCTCGGCGGGGAAGTCGAACGCGGCGCCGGTGAGAGCGAGGACCCGCTCGGGTTGCTCGTACTGGGCGAGCAGCCGATCGAGCGGTTGGAGCCCCAAGGAGGTGCGCGCCCGGTTGAGCTCGGGCAGCCCCTTGTTCCACAGTCGGTCGACGAGCGCGTTCAGGGCGCGGTCACGGGCTCGACCGAGTCGACCTTTCGGCGGGAGGAACCCGGTCCCGAACGGCGGCATCCCGTTGGCGGGGAGCGACACCACGTTGGGCACGAGCGCCGCGCACGGGATCTCGCGTGCCTCGGCGGCCATGAGAGCGCCGAGGAGCGGGAAGCTGGAGACGACGGCGTCGGGTCCCACGTCGTCGATGGCGGCAAGCGTCTCGGCCGCGAACAACGGTGCGGGGGTCACCATGAGGGTGTCCATGAGGTTGGTGAGCACGCGGGTCGGGTTCCGCAGCTCCCAGTCGCGGATGTAGTCGTCGTCGGCGAGGCGGGTGTTGTGGTGGGGCGCATCGACCCATGGCCGGAAGCCGCCGACACTGACGGCGCGTACTTCGGGTTCGATGACCGGGTCGCCGATCACGGTGACGGAGTGACCGGCAGCGACGAGTTGGCGGACCACCGCGAGTTCTGGGGGCAGGCTGCCACCGCCGTCCCACATGGTGAACAGGAAGCGAGCCATCGTCAGGCCTCCGTCCGGTCAGGTTCGGTGGCGGGCGAGCACGCCCAGCACGAGGTCGGTCAATTGCGCTTCGGTCTGTTCACGGCTGAGGCCGAGGTCGCGTCGCAGGAGCTTCCAGGTGAACACGTCGAGTGCTGCGTGGAGCCCGAGCAGCACCCGCCGGTGTTCGTCGGGGTCGTCGTCGCCGGGCATCAGGTCGCCGAGCACTTCCTCGAGCCATGCCTGGAACGCGAGGCGGCCGGCGGCGAGGCCCTCTCCGACCTCCGGTGCCCGGGTGCCCATTGCAGCCCATCGGGCGTTGGCGTCGCCGAGGACCTCGAGGCGGTCACACCTGGTGCGGACCACCGACGTCACATCGCCGGCGACCACGTCGGCCTCGAGGGCCCGGATCTCCTCGCTGAACAGTTCGCCGGCCGCGAGGAGCACACCGGCCTTGTTCTCGCAGTGGTTGAGGACGGTCTGGTGCGACACACCTGCGGCCCGGGCGATCTCGTTGAGGCTGACGTCGTCGTAGTCCCGCTCCTTTAACAGCGCGAGCGCAGCTTCGGCGATCCGGCTCCGGGTCCCTGCCGCTGCGCCGGAGCGCTTGGTCATGTCGTAGGCCCGAGGCCTCGATCCGGTCATCGGGCGGGGACGGGGTCGACCGTGCGGAGGTCGCTCCACATGCGTGCGCTGACACCGAGAATCCAGACGCACCACAGGACGAACCCAACGAACCCGACCGCGCTGGACGCGTCGCTGGTCGCCGTGGCACCGAGGACCGCCGAGACGAGGGACCCCAGCGCAGACACCACGCCCACCATGACGACCCACGTGGGCAGCGTCTTGGTGCGAGCCCCCAGGGCGCTCGTCGCCAACAAGTGCGTGGCGACACCGAATCCCGATGCGGCGAGCAGCATCACCGCAAGCGTGTGGAAGATCACCACCGTGTCGCCGACATCCTCGATGCGCGACTCGGCCGCGACCGACACCGCCGCCGACGCGAGTGACAGCGCTCCCGCCACGGCCAGGCCCAGCACCGACACCACCGCCAGCCGAGCCGCGCCGTCCTCGGAGCGTGCCATCGTCCGCCACAACGAACCCATCCACCACATCAGCGCCACCGACGCCAGCCCGAAGAGCCACAGGCCCGCCTGGATCGCCGGGCCCTTGTCGACGAAGTAGGCAACGATCTCGCTCCGACCGGCGTCGATCGCCGGTGGCTCACCACCGGCGACAGCGATGACCACGTCGCACACGACGAACACCACACCACCGAGCACTCCGTAGCGCTCCCACCTCGAATCGTCCACGGCCGACACCTCCTCGAACGGGTATGCCGAACATCAGACACCAATATAGAGCAGCAGTCAAGCTAAAATAGAGTAGTAGTCAAGAATGGTGAGAAGCGAATGGGCGTGTCGGGTCGGCTGCCGGAACGACGCGTGCTCCCCACCCGTCCATCGTGGGAAGACGATGAGTCTTGACTCATAATGAGTGATAGCTCATAGTTTCTGGGTGTGGGACGTCGAGGTCACGGACCAGTTCGTCGAGTGGTGGTCGACACTGACCGACGATCAGCGCGAGGCGGTGACCGCCCGTGTCGACCTGCTCGGCGAACGCGGCCCCGACCTGGGCCGACCGGTCGTCGATCGGATCCAGTCGTCGCGGCACCAGACGATGAAGGAGCTCCGGGCCGCCAAGGACGGTGCGATACGGGTGCTGTTCAGCTTCGACCCTCGTCGTCAGGCGATCCTGCTGCTGGGTGGCGACAAGAGCGGCGAGTGGAACACGTGGTACGAGTGGGCGGTCCCGCTCGCGGATGACCTCTACGACGAGTACTTGGAAGAACTCCGCACGGAAGGATTGATCTGATGGCACGAACCAAGTTCTCGACCCTTCGTGACGACGTCGCCGCAAAGGAAGGCGCGTCCGAGCGGATCGCCGCCATGCGCGCCGAGGCGCTCGAAGAGATCCGCCTGTTCGAGCTCCGCCACCGTGAGGCGGTCAGCCAGGCGGAGCTCGCCGGACGGCTCGACGTCACCCAGGGTGCGATCTCCAAACTTGAACACGCCGATGACGTCCGGGTGTCGACCCTGCGCCAGTACCTCGAAGCACTCGGTGCCCGCCTCGAACTCGTCGCGGTCTTCGATGACGAGGATCGAAGCGTCCCGGTGCATCTCGGCCGAGATAGCGCCGCCTGACCCAGTCCCTCAGCGAGCGACGGCTGCGCTGTCACGCAGCAGTCCATCGAGCGCCATCTCGGCGGCGCGGCGTGCCCCACGAGTCGAATCCAGCAGCAGCCGGACGGCCAGGCCGTCGACCAACGCCACCAGGGATACGGCCGTGTCCTCGGGCATCCGGGCGCCGGCGACCAGGGAGCGGAGGAGGCGATCCCACGCGACGGACTGACGCACCAGTTCGTCGCGCGCTTCCGGCAGATTGGTGCTCGCCAGTGAGAGCCACACCCGCAATTCGGCGAGCCGGTCGGTGTCCACTGGGAGTCGTTCGATCAGCACCGCCCGCAACCGATCGGTCGGGTCGAGCTCGTCGTGCGCAGCGATCCGCCGCTGGCGTCGCCGATCCAGTTCGACCAGCGCTGCGACGAGCAACTCGACCCGTGACTCGAAGTAGTGGGTGACCCGACCCGTGGTCGCGTCGGCCGCCGCGGCGATCCGCCGCATCGTCGCCGCCTCCACACCACCCTCGGCGAGCAGCCCGAACGCCGCCGCCACGACCTCGGCTCGACGCTCCGATGGATCCACTGCAGGCATCTATCAAGTCTCGCAGACCGAGCAGAACGATCGTTACGGCGAGCGTCAACCCGAAGGTCAGAACATCCTGGGAACCCCTCGTCCGGAGCCCTCGGCGTAACGATCGTTACGCTACCGGGTGTCTGCCAGGTCTTCTGCCAGATGCGGTAGAAGTGGGCGTCACAGGACGGTACGATGCGGTACAGCGGATCGCCCGAATCCCTTGTGGGACAAGGCGAAACGGCATTCGACGGGACCGGCCGGAACGAGCGCCGCTCATAACCCGAAGGTCGCAGGTTCAAATCCTGCCCCCGCCACCATCGAAGAAGCCCGGAATCTCAAGGGATTCCGGGCTTTCGTCGTTCTGAGCCAAAGGTACTCCTCTACCGGGTTGTCTACCGGCTGGGCGTGACTTCCAGCGGATTTTCGGGGATTCCGGCCGGTAGACGTCTACCGGTTGTGTTCGGCGAGCAGGGCTGCGAACTGCCGCGCGGCGGCTGCGCTCATGCCCGGGAGCAGGTGCTGGTAGGTGTGCATGGTGAAGGCGACGTTGGCGTGGCCGAGGCGTTCGCTGACCACCTTGACGGGTACGCCGTCCATGATCAGGAGTGAGGCGTGGGTGTGGCGGAGGTCATGGAACCTGATCCTGGTGAGGTCGGGTCGTCCGCGCTGGATCCGGTGGAACAGCTGGCTGATCGACTCGGGGTTCACGAACCGACCGGCAGGGTTCACGAACATCCAGTCATCCACGCTGTGGGGCAGATCGTCGCGGTTGAGGCGTCGCCGCCAGCGCCGAGGACGTCCATGGTCTCGTCGTCGAGATCGATGCAGCGGCGGCTGGTGCGGGTCTTGACTGGGAACTCGACGGGTTGGCCGGCGATGCTCTGGATGGTGCGGCTGATCGAGAGGCGCTTGTTCACCCGGTCGAGGTCGGACCACTTGAGTCCGGCTACCTCACCTCTCCGCATGCCTGTGTACGCGGCGAGGTGCAGCGCCGGGTAGAGCCGTTGTGGTCGGGCTGCTGCGAGGCAGGTGGCGAGTTCCGCGGCGATCCAAGAGCGGGGGACTTTGCGCGTCGGGCGCTTGTGGCGGGCGTTGGTTGCGTGGGCGACGTTGGCGTCGACGAGCTGGCGGCGCATGGCCAGGTCGAGCGAGGACCTGACGATCGCGTGGACCTCGTGCACCGTCTTGGGAGCCAGGACAGCCCCGTCGCGGCGGCCTGTGGTGGAGAGTTGGTCGTATAGCCCGTCGAGGTGATCGGCCCGGAGGCGACGGAGCGGGACGTGGCCGATCGATGGGTTGACGTAGTTGTCGACCATCCACGGGTAGCGGTACGAGGTGGTGGCGCGGACATGGCGGCGCTTGATCGGCAGCCACGTGTCGGTGAGGAACTCCCCGAGGTGCACCGGCCCGCCGCGGAGCGGCGCGGCTCCAGCGGCGTCGCGTTCGATCCGTGCTGCCATCTCCTCGGCCTCGTGGCGGTCACGGCCGGCGGGATGCCACCGGCGGCGTTCCCTGCCGGTGAGCGGGTCGAGGCCGTCGTAGGCGACGACGTAGAAGCGGTCCTTGCGTTGGATGATGTAGGCCATCGGCCCAGCCTGACCACTTCGGGACCAACCCGACGAGCCCGCATTGGTGCATGACCGGGCGTCGTGGTCCTCGGCCCTCAGGTGCCCGCGGTGAGGAGCTGCTCGACGACCTCGAGCGACGCAGTGGCCGCTTGCCGTCGCTCGGCGTCTCTCCGATGCAGCTCGGTCGTCTTGGTCAGGATCAGCTTGTGGGGACTTCCTTGGCGAACCGTGCGGTGGGTGACGGGAAGCTCGGCGTCGTCGATCCGGTGGTGGATGTGTTGTCGCCGTGGCTTCGCGAGCGGCCAGGTCGTCTGTTGTGCGGCAGGGTCGGTGAGAAAGGCGTCGAGGGTCGTGCAATCCGGACAGCAGTCGCCTGGCTCGAACTCGGTGATCGACCAGTCGTCAGGTGGGCGCGGCGGCTCGGCGAGCTCTGCTTCCAGCATCTGGCGGCAGTGCTGCGCGATCGTGCCGACACCGGCGATCTCCAGCTCGTCGGTCGTCAACCCTGCGCTGGCCGCCACGACGTCGACGAGCATCGGGACGATCCGCCGGTCCGCGTCGCGCAGCGCTTCGATGACCCGGTCGCGTGGTCGCAGATCGCCGATGATGCCGGCGGAGCGCAGAGCGGCGAGGGTGGGCAGAGCGAGCTCAGCGAGGGCGCTCTGGCGTCGCGATGGTGTGGCGACGAGGGTCGCTTGGCGAGTGGCGTCGATCAGCCATTCGCTGACGCGATCGAGCAGGCGCCGTGCGATCTCGGTCCCCAGCGCCGCGGGAACCCGCTCGGCGCTTCGTGCGCCGGCGGAGAGCTCGGGGAGATGCTCGACCCACACGGTCCGAGATGGGGCCGGCTGCGAACGCACGAAGGGCGATCGGCGCTGGTCGAGCCATGCAGCAAGCTGGCGGTCGAACCACTCGAGACCGTGCTGCTCGGTGAGCGCCACCAACACGGGTGCGTCGGGCGGGGAGAGAGCTTCGAGGGCGAAGGGTTCGAGGAGGCTCGTCGCTGTCTCCTCATCACCGAGGTCCCAGGCGAGCTGCAACGCCCCGGAGATGTCCTGCTGGTCGCCCCGACGAACCGCGTCGGGCCAGAACCGCAACAGGGCCATGGTGTCGTCCCGGCGTGCGCGTCGCGAGGTCTCGTCGGTGGCGGTTCGCGCGAGGAGGTGGGCGAGTGCGCCGCTGGGATCGCCCTTGGCTCGGATCGCGAACGCACGAGTGCGGGGCCAGAGGACGATGGCCGCTCGGCGATACCAGCGGTCCATCGTGTTGCCCCAGTTGCCCATGTAGCCGGTGTACTCGGAGTCATATGGGAGCAGCTCCGCCGTCGGGGTGACCTCGGAAAGCTCCGTGTCGCTCACTGCGCGGTCGAACCGGAGCGTCTCGCCGGCAGCAGGGACGATCTCCACGATGGATTCGAGGATGTCGCCGACGTCGAGCCGACGTTCGCTCCCGTCGCCCACCTCGTCATCGGTCTCGTCGTCGTCCCAGTCTGACCAGCCGCGCCGACGCCAAGACCGTGGATCGTCCTCGTAGCACTCGCTCGTCTCGTGGATCTCCGCCTGCGCGAGCGCTACCTCGCAGCCGCCGTCGTCCGCTGCCGCTCGGAGGACCTGCGCTCGGGCCGCGTCATCGCCCTTCAGGTGCGACCACCGCAGTCCCCGCTCCGTGTACTGGTGGTCGAGCAGCACGACCAGCCGATCGGGAGGGTCCAGCGCCTGGCGGTCACCGCTCCAGCGGGGCGAAGGCCTGCGCGCGAAGTGCTGATCGAGCAGATCTGCGGCGGTGGCAGCGACCGACACGTCGGTCACGCCCGGTGTCGTGTCGCCGTTGAGCGTGAGGTTGCTGGTGAGCACCACTCGATTGCCGGTCTCGATCGGGAGGACCTCGTGTCGCGTGTCGCCATAGAACGCGACGAACGTCAACGACGACGTCGATCCCTTGTAGCGGACCGACGCGCCCCGATGGGTGACGACGAGGTCGCCGCCAGTGGACCTCGAAGGGAGCAGGACGAGCAGCGTTCCGATCATCTGGTCGTCCTTCTCCGAGTCCTGATGTGCGGCGAAGAACTGCCCGGGCTCGTAGAGGAGCATCGAGTGCAGCTGCGCGTCGAGCGAGCTCTCCGCGGGAAGGCCCAGGTCGTCGCGGATGGCTGCCAGCATCGGGCGGAGAGTTCGGTTCCAGCGGCGCTTGTCGATCCGCACCCGTGATCTGGGCACCTCCCACGTGTCGCGGACCGTTCGATCGAGGATCGTCCGCTCCCCGTACCCATACTTCGCGGGACGCGCGACCAGCCGGAGTTGCCTGGCCGCTGCGGCGGTGACCGGCAACTCCAACGCGCCCACACCCGTGACCTCGATCGCCAGATCGTGGACCGGGGCGGTGCGACGCGTGGCGAACGATCCGCCGCTGCGCAGGTTCCGCATCAAGGCGGCCAGCTCCTCGCGAGGTTCGGTGCTCATCGACGGGACGGTAGTTCCGGAATGCTGCACCTCTGATCGTCCCGAACCCCGCGCACGATCGACGGGCTGAGGGCGTTGCTGGAGTTGTGGCGGTCGCCAATTGAGGCGAGCAGTCCCCGCGGAGCCAGGTGGCTCCGACGCTTGTCCCCTCGGTCCTCGGCCCAGGCAACGGCCGTCGCAAGGAACTGTCACGGCCCCATGGCAGGATCTGCATCATGAGTGAGCGGGTGCCCCGTGTGCGTCGAGCACCTCTGCCGGCGGACGCGCTGATCGTGGTGCGCGGCGACGATCTGATCGACGGCTCGTCACAGCTGCAGGCCCTGGACTTCCGTCGCCGTTTCCCCGACTGGGGTCGCTGGGGGCTCTCGGCGTTCTACGCCCGCGGCGACACCGATGTCGATGACCTGGCCGCCGACCGGCTCGAACACTTCCCGGTCCTGCGGTTGTACCGACCGGAGGTGCTCGAAGCGGCAGGCTTCGAGATCGTGCCCACGTTCCGCACGCCGCACGTCACACTGGCGTTCGACGGCGACCTGGATGCCTGGGTCGACCGCCTGCGAACTGCTGACCACGACGAGCGGCCCAACCCCTACCATGAACGTGACTGAGCGAGGAGGACCTGACATGGCGACGACCGTCGACGTCGACCTACGCGTCGATCTCCAAACAATGGACGAGACCGGGCTGCCCTGGACCTTCCTCGACGAGGCGCCCGACCCGTCGCGCATCGTGCCCGGTCGTCACATCGTGGCCGGGTCGGGATCAGCGGTCGCTGTCGCCGTGGTGGTCGACATCACCGACGAGGGCATCGTCCACGTGCACCCCTTGAGCGGCTCCGTCGCCTCGAACGCGCACCTGCTCGAGTACCGAGACGAAAGCACAGACCCTGCATCCGATCGTCTGCCAGGAAATCTGCCAGATTCGGCCGCAACCGGCGGAACGAGCCGGGACGTGACGGCACCGCCCGAGGCCGAAACCCCCGCAGCCGCAAGGCGGAGCGGGCGACGGCGGCACCAGCCGGGACGGCCAAGCGCTGACTCATAACCCGAAGGTCGCAGGTTCAAATCCTGCCCCCACCACCAACTGAAGTACCTGGTCAGAGGCCCTTTTCGGCTCTCCTGACCCTGATGTGGGTGGGGTGACGGCGCGAGGGCTTGTGGGGGCTGGGTGAGCGGGGCGCTGGGCGGGTCCGCGAGACGCGCACGGGCTGGGACCAGAGTTCGTGGTTCCTACACCGTGAGCTCTGGGAGGCCCCGCGCCCGTGCGCGTCACCACTGCATTCAAGCGCCTGTTGCGTGTCGATGGCGTGAACGTCACCTCGGTCGCGTTCGGGCTGAGCGCGATCACCGTCGAGGTTGCGTTGCGGCGCCGACGGCTGATCTGTCCGAACTGTGGCTACAAGACCTCGGCCCGCTACGACACCCGGCCGTGTCCGTCGCGGTGGCGGCACCTGGATCTGGGCGTGTGGCAGGTTCAGGTCGACGCGACCTTGCGGCGCCTGGTGTGTCCAACGCATGGGGTGGTCGTCGAGGCCGTGCCCTTCGCTCGCGCCGGAGCGCACGGACAGAACCCGCGTAGTAGCGGTCGCCGCACTTCTTGATGTGTCCCTTCATTGCTGTCCTCCTCTGGACGGTCGTCCCGACGATCGGGACCTCGGGGGAAGAATCGGAAGACAGGACCCATCACCGTCGGTCGTGACCCTGCCAGCCCGTGAACGTGCAGGTCGGAGCGCTGACGCCGGTGTCAAGGGCCAGTGAGTTCTGCCCGCTGGCGGACAGTGGTTCTGCCCGGTGGTGGCCAGCAGAACTGCCCGGTGGTGGCCAGGTGTTCTGCCCGTGGGGGTCAGTGGGCCAGGGGCGTGACCCCCTTGCCGGTGGTGGCTTGGGTGAGCCGGATGCTGTCGCCGGCGGTGAGCATGACGTGTGCGTGGTGCAGGAGCCGGTCGACGGTCGCGTTGGCGATGGTTTTGGGCATGAGCTCGTCGAACCTGGCGGGATGCAAGTTGCTCGACAACGCGATGGAGCGCTTCTCGTAGGCGGCGTCGACGACCCGGTAGAGCGCTTCGGCGGTCTCGGCCGAGACGGGGAGCAGTCCGATGTCGTCGATGATGATCACATCCGCGCGGAGGATCTTGCGGATCGCCCGGCTGGTGCTGTCATCGGCTCGATGGCGTCCGATCAGGGTGCCGAGGGCTTCGAGGCTGAACCACGACACGTGGGCTCCAGCGTCGATGGCTTGATGGCCGAGGGCTTCGAGGAAGTGGCTCTTGCCGGTGCCTGATGGTCCGCACACGACGATGTTCTCGTGGCGGTCGATCCACTCGAGGGTGCGGAGC
>JAPXRJ010000037.1:0-18804 GCA_033813615.1 Microthrixaceae bacterium | reverse complement strand
GCTGTCGTCGACGACGAACCCGGGGCGTCGAGGGGCTCCACCATGAGCGTCCGACCCTACCGGCGACGGCGTTCCCAGAGGTTGAACCTGGCCCCCACCTACGCTGTGGGTCATGTGCGGTCGATTCGTGTCCTCGTCCCCACCGGATGAGATCGCTCGCTACTTCGACGTCGACGAGACCTCGGAGCAGGCGCTGGAGCACACCCCGAACTACAACACCGCGCCGACCACGGACGTGTACGTGGTCTACGAGGACGGCTCCAGCCGTCGGCTGGACGCATTCCACTGGGGCCTCGTCCCGCGCTGGGCGAAGGACATCTCGGTCGGCAACCGCATGATCAACGCTCGGGCCGAGACCGTGGCCACCAAGCCCGCGTTCCGCCACGCGTTCGCCAAGAAGCGCTGCATCGTCCCGGTGGACGGGTTCTACGAGTGGAAGGCGCCACCGGCAGGGGAGAAGCGCAAGCAGCCGTACTTCATCCACCGGCCCGACGGCGAGCCGTATGCGTTCGCCGGGTTGTGGGAGCAGTGGAAGGGCCCCGGGCCCGACGGTGAGGAGATCACGGTGCGGTCGACGACGATCATCACCGGCGCGGCGAACGCGGCGATGTCGACCATCCACGACCGCATGCCGATCATCCTCCCGCCGTCGGAGTGGGCCACGTGGCTGTCCTCCGAGCAGCACGACGTCGAGCTGCTCGGCAAGCTCCTCGTCCCCTCGCCCGATCGCCTGATCACCATGCACCCCGTGTCGACCGACGTGAACAGCGTGCGCAACAAGGGCGAGCACCTGCTCGATGAGGTGGACCCGACCCTCGATGCCGGCAAGCTCCTCTGAGCGGTTCGGCTCCGCTCGGTCCGCGCCGCAGGTCAGTCCGCGCCGCAGGTCAGTCCGGCACGTGGGCGCCGTGGCCGGCGGCGCGCAGCGCGGCGCGGATGCGCGCCGCGGCATCGTCCATCGCGTCGGGCGACGGATCGTGATCGACGTTGGCGAAGTTCAGGTCCGATTCGGCATCGATCGGGATCAGGTGGACGTGGCAGTGCGGCACCTCGAGCCCCGCGATGATCGACCCCACCCGCACGGGCGAGAACGCATCCATCAGGGCCTGGCCGACCACCTGCTGCACCTCACCGATGCGCGCCCACAAGGGGGTGGGGACGTCGGTCCAGTGGTCGACCTGCTCGACGGGCACCACCAGGGTGTGACCGGGCCGGATCGGGCCGATCGTCAGGAAGGCCACCACGTCGTCGTCGCGCCATACGAAGCGTCCGGGGATGTCGCCCCGGATGATCAGCGTGAAGATGGACGGGTCGACCGGATCGCTCATGGTTCGAGACTACGCAGACGCTGCTCGTGGACCGTCGATCGACAGGATGGGACCGGTCACGTGGCTCGGACCGCACCGCGGGATGGCGGTGGCGCCGCCCTACGATGACCGGATGGCCGACGTCGCCGACGACACCACCCCCGACGCGGGCGGCGCGACCGGCACGGACGACGAGGCGGCCGGGGACCAACTGCTGACGCTGCCCAACGCGATCACCCTCGTGCGCCTGCTGTGCATCCCGCTCTTCCTGTACCTGTTGTTCGTACGAGACGCCCGCCTCGGTGCCGCCGTGCTGCTGGGCGCGCTCGGAGCCACCGACTGGGTGGACGGCTACGCAGCTCGGCACCTCCACCAGGTGTCGAACTTCGGCAAGGCGTTCGACCCGACGGTGGACCGGCTGCTGCTCATCGTCGGGGTGGTCTCGATCATCGTCGCGGAGGGCTGTCCGCTGTGGTTCGGGCTGATCGTCGTCACCCGTGAGGTCCTGCTGTCGATCTGGGTGGTGTCGATCATGGCTCTGGGCGCGAAGCGGATGGACGTCACGTGGTGGGGAAAGGCCGGCACGTTCGGGATCATGGTCGCCTTCCCCGCGTTCCTGGCCGCGAGCGACCAGGGCATCCCGGAGTCGTACCAGACGCTGTTCGAGATCGTGGCGTGGTGCGCAGCCATCCCGGGCCTGGCCTGCGCCATGATCGCGTTCGTCGGCTACTTCCCAGCCGGAGTCCGAGCCCTCCAGGAGGGTCGGGCGGCACGGCACGTCACGTCGGCCTGAGCGGTCGCGACATCCCGATCGACGCGATGCGGACGCTCGGGACCACGTCCGGGAAAAAGGGTCGAAGGTCCCGGTGCCGGGGCGTCGCGGCCCGTGGCGGGGCGGTAGTTTCAGTGCGAGGGTTCGCTGCGAACCCGGAACGTGTCCAACCGATGTGAGGTGTCCCGTGAAGGCCGTGATCATGGCAGGGGGCGAGGGCACTCGACTCCGTCCCCTCACGTCGAACGCGCCCAAGCCCATGCTCCCGCTGGTGAACCGGCCGATGATGGAGCACATCATCGACCTGCTGAAGCGCCATGGGATCGACGAGATCGTCGTCACGGTGGCGTTCATGGCGAACAACATCCGGAACTACTTCGGTGACGGCTCGGAGTTCGGCGTGAGCATGTCCTACGCGGCCGAGGAGACGCCGCTCGGCACCGCCGGGTCGGTGCGAAACGCGATGGACGAGCTCGATGACACGTTCCTCGTGATCTCCGGCGACGTGCTCACCGACGTCGATCTCGGCGCCGTCATCCAAGCTCACCGCGATCACGGCGCGTTGGCGACGATCGGCCTGGTGCGGGTGGAGAACCCGCTCGAGTACGGCATCGTGATCACCCGCGACGACGGCACCATCGAACGGTTCCTGGAGAAGCCGACGTGGGGTCAGGTGTTCTCCGACACGATCAACTCGGGCATCTACGTCCTCGAGCCGAAGGTGTTCGACCACATCGCCGCTGAGAGGACCGTCGACTTCTCGAGCGACGTGTTCCCGTCGCTGCTCGCTGCCGACGAGAAGCTGGTCGGCGCGGTGCTGGAGGGCTACTGGGAGGACGTCGGCACTCTCCCCGCATACGTGCGGGCGCACAAGGACATCCTCGACGGGCGGGTCGAGGTCGGCATCCCCGGCTTCGAGGTCGCCGACGGCGTGTTCGTGGCCGAAGGTGCCGAGATCCACCCCGACGCCGTGGTGGCCGGGCCTGCGGTCGTGGGCGACAACTGCTTCGTCGACGCCGGTGCCCGCCTGGGCGAGTACACGGTGCTGGGGATGGGTGTCCGGCTCCGGTCCAACGCCGAGCTGGAACGCACCGTCGTCCACGAGAACGCGTACCTCGGAGAGAGCATCAAGCTCCGCGGCACCGTCGTCGGCCGGGCGGCTGACCTCCGACGCAACGTCCGCTGCGAGGAGGGCGTCGTCCTCGGCGACGAGGTGTTCGTCGGCGAGGACGCTGTGATCTCCACCGACGTGAAGGTGTACCCGTTCAAGACCGTCGAGGGTGGTGCGGTCGTCAACACATCGCTGATCTGGGAGTCGCGCGGCGCTCGGAGCCTGTTCGGTCGGGGAGGTGTCACTGGCCTGGCCAACGTGGACATCACGTCCGAGCTGGCCGCCAAGGTGGCGCTCGCGTATGCGACGTCACTGAAGCGCGACACCACAGTGGTGGTGTCGCGCGACTCCAGCCGGTCGGCGCGGATGCTCAAGCGGGCGATGATGTCGGGGCTCAACGCCGGCGGCGTCAACGTGATGGACCTCGAGGTGGCCAGCGTGCCGCTCACGCGCTTCCACTGCCGTGGCGTCGCCGTCGGTGGCGCGGTGTCGCTGCGGCTCAGTCCCGACGATCCCGACGCGGTGATCATCAGCTTCTTCGACACCGACGGCGCCGACATCACCGAGGAGCAGCAGCGGAAGATCGAGCGGCTGTTCGGGCGCGAAGACTTCCGTCGGGTGCGGCCCGCCGACATCGGCGACATCGACCTGGTGCCCAGGGCGCTCGAGCAGTACGCCGCGGCGCTGGAGCAGACCATCGACGTCAAGGCGGTCGCGGACCGCCGCTTCAAGGTCGTGGTCGACTACTCATACGGCTCGACGAGCTTCGCCATGCCGAACGTGCTGTCGAAGCTGCGCGCCGAGGTCCTGGCCGTCAACCCGTTCGCCTCCACCATCGGAGCGCTGTCGAACGATCGGGAGGCGCACGTCGCGGACGTCGCCGCGCTGGTCAAGGCCTCCGGGGCGGATCTGGGTGCGGTGCTCGACCCTTCCGGTGAGCAGCTCACGCTGGTCGACGACACCGGCTCGGTGCTCGGCGACGATGAGCTGCTGTTCTGCTTCTTGGACCTGGTCTGCGATCGCCTGCTCGGCGACTCGGTCGCGCTGCCGGTCACCGCACCTCGTGCTGCGGTCGACATCATCCGGTCCCGCGGCTACCACATCCGCTGGACGAAGACCTCAGCAGCGGCGCTGATGGAGGCGGCGGCGGAGCCAGGTGTCGGGTTCGGGGCCAACCTCGAGGGTGGCATCATCCTTCCCGGCTTCCTCCCGGCTTTCGACGCCGCCGGTGGCCTGCTGAAGATGCTCGACCTGCTCGCGGCCAGGGGCGCCCAGCTGTCGGAGATCCGATCCGCTGCGCCCACCGTCCACATGCTCCACGAGGCGGTCGTCACGCCGTGGGAGCAGAAGGGCACGGTCATGCGAAGCCTGGTCGAGCAGACCCACGGCCGCGACGTCGACCTGATCGACGGCGTCAAGATCCACCACACGACCGGTTGGGTCCTGGTACTGCCGGATCCCGAAGAGCCGATCACGCACCTGTGGGTGGAGGGCGACACGGTCGCCGAGGCCAGGACGTTGATCCAGGAGTACGCGCGTCGCATCCGCCAGATGCTGCGCTGAGCGGCCCGGGGCATCTCGTCGCCGATCGGCTGAACGAGCGATGCCGACGGTCGGGTAGCGTCGGGACCCATGAACGTGCCCGACGACCTGTACTACTCCTCTGACCACGAGTGGATCCGCATCGAGGACGGTCGGTTCCGCATCGGGATCACCGACTACGCGCAGGACGCACTCGGCGACGTGGTGTACGTCCAGGTCCCCGAGGTCGGTGCCGAGGTCGCTGCGGGTGACACCTTCGGCGAGGTCGAGTCCACCAAGTCGGTCTCGGAGATCTACGCGCCGGTGCAGGGCGTGGTCGTCGAGGTGAACGGCGACCTCGAGATGTCGCCCGAGCTCGTGAACAGCGAGCCGTACGGAGCCGGCTGGATGGTCGTGGTCGAGCCCGTCGACCTCCGTTCCGTGGAGGACCTCCTCGACGCCGACGCATACCGGAAGCTCACCAACGCGTGAACGCCGAGAGCCCCGAAGCGGGTGCCGACGGGGTGGTGTGCACGGTGTGCAGCGTCACGAACGCAGCGGGCGCCAACTTCTGCACCGCGTGCGGGGCGGAGCTGCCCGAGCACGACGACAGCGCCACGGGCACCTACCCGTTGCTGGGTGTCGACGTCCCTGCCGTCGGCGAGGTGGGTCAACTCGTCGTGACCCGGGGCCCGACCGCCGGGGCGCGCTACTCGCTCGGCTCGGGCGACACGTCCATCGGTCGGCATCCGGACAGCGGGATCTTCCTCGACGACGTCACCGTGTCGCGCCGCCACGCCGAGGTCCGTCGCGGTGAGGACGGCGAGTACGTGCTCGCCGATGCCGGCTCGCTCAACGGGACGTACCTCGACGGCGAGCGGATCGACGAGGCAGCACTGAGAGAAGGAGCGCAGCTCCAGATCGGCAAGTACCGTCTGGTGTTCGTGATCGGCACCCTCGGTGGGGGAGCGTGATGGGAGAGGAACCGTTGCTGCATTCCGGATCCGTCACCGTCGTGTCATCGGCAGAGCAGCTCCCGATCGGGGAGGTCCTGGCGCTGCTCCAGGACGAGTTCCCCGATGTGACGATCTCCAAGATCCGGTTCCTCGAGAGCCAGGGTCTGATCCAGCCGGAGCGAACCGCGTCGGGATACCGGCGGTTCTCGATCGGCGACATCGAACGACTGCAGTGGATCCTCCGTCAGCAGCGTGACCACTTCCTGCCGCTCAAGATCATCCGCAAGATGCTCGACGACGGCGTCGACCGCTACGACCCCGGTGGCGGCCCCCAGCCGACGCTGTTCTCCTCCGCTGTCGAGGCGGACGCCGAAGCGGACGACGCGGACGACGCGGACGAAGCTCGGGACGACGACGGCGACGATGTCGACGGGCAGGAGTCCGTGGAGTCGCAGCCCACACCCCGGTCGCGCGCCCATCCGGCGGTCGCGTCCGCCCCTCAGCGCCCTTCGCCACCTCGGCCGGCGGAGCGTCCTCCGGTGGCGACGCAGAGCGAGTCCGCCGCTTCGCGCCAGCCGGCCAGCGCATCCGATTCTGCGGCCGATGCGTCGAGCGTCGATGGTGACGCGGCAGGCGATGACCGGCCACCTCACGAGACCCCGGCCGACGTCGTAGCCGCGCTTCAGGAGGACCCGCGGCCGCGTCGGAGCGAACCGTCTCGATCTCGTGGCGAGGACCGGCCGGTCCGCCGCCGGCCGCCGCTCGACGCCGCGTCGGCAGAGACCGCGCTCAGCACTCAGGAGCTGTGCGCCGCCGCCGGGATCGACGACGAGCTGCTCGTCGAGCTGGAGCGGTTCGGGCTGGTCCAGGCGACGGTGCGCAGCGGCGACCGGGTCTATGGCCCGTCGGCCCTCGACGTGTCCCGGCTGGCGGTGCGATACCGGGAGCTCGGCGTCGAGCCTCGTCACCTGCGGATGTACCTGGTCGCGGCCGAGCGCGAGGCCGGCCTGGTCGAGCAGCTCGCCGTACCGATCCTCAAGCAGCGCAACCCCGATGCCCGCCAGCACGCATCTGATCTGGCCCTGGAGCTGGCGGACCTGGGCTCGGAGATGCACCGCACGCTGCTGAGGCGTGAGCTCGGCCACGACCTCCTGGCCTGAGCGGGAACGCGTCACGACGTCGGTGTCGTGGGGGTCACCGTCGGTCCCTCACCTCGGTCCCACCGAATCGCCCTGGCCTAAGCTGCCGCACGTGATCGAACTCGAGCTGGTCGCTGTGCGGGTGGAGCTGCCGAGCAACACGCCGGTGGTCGTGCTCCGGGAGTTGGATGCCCGCCAGCGCCAGCTCTCGATCTTCATCGGCAATCCCGAGGCGACCGCGATCGCGTTCGCTCTCGAAGGTGTCGACACACCCCGTCCGCTCACCCACGACCTGTTCTGCGACGTCCTCGACGAGCTCGCGGTGACGCTCGACCGCGTCGTGATCACCGAGCTGCGTGACACCACGTACTTCGCGGACCTGCACCTGCGCCGTCTGACCGACGACTCGTCGGTGACGGTGTCGAGCCGTCCGTCCGATGCGATCGCACTCGCGGTTCGGACCGGTTGCCCGATCTTCTCCGAGGAGGACGTCATCGACGAGGCGGGATTCGTCGAAGAGGTCGACGTCGATGTCGACGCAGGTGCGGATGCGGATGCGGATGACGTGGTGGAGGAGTTCCGCCAGTTCATCGACAACGTCTCGCCCGAGGACTTCGCTTCCTGACAGCGTTCTGAGTTCGGCAGCAAGGTGAGACCGATGGAGCAAGTGTCCATCGCACGGCGAGGTGAAGATGGGCCTCGCGAGTGCCCACTACCGGCACCTATGCCACGGTCCGTTTCCGCGGAAGCGCTTCCGAACGCCGGCTCAAGAGCGCGAGCTCTGAAGTTCAGGCCGGAGCCTTGGTTCCGTACTTGCGCTGTGCAGCCTGCTTCGAGACGCCGAGCATGGCGCCGATCTCGGACCACGACCGGTGGGCGGCCCGGGCTGCTCGGACGGACTCCGCGAGCTCGGAGTCGACCTGGTCTCGCTGCTGGGCGAGTTCGGCGATGTGGCGCAGTGGGTCCGTGTCGGCCTCGCGGAGGTCTGCCGGCTCGACAGTCTCGGCCCAGGCTTCGAGGGCTGCGGCTCGTTCTGCTCGGCTCTTGGTCATGGCTTCCACCATCCCGTCAGGAACTTGGGTCGCGCTGGCATCGCGTGGATCACGGCGGTTCCTTGATCGTCATCGACGACGCCGACCTCGAGCGGCTCTGCAGTGGTTGCAGGACCGATGTACATGGTGACGGCCGGGTCGTCGGTCTCGAACGCTCTCCAATGGTTGCGCACTGCACGCAGCATGTCGTCGTCGGCGGCACCGTGCTTGCGGGCACTTGCTTCGATGTCCACCAAGGACGACGGTATCCAGACGCCCGCAAGACGTCAACACATGTTGACGGGTGCAAGATGCCCCCCGAACGAACGGCGAGTGGCACGACTCCTGGGAGTGCGGTCCACCCATCCGGGTCTGCTCGGGCGGTACGCTGAACTACATGACTGTCACCCGGGCCTCGACCTCGACCGACCCGGCCGCAGAGACGACCTTCAGCGGACGCAGCGCGGCGGAGATCGTCGGCATCAGCTACCGCCAGCTCGACTACTGGGCCCGCACCGACCTCGTTCGCCCGTCCGTCACCGACGCGTCCGGCAGCGGCAGCCGTCGGCGCTACTCGTACGCGGACCTGCTGGAGCTCAAGGTCATCAAGTCGTTGCTCGACGCAGGAATCAAGCTGGAATCGGTGCGCCGGGTGTTCGACTACGTGCGCGAGCACCTCGGCGAGGACATCGTGTCGGCGAACATCGTCATCAGCGGCAGCAGCACCGTGCTCGTCCAGGACGGTCCGGAGCTGATCGACGTGCTGCGCAAGGGTCAAGGCGTCCTGAACGTGCTCGCCCTGTCCGGCGTCAAGGACGAGGTCGACGCCCGCATCGTCGAGATGTTCCCGACCGCGAACGCCGAGGAGCGATCGCACCACCCCAGCGCCGCCGGCGCTGTCTGACGCTGCCATGCGCCTCTCGCCGCTCGACGGCGTCCACCGCAGCCTCGACGCGAAGATGGTCGAGTTCGGCGGCTGGGACATGCCGATCGCCTACCCGTCCGGGACGCTCGAGGAGCACCGCTGCTGCCGTGAGCACGCGGTGGTGTTCGACGTCAGCCACCTGGGCACCGTCCGAGTGGAGGGTCCGCAGGCGTTCGACGCGCTGCAGCGGGAGCTGACCAACGACCTGCGCAAGGTCGCACCCGGTCGGGCGCAGTACACGCACCTGCTCGACCCGGAGACCGCCTCGGTGCTCGACGACATCATCGTGTGGTGGCTGCCCGACGCTGCAGACGGCACGCCCCGCTTCGACGTCATGCCGAACGCGTCGAACACCGACCGAGTGGTCGCTGCCTTCGCCGCCGATGGCGTGGACGTCCGCGACACCACCGCGGGACGCGCGGTGCTGGCGGTCCAGGGGCCCGCGGCGAGGGAGGTCGTCGCCACCTTCGCCCCGGAGGCCGCAGCTGTCGGCCGCTTTCGTGTGATCGAGACGCAGGTGCTCGGCCACGAGTGCGTGGTCGCCGGAACCGGCTACACGGGTGAGGACGGTCTGGAGATCGCCGCTCCGGTGGACGGTGCCGCCGAGATATGGAACGCCACCACCTCGGCCGGCGCGATGCCCGCCGGACTTGGAGCGCGCGACACCCTTCGGCTGGAGGCTGCGCTGCCCCTGCACGGCCACGAGCTCGGCGGTGGGCTCACCAGCCTCAACTCCGGTCTCGAATGGGTCGTCGCGTGGGACAAGGGCGACTTCCGGGGCCGGAGAGCGCTCCTCGCGCAGAAGGAGGGGGGCGTGACGCCGGTGTTGCGGGGCCTCAGCACCACGGGACGTCGTCCGCCGCGTGCCGATCAGCAGGTGCTGCGCGGCACCCCCGACGGCAGCTCAGAAGTCGTCGGCACGATCAGCTCGGGCAACTTCTCACCCACGCTCGGACACGGCATCGCCCTGGCGTTCCTGGATCCCTCGGTCCAGGTCGGCGACGAGCTGGCGATCGACGTGCGGGGACAGAGCACCGCTGCGACCTGCGTCGCCCTCCCGTTCGTCACCAAGAAGTAGGTCCCAACCAGCGTTCTGTGTGTTGTGAGTTCGCCGAGGGCGAACTGAGCGCACACAGAACCTGATGAGATCGCCTCAGTCGGCGAGCTCGTCGAGCGGCGGGCAGGAGCACACCAGGTTCCGGTCGCCGTAGCCGCCGTCGATCCGTCCGACCGGTGCCCAGTACTTCCACTCGGCGGTCGCTCCTGCGGGCCAACCGGCGAGCGATCGGGGGTAGGCGCGGCCCCAGTCGTCGCCGCCCACCACCTTGGCGGTGTGCGGCGCGTGGACCAGCGGGTTGTCATCGGCGGGCCACTCACCGGCCGCGACGCGGTCGATCTCGCCCTTGATGGCGATCATCGCGTCGCAGAAGCGGTCGAGCTCGGCGAGCCCCTCCGACTCGGTCGGTTCCACCATCAGCGTGCCGGGCACCGGGAACGACATCGTCGGCGCGTGGAACCCGTAGTCGATCAGGCGCTTGGCCACGTCCTCGTTGGTGATGCCGGTGGTCTTCTCGATCTGGCGCAGGTCGAGGATGCACTCGTGGGCGACGAGACCGCCGGCTCCGGAGTAGAGCACGGGATAGTGCTCGTTCAGACGGGTGGCCACGTAGTTGGCCGACAGGATCGCCAACTCCGTCGCCCGTCGCAGGCGGTCGCCCATCATGGTCACGTACATCCACGGGATCGGCAGGATCGATGCGGAGCCGAACGGCGCCGATGACACCGCACCCACGCCACCGTCCGGTCCGGAGGCACCGGTCACGGGGTCGGTGGGGTAGAGCCGGTGGCCGGGAAGGTACGGCGCCAGGTGCGACCGGACCGCCACGGGGCCCACGCCGGGTCCACCACCGCCGTGGGGGATGCAGAACGTCTTGTGGAGGTTCAGGTGGCTGACATCGGCTCCGAAGTCGCCGGGACGGGCCAGGCCGACCAGGGCGTTGAGGTTCGCTCCGTCGACGTAGACCTGACCGCCCGCATCGTGGACGATGCGGCACAGCTCGACGATGCCTTCCTCGAACACCCCGTGGGTGGATGGGTACGTGACCATCACCGAAGCGACCCGCTCACCGTGTTCGGCGACCCTGGCCCGCAGGTCGTCGAGGTCGACGTTCCCGTCGCCGTCGGTGCCGACCACCACGACTCGCATGCCGGCCATCACCGCCGATGCGGCGTTGGTGCCGTGCGCGGATGCCGGGATCAGGCAGACGTCGCGGGCCGTGTCGCCACGGTCGCGGTGGTAGGCCCGGATGGCCAGCAGCCCTGCGAGCTCGCCCTGGCTGCCGGCGTTGGGCTGGAAGCTGACGGCGTCGTAGCCGGTGATCTCGACCAGCGCGGCTTCCAGCTCCTCGACCAGCTGCCGGTAGCCCGCAGCCTGGTCCGCCGGTGCGAAGGGGTGCAGCCGACCGAACTCGGGCCACGTGACCGGGATCATCTCGGCCACGGCGTTGAGCTTCATCGTGCAGGAACCGAGCGGGATCATCGTGCGGTCGAGCGCGAGGTCCAGATCGGCGAGCCGACGCAGGTAGCGCATCATGTCGGTCTCGGAGTGGTAGCGATGGAAGGTCGGATGCGTCAGGAAGTCGCTCGTGCGGCGCAGCTCGGCCGGCAGTCCCGACGGCGCGCCCAGGTCGAGCTCGTCGGCCGTGGCGGCGATGCCGAAGGCACCGAGGAGATCGACGACGACCTGGGGCGTCGAGGTCTCGTCGAAGGTCACGCCGACCTCGTCATCTGAGACCCGACGGATGTTCAGCCCCGCAGCGAGCGCAGCGGCGACCAATCGGTCGGCGTCACCCGGGACGCGCAGCGTGATCGTGTCGAAGAACGTGTGGGAGGTGGTCGAGAACCCGTTGGACACGAGCGCGGCACGAGCAGCGGCGGTCAGGCGCTGGACGCGCTCTGCGATCGCCCGGAGCCCGTCGGGTCCGTGGTAGGTGGCGTACATGGCGGCCATCACCGCGAGCAGGACCTGAGCGGTGCAGATGTTGGAGGTCGCCTTCTCCCGACGGATGTGCTGCTCGCGCGTCTGCAACGCCAGCCGGAGCGAGCGATCGCCCTGGGCGTCGACCGAGACGCCGACGAGGCGGCCGGGCAGCGTTCGCCTGAGGTCATCTGAGACCGCCATGAACCCGGCGTGGGGGCCGCCGTAGCCCATCGGCACCCCGAAGCGCTGCGCCGAGCCGACGACCACGTCCGCACCCCACTCGCCTGGAGGGGTGAGCAGCGTGAGGGCGAGCAGGTCGGCGGTGACGCACACGACGGCACCGGCCTCGTGTGCGGTGGCGACCAGCTCCGCGTGGGAGGTGACTGCGCCGTGGGTGCCCGGGTAGGCCAGCAGGACGCCGAACGCGTCGTGTGCGTCGAGGTCGGTGACGGGGTCGCCGGTGACGACCTTGATGCCGAGCGGCTCGGCTCGCGTCTCCACGACCTCGACCACCTGCGGATGGCACTCGGCGTCGACGAAGAAGGTGTTGCCGGCGACCTTGGAGCGCCGCCGCGCCAGCGTCATCGCCTCCGCCGCCGCGGTGGCCTCGTCGAGCAGCGACGAGTTCGCCATGTCGAGACCGGTCAGGTCGGCGACCATCGTCTGGAAGTTCAGCAGGGCCTCGAGGCGTCCCTGGGAGATCTCGGGTTGGTAGGGCGTGTATGCCGTGTACCAGGCCGGGTTCTCGAGCACGTTGCGCAGGATCACGTTCGGCGTGACGGTGTCGTGGTAGCCGCAGCCGATCAGCGTCGTGACCACACGGTTGCGTTGCGCCACGGCGCGCAGCCGACCCAGTGCGTCGCCCTCGTCGGGGACCGCGTCGAGCGCCAGGGGTCGCTGCATGCGGATCGTCGATGGCACGGTCGCGTCGACGAACGAGTCGAGGTCGGCGAAGCCGAGCGCGTCGAGCATCGTGCGCACGGCGTCATCATCGGGTCCGATGTGGCGGGGCGCGAAGTCGGCGACGGGAAGGTCGGCGGGTGGCAGCTGTGAGGTCACGGGGTCTCCGGGTTCGCGGATGGTGGGAGCGATGTGCCCCCCGCTGTCGCGTGACCTGAGAGCTTCGCCCTCCGGAGCGTGCTCCGCGGGCTTTCCCCGTCGGTGAGCCCGTCAACATCGACGAGCTGCTCTCCAGCGGTGCCTGCCCCATCCGGTTCGTGGGCCTGAGAGATTCCGGGGGCGGTTGCTCCTTCGGCGCCCGCAGCGGATCGCGGCGGGACTCTCCCGAGTGGGTTGTGGCGTCTGTTGTGCCCCGAAGGGTAGTCGCTGTGGCGTTCCGGGTCCGAGTCCGTGACGCTCAGGTCGTCTCGGTGCCGGCGAGCTCGGCCTTCTCATCCGAGTGCTGGCGGATCGCGGCGCCGATCGCGTTCATCGCGGCGCCGAGTTGCTCGGAGCGCTTCGACATCACCTGCTCCATCGACGTGGTGGTCGCCCTGGCGTGGGCGTCGAAGTGGGGGAGCACGTACTGGGCGAAGAGCTCGTAGCTGCGCTTCGTGGCGTGTGGGTTGGCCCACTCGTGCGCCTGCAGCAGGATCGTCCCGAAGCCGCCGTGCGATTCGTCGATCAGGTGCTGGACGAGCTCGATGGCGTCATCGGGCGTGCCGATGATCGCGGTGCCGGAGCTCTTGAGCGTGTCGATGATCGTCTCGATCGGGGCGTCCGGGAACAGCGGGAGCGCGGCGACCTCTCGGAAGTAGCGGGCGTAGTCGGCGAGCCCGTGCTCGACGTCGATCGCCGCCTGCTCGCGGGTCTCGGCCAGGTGCATCATCGTGACGAGGCGCCACTGCCGGCGATCTGCGACGTGGCCGAACTGCTGGCTGCGCTCTTCCATGACCTGCCACGCCTGGCCGAGCAGGTCGATGCCGGCTCGCTGGGTGGCACCGATCGACAGCAACGAGCAGCCGAACCGGCCGGCGGCCCGGGGTCCGGAAGGCGAGATCATCGCCGCGACCGCGACCTCGGGGTGCGGGTGGGTGTACGGCCGGAGGTGGAGTCGGGCGTCACGGAGCGTGAACCACTCCGCATCCCGGGTGATCGGCTCGTCGGAGCGGAGGAGGTGCAACACCACTTCGAGCGCCTCTTCCATGCGGGCTCGTTGGTCGGCGGGGTCGATGCCGAGCATGAACGCGTCCGACGGGAGCGCTCCGGGCCCGACGCCGAGCTTCACCCGGCCGCGCGTCATGTGGTCGAGCTGCACGATCCGCTGCGCTGTCATGAGGGGGTTGTGGTACGGCAGCGACACCACACCGGTGCCGAGGTCGATGTGCTTGGTCCGCTCCGCCGCCGCTGCGATGAACACCTCGGGTGAGGCGATGATCTCGAACCCGCCCGAGTGGTGCTCGCCGATCCACGCCTCGTGGAACCCGATCCGATCGAGGTGCTCGATCAGCTCCAGGTCGCGCTCCAGCGCCAGGGTCGGGCTCTGGCCGTTGGGATGGAACGGGGCCATGAAGATGCCGCAGCGCAGAGGCCAGTCCATGTCGAGCACCCTACTTGACCACGCGGTCAAGTTGACGGGTCAGTCGAGGAGGTCGGGTTCCTCGGCCACGATCCAGGACCAGAGCGGGTGGAAGCTGAACTGACCCGCGACCTCCGTGCCGACCTGGCCACGGGTGAGCTCCGCCGTCTCGGGATCGATCTCGGTGGGCTTGCCCGCGGCCATCGCCATGAGCTGCGCCTGGGCGCTGCGGTCCGCACTGATGAACCACCACGCGGCCGCATCGACGCTCGCGCCGACGGTGAGCATGCCGTGGTTCCTCAGGATCGCGAGCTTCCCATCGCCCAGCGCCTCGGCGATGCGACGGCCTTCGGAGGTCGCCTCGACCACGCCGGTGTAGTCGTCGAACACGGCCTGGTCGCCGTAGAACGCACACGCGTCCTGGGTGATCGGGGCCAGCGTCTGGCCGAGGGAGGAGAAGCTGCGGCCGTGCACGGCATGGGAGTGCGCAGCGGCCTGCACATCGGGGCGGGCAGCGTGGACCTGGGAGTGGATGGCGAAGGCCGCGACGTTGACGGGCCAATCTCCGACGACGACGTTGCCGTCGTGATCCACGCAGATCAGATCCGACGCCCGGATCTGACGGAAGTTCATCCCGAACGGGTTCACCCAGAAGCGATCGGGGCGCTCGGGGTCACGGGCGGTGATGTGGCCGGCGACCCCTTCTCCGAAGCCGAAGCGGCCGAAGAGGCGGAACGCCGCAGCGAGGCGCTGCTTGAGGTGAGTTCGCTGCTCGTCGACCGACGCCGGTGCGTCGAAGGAGAACTGGCTGGGTCGGGCGACGTCGACGCGGTGCATGGCTGCGAAGGCTATGCGAGGTGAGCAGCGGCACCGCCGCGACACCGGATCAGGCGGGAAGGAAGGCGGCGATGACGTCCTCGTAGAACGCGTCGAGGTGTGGACGGAGCTCGGTCGGCGTCTTGCCGAGGCGGACGAACACCAGGTCGAGCGCCGGCACGCAGCAGATCCGCTGGCCTTCGTATCCGTTCGCCCAGAACGCGCCGAGATCGTCGTCCACCGCCATCCACCAGTGGTGGCCGTACCCGTTGCCGTTCTCCGGCTCGATCGAGCGCAGCGTCCTGGCCGAGTCCACCCAGCCGTGCGGCAGGATGCGCTGACCGTCCCACGATCCGTCGCGGAGGTACAGCAGGCCGAAGCGGGCGAAGTCCCGTGCGGTTGCGTAGAGGTAGGACGAGCCGACCCACGTACCGGAGGCATCGCACTTGGCCGTGGCCGACGCCATCCCCAGCGGGTCGAGCAGCCGCTCCTGGAGGAACGAGGTGATCGTCGATCGATCCGTGGTCGCCTCGACGATCGTGCCGAGTAGACGGCTCACGATGTTCGTGGTCCCGCTCGAGTAGTTGAACGCGCTGCCGACCGGGTGCTCGAGCGGCAGCGACGCGGCGTAGTGGGCCACGTCATCGGCCCCGGAGCCCCACAGCATCTCCAGGCAGTCCGATGCGTCGTCGTCCACGTAGTCCTCGACGAAGCGCAGCCCGGAGCGCATCGCCAGGAGGTCGTCCACGGTGATCACATGGCGGGGGTCGGCTGGGTCGGACCACTCCGGCACCGCCGCTGGAGCCGTCGGATCGAGCGACCCGTCGGCGACGAGCGCGCCGACGAGGGCGTGGGTGACCGACTTCGCCATCGACCATGAGATGAGGGTGGTGTCGCGATCGGTGTCAGGTCCGTAGCGCTCGGCGACGATCCGTCCACCCTGCACAGCTACGAAGGCCAGCGACCGGGCGAGCTGCGGTGACGAGTCCACTGCGAACAGCGGGTCGAGGAGCGCTGCCAACCGGGCCGGGTCCCCGGTCAGCTGGGGACCCTCGGGCCACTCGGTGCTCGGCCACGGCACGTCCGCCGGCTGCGTCGGCAGCGGCACCGTCGGCGCTGGAGAGTCGAGCGTGCTCATGGGCTACCGACCAGCATCGTGCGGTGGCGAGCCGTGCGCAACCGGCAGACTGCGGGGATGGAGTTTCCGACCAGCACGCCGTCGGCCCAAGGTGTCGACCCGGCCGGGCTCGACGCGTTCCTCGACGCGATCGAGGCGGATCCGGCGATCGAGCCGCACGGCCTGATCATCCAACGTCACGGGCGCCGTGTCCTCGAGGGGTACTGGCGTCCGCACCACGCCGATCAGACGCGGCTGGTGTACTCGCTCAGCAAGTCCTTCACCGGCGCTGCGCTCGGGCTCGCCGTCGGCGACGGGCTGGTCGACCTCGACGACCTCGTCGCTGAGCACCTGCCCGAGCTCACCGTCGATGCAGCCGCCAGGACCCGGACGATGCGCATCCGTCACCTCGCGTCGATGGCGACGGGCCACGCGGACGAGACGCTGCTGGACGCGTTCATCGCCAACCCGGCCGATCCGCTCGCGGGGTTCTTCTCCCTCGAGCCGCAGCACGAGCCGGGCGCGTGGTTCGCCTACAACCAGCCACCGGTGCTGGCCCTCTCCGCGGTGCTGCAGCGAGCGAGCGGTCGACGAATGAGCGACGTGCTGCGCGAGCGGGTCCTGGGGCCGGTCGGGGTCGGCGATCTGCGCTGGTACCAGTACCTGCCCGATGTCGACCTCGGCTTCTCCGGGGTGTTCACCAACCTGGATGCGATCGCACGGCTGGGCCAGCTCCACCTCGACGACGGGATGTGGGCCGGCGAGCGGATCCTTCCCGAGGGGTGGGTCGCCCAGGCGTCGATGGCCCGGATCGACAGCTCCGGACGTGCGGAACCCGACTGGAGCCGCGGCTACGGGTTCCTGTGCTGGATGTGCCGTCACGGGTACCGCGGCGACGGCGCCTATGGCCAGTACATGGTCATCCTGCCCGAGCACGACGTCGTCGTCGCGTTCTTCTCCCACACCGATCCGATGCAGTCGTTCATGGATCTCATCTGGGAGGTCCTCCTGCCTGCCCTCGGACCGTCGGGAGCCGGCGCGGCGGTCGACGCAGCAGGTGATCGCGCCATCGCCGAGCGGACGGCGCGGCTCGAGCTCGCGACCGCGGCGGGGCGGGCCGGGCGCAGCGAACCGTTCGCCAGTGCCGCGTCCGGTCACTTCGGTCCCAGCGCCGTCGTGGCCAGCCACCCCAGCATCACGTCGTTGGACCTCGACGGTGCATCGGGCGTTGCCGTGGTGCACGAGGGCGACGACTCGCTGCGGATCCCGATGTCGGCCGAGTGGGTCGACGTCGACGGACACCCGATCGCGACCAGCGCCGCGGTCGGCGCCGACGGTGCGGTGTCGCTCGACCTGGTGATGCTGGCGTCGCCGCACCGGTTGGAGATCCGGACCGATCCGGCGTCGTCGACCTTCAGCGCCACCTGGCCGATCGTCCCCTTGTTCGGCATGGGCCTGAACGACGTGCTGGCGCGGATGGTGCCCCCCGAATGAGCGGTGGTCAGGCGAGAGGACGACCGAAGGGGAGCTGCTCCTGCCACGTGGCGAGGAACGCCTCGGCCCGATAGGCGGCTCCCAGGTACGGGCCGTCGTCGTGGCCGAGCACCTCGCCTGCGATCGAGGAGACGACCTCAGCGGCGTCGACGCGGAGCGAGTCGCCTGTGGCGCCCTCGGCGGGACGGAAGGACACGAGCGGGCCGAGGAGGCTCAGGAAGTCGGCCACGACGACGATGCCGCGCCGCTGTGCCACCGCCATGCCCTTGGCGGTGAGCGGGGCGACGCCGCACGGCACGATCGCCCGATGCGGCAGCTCTGCCGCCAGCTGGTGGTCGATGAGGCCCAGCTTGGATCCGCAGACGAGCAGGTCGGCCGCGGTCGTGGCGACCTGCGCTCCGTCGCCGGAGGCGACCACCTCTGCGCCCTCGGTGACGAGAGCGGCAGCGATCGCGTCGGCAGCGGTCCCACCGCCTTCGATGACCGCTCGGATCCCGGCGAGCCCGCCCAGTGCTGCGGTCGACGCCGCGGCGATGCCGATGCCGAGCAGCTCGTCGCCGTCGACGAGGCGCAGCGGCGAGCGCCGGTCCAGCTCTGCCAACGCGGTCAGGTCGCCGGGAAGGACGCCCTTGCCGGCGTCGAGCGACAGCGAACCCGATGCCACGGCCTGCTGCATCTCCGAGACGAATCCCGCGATGGCCGCGTCACGGTCCTCGGGCGCTGCGTTGATGCCGGCCGAGGCTCCGCTCACCTTCCGCTCGAGCAGCGCCCACGAGTAGGTCCGTGATCGCGCCATGGTCCGAGCCCCGTCCTGGAGGACCTTCCTCGCGCAGCGGACGAGCCCGTCAGCGTGCTCTGCTCCGGGAAGGTCGGTGAACACGAACGCGTCGGTGCCGGTCAGCTTCTGGAGTGCCACGGCGGCAGTCTGCCGGAATTTCGTGTCGCGGGCAGCAGCGACGGGTCGGCGTGCGAGCGGGGAATCGCAACGTCCGTTGTGGGTAGGACCATGCCGGAGACCGTGTGGAATCGAACCCCCCGTGCCGATTCCACACGGCCTGGCCGGACACCGGGAGCCCTCGGAGACCGAGCGCCTCGACCGGCGTCAACCACGTGGTGG
>JAPXRJ010000036.1:0-18831 GCA_033813615.1 Microthrixaceae bacterium | reverse complement strand
CAGCGGGAACACCGGAGCGGCGAAGAAGACGTAGCGGAGGTTCGCGTAGATCGCCCCGGTCTGGCTTGTGAGGAACAGGAACACGACGAACACGCCCGCACCAAGGAACGTGACGATCGCCTCCCGGTGACCACGTGGCCTGCGGACCACCTGGACCACCAGCAGCCCGCCGAGCGCCACGGCTCCTACCACCCATGGCCACCCGCCCAGCCACGCTCCACGCTCCAACGCCCCGAGCGGAGCCTTGAAGCCGGTGAAGCCCGGAATCTGCTCGGTGAAGAAGAGCTTCACACGGCTGAGGACGTCGTCGTTCGGACGATCCGCGTAGTTGTTGCGACGCGACGGTCCGAGGGCCGTGACGAAGATCCATGGGTAGGCGCCGACCGCGAAGCCGACCGCGGCGGGGAGCGCAGCTCGCAACACCTGGACGACCCGACGCGTCCAGACGAGCGGCTCGGCGGGCGAGCGCAGCGCACGGAAGGCGACCCAGGCGAACGCTGGCCCGCTGAGGTACAGCGAACCAGGGTTCACCCACCACCCGACCCCTGCCGCGAACCCGGCCGCGAGCATCAGCCAACGGCTGCGGGCGACCCCGCCGATCACGCTCGCGTCACCTGCGGCGACGTCCGCTCGCAGCACGATCAGCACTGTGAGCAGCCCCATCGTGATGGCCGGGACGAAGTACATCGTCTCACGACTGGCGAAGAACACCGCAGCGATCGGATAGCACCACGACACCGCGGCTGTCGCCGCCGACCGTGCCCACGACCAGCCGATCGTGCGGGCGACGAACATGCACAGCACCGCGTTGAGGACACCGAGGAGCACGATCGGGGTGCGCAGGCCGAGCTCACCCATGCCGAATGCCCGTATCGAGGTGGCGATCACGAACAACCACGGCGTGCCGGCGTACGGCTGGTTGCGCATGAGCAGCGGGAACTCCCCGTTCAACAGCTGCTGGCCGAGCAGTCCCATCTCGGCCTCGTCGGAGTCCGGTCCGGGTTCTATCGAGCTGTAGAAGCGGGCCCGGAGGTAGATGCCGACGGCCAGCGCCAGCACCACGACGGCCACCACGGCCAGGCTGCTCGGCTGGATCAGCCACCGGCGGAGCTCGTCCCGGCGAGAGGTGGCGACAGGTCGGTCGTCTTCCTCGACCCGAGTGAGCACATCCTCCGGCGCGTCAACCACTGCCGCGCACCACCTCGACCGACCGGGTTGGCGCTCCGTCACCGACGACCGGCACCCTCTGTGAACCGGCTCCAACCGCCAGGTAGGCGAGGCGACGCTGCTCGCGACTCACCTGTCTGATGGCCGAGATGATGAGGCCGGCGATCAGGAGCAGACAGGCGATGATCTGCAGCGCAACGGCCAGCACCGCCGTGGGGAGCCGGAGCACCAGGCCGGTCTCCCAGTACCCCTCGATGACCGGGATGCCCAAGGCCCAGGCCAGCAATGTGAGCAGGATCGCGGCGCCACCGAAGACCCGCTTGGGGTGAAGGTCGCGATAGAGGCGGAACGCGCTGCCGAGGATCCGGAACCCGTCCTTGTAGGTGTCCAGCTTGGACTCTGAGCCTTCCGGTCGGGCGTAGTAGCGAGCCGGGATCTCGGCGATCTCCAGCTTGAGCTCGGCGGCATGGGCGAGGAGCTCGGTCTCGATGTCGAATCCGGACGTGGTGGCGGGGAACGACTTCACGAACGACCGTGACATCGCCCGATACCCGGAGAAGACGTCCTCCACGGGAAGCTGGAAGAGCCGCCGGTACAGCCACGAGAAGAACCGGTTGCCGGCGGCGTGGCCCGAGGGGTACTCGCGCCCGTCGAGATCCGACGGGACCCGAGCGCCGACGACCATGTCGAGCGTGTCCTCGCGGAGGAGCCGCACCATCTCCACACCGGCCTCAGGTTCGTAGGTGGCGTCGCCGTCGACCATGAGGAACGTGTCGGCGTCCACTTCGCTGAACATCTTGCGGACCACGCTGCCCTTGCCCGGTCGCACCGCCGAGACCACCACCGCTCCCGCCTCCGCTGCGAGCCGTGCGGTTTCGTCGGTCGACGCGTTGTCGAAGATGTAGACCGTGCAGCCGGGGAGCACGCGCCGGAAGTCCTCCACGACCTCCTGGACCGTCGCAGCCTCGTTGTGGCACGGGACGACGACGGCGACATCGCGGTGATCGTCGGTCTGGTCCTGAGGTCGCGGAGGTCGGGTCAGCACGGCGTGGAGGGGCGGGCAGGACGGAGCAGCCCGGCGCGAGGCTAGTTCGCCAAGGGCCCGGAACCCAGGACCGTCATGGGGCTGATCAGAGCGCGCAGGAGCGTCGGTGGACCGCTCGATGGCACCGAACGCCGGGCTCAGCCGGTCACGCCGGTAGCGTGGCGGCGATGACCAGCCCCGGAGCCGAACGTCCTGCTGGAGTCGATCCGTCGACCGAAGCACGCATCGAAGCGCTCGAATCGGAGCTGTCGGCCGCACGGAGAGACCTGTGGTCGATGCGCGACACGTTGATCGGCACGCAGGCGGAGACCGCCACCCTCAAGGTCGAGAACCGCGAGCTCCAGGTGCGCGTCGGCCAGCTCAGCCAAGCGCTGGCTGAGCAGAACACCCTGAACCGGATGATCGGCCGGATTCGGCGGGATCCGAGGATTCGCGCCCTCGGGTCGCGGGTGCGACGAGGGCCTATTCAGCGGCGTCGGTGAGGGCCTCGGCGAGCGCCGGGTGCACGAAGATGCTCTCGGCGATGTCGCTCACGCGGAGGCCGTTGGTGACCGCAACGGCCAGCACTGCGATCAGCTCCGCTGCCTGCGGGCCGACGATCGAGCCACCCAGGATCACGCCCGTGGCCGGGTCCGAGATGATCTTGACGAAGCCGCGAGGGTCGTCGTTGATGAGCGCCTTGGCGGTCGACGCGAACGGCACCTTGGTCACCCGCACCTTTCGGCCTTCGGCGAAGGCGTCGGCCTCGCCCAGACCCACGTCCGCGATCTCCGGGTCCGTGAAGATCGCCGAGGCCGCCTTCTCGTAGTCGAGGTGCCGGTGGTCGACCTTGTGGAGACCCATGACGTGCTCGGCGATCTTGCGGCCCTGCATGGTCGCCACCGAGCTCAGCGGCAGCTTCCCCGAGATGTCGCCGGCGACGTAGATGTGCGCGACGTTGGTCCGGAGGTGGTGGTCGAGGTCGGTGACCCACGGGCCGTCCATGGTGACGCCGACGTCGCCGAGTCCGATCCCCTCGGTGTTCGGGATCGACCCGATCGCGAGCAGAGCGTGGCTGCCCTCGGCCGAACGGCCGTCGTCGCAGCGGATCACCACTCCGCCCTCCGTGCGGTCGAGGCCGACCGCACGGGCGCCCTTGTAGAGGCGCACCCCCCGCTGCAGGAAGTCGTCCTCCAGAACGGCTGCGACCTCGGGGTCCTTGCTGGGCAGCACCTGCTGACGCGACACGATGAGGGTGACCTTGCACCCGAACGACGAGAACATGTGGACGAACTCCACGCCGGTCACGCCGGATCCGATCACGACCACGTGCTCCGGCAGCACCTTCGGCGGATAGGCATCTCGCGTGGTGAGCACCACGTCGCCGTCGGGTTGAGCCCAGTCGGGGATGCGGGGACGGCTCCCCGTCGACACCATGATCGCGTCGGCATCGAACGCCAGCTCGCCGTCCTCGGTGGCGGCCACCACGGTGTGGTCGTCGACCAGTCGGCCGGTGCCCTTGACCAGGTTGACGCCCTGGCTCTCGAGCAGCGTGCGGTTGTGGCGTTCGAGTCGATCGGTGATGCCGAGGATCCGCTCGCGCACCCGTTCGAGGTCCACCGTCGCGCCCGCCACGCGCAGCCCCATGCCGGTCGACTCCTCGATGGCATCGAGCCGGCCGCCGGTGGCGATCATCGCCTTCGACGGCACGCAGTCCCAGAGGTGCGCAGCCCCACCCACGATGTCACGCTCGATGAGCGTCACGTCGGCGCCGAGGCGGGCGGCCGAGGTCGCCGCCTGGGTTCCGGCAGGTCCGCCACCGATGATCACGAAACGCAGCGACATGGACACAGGCTACGGCGTCGTCGCCGCCTCGCCGATCACGTCGCCGCATCCGGTCGAGGTCAGCCGTCGCTCAGCTGGAGCCGAAGCGGTGATCCGGAGCCAAACCGGTCAGCTGGCCTGCAGTCGGGCGACCACCTCGGCGAGCGGCTCCCGGAAGTCACGGCTGCGCTCGAACCCGTGGGACCGCCACGCCAGGTCGTCGAGCACCGAGTTGGCCGGGCGCGGCGCCGGGCGGGGTGGGTCGAGATCCGCGGTGCCGATCGCCAGGATCCGGTCCGGGTCGTGCCCGGCAGCGGAGAACACCTCACGGGCGAACTCCCACCAGCTGACCGCGCCCTGGTTGGTGGTGTGGAACGTGCCTGGCACCCGTTCGACGGCCAACTTCGCCACCATCACCGCCAGGTCGCCCGCGAAGGTCGGGTGGCCGAACTGGTCGTCGACGAAGCTGAGGGTCTCGCGCTCTTCGGCAAGGCGAAGGAGCGTCTTCACCATGTTGCTGCCGTGGTATCCGCAAACCCATGACGTGCGGGCGATCGCCCAGCCCGGGTCGATCTCCGACTCGCCACCCAGCTTCGTGCGGCCGTACACCGACTGCGGGTTGGGGGCGTCCCACTCCACGTACGGGCTGTCCTTGGCGCCGTCGAACACGTAGTCCGTGCTGACGTACACCACGTGAGCCCCGACGCGTCGGGCTCCGTCGGCGATGAAGCGCGTCGCCAGGCAGTTGACCCGGTACGCGGTCTCGACCTCGGTCTCGCACAGGTCGACGGCGGTGAAGGCGGCGCCGTGGATCACAGCGTCGGGTTCGAACGACGTGAGCACGCCGAGCACGTGGTCGCGGTCGGTGAGGTCGTGGTCGGGCAGGTCGAGCCCGAGCACCTCGTGGTGGTCCGAACGACCCATCAGCTCGACCACCTCGGTGCCGAGCTGACCGTTGGATCCGGTGACGACGATGCGCATCGCTGTTCCCTCTCTGTCTCGGCTCTGGTGTCTCGACTCGGCGGTCGGGATCAGCGGTTGCGGACCCGCTGCAGCAGCGGCTCCCACCAGGCGGGGTGATCCACGTAGAAGGCCACGGTCTCCTCGAGTGCGGTCTCGAAGTCCTTGGCCGGCGCCCAGCCGAGCTCACGGGCCTTGTCGGTGTGGATCGAGTAGCGACGGTCGTGACCCTTGCGGTCCTCGACGTAGGTGACAGCGGAGTCGTCCTTGCCGAGCAGCTCGAGCAGCCTGTCGGTGATGACCCGGTTGGTCAGCTCGTTGCCGGCGCCGATGTTGTAGATCTCTCCGACGGTGCCCTTGCGCAGCACCAGATCGACGCCCGCGCAGTTGTCGAGGACGTACAGCCAGTCACGCACGTTCAGCCCGTCGCCGTAGAGCGGCACGTTGCGTCCCTGCAGGAGCGACGTCACGAAGAACGGGATGAGCTTCTCCGGGAACTGGTACGGACCGAACTGGTTCGACGACCGCGTCAGGACCACCGGGAGTCCGTGCGTCTCGTGGTAGGCCAAGGCGATCAGGTCCGAACCGGCCTTCGCAGCGCTGTAGGGCGAGCGGGGGCTCAGCAGGTCCGTCTCGGAGAACGAGCCCTCCTCGATCGAGCCGTAGACCTCGTCGGTGGAGATGTGCAGGAAGCGCTCGACGCCGACTTCGACGGCGATGTCGCACATCACGTTGGTACCCGAGCAGTTGGTCCGGACGAACACGTCGGGGTCGAGCAGCGAGCGGTCGACGTGGCTCTCCGCCGCGAAGTGCACCACCGCGTCGTGGCCGGGCAGCGCCGCGGCCACCGCGGTCCGGTCGCAGATGTCGCCGTGGACGAAGCTGAAACGAGGATCGTCGTCGAACTCGGCCAGGTTCGCCCGGTTGCCGGCGTAGGTCAGCGCGTCGAACACGGTCACCGAGTCGTCGGTGGTGTTCAGGACGTGGCGGACGTAGTTGGATCCGATGAAGCCGGCTCCGCCGGTCACGAACAGTCGCACGATCTCTCCAATTGGGAAGGCCCCTCCGACTCAGAGGGGCCAAGGCGTGTGGTGGGCGGGTCGCGTCAGCCGGTCCGCAGCGACATGTGGGGTTGCCACATCGCCTCGATGTCGGCTCGACGGGGGTTCGCCCGGTCGCGGTCGGACAGGATCGGGTCGACCACGCCCCAGTCCGCCGCGATCTGTGGGTCGTCGAAGGCGACGCCGAGCTCGTCGGCCGGGTTGTAGTAGCTGTCGACCAGGTACGTGATCGTCATGTCGGTGATCGACGCGAAGCCGTGGGCCACGCCCGGCGGGATGTACACGCCGAGGTGCTGGTTGGGGCCGCCGTCGACTTCACCGAGGTCGAGCATCTGGGTGACCCCGTCGGTCGCGCTCCCCTGGCGAAGGTCGTGCAGCACCACGCGGGCGTGACCGAACGGCACGTACCAGTAGTCGGCCTGGTGCAGGTGGTAGTGGAGTCCGACGACGCAGCCGGCCACGCGGTTGCCCCGATTGGCCTGGACCATCTCACGCCCACCCGGGAACCACTGCCGCCGGTAGGTCTCCACGAAGTAGCCACGATCGTCGCCGAAGACGCCGGGGGTGACGACGTACACGCCGTCGATCAGCTCGGATGGGGTCACTTCAGGCATGGTTCTCCCGCGCGGTGTAGCCGGAACCGGCGCTCGCGGTGTCGATCGACCCGCCGCAGCGGGTCGAGGGCAGCCGGAGCGGCTCGAGGTCGGTCAGGTGAGGTCGATCGTACAGTCGTCGCCGATCATGAGCCGAGTGGCCACCGGTCGCTGCGCTCCCTTTCGGACGGTGGCGTCCCGTCCGATCAACGAATCGGTCAGGCGGCCGACGCCGGAGATCGTGGAGCGCTCGAGGACCACAGAGTGCTCGATCTCCGAGTCGGTGACCTCGCAGTTGGCTGCGATCGCCGTGAACGGGCCGACGTAGGTCCGCTCGATCCGCGTGCCGGCACCGATGATCGCCGGGCCACGGATGTGGGAGTCGACGACGACGGCACCCTCCTCGATCACGACCCGGCCGTCGACGACCGACGCGTCGTCGACGACGCCGTCGATGCGAGGTTCGAGCGTCTCGAGCACCCGCCGGTTGGACTCGAGCAGCGGATCCTTCTTGCCCGTGTCCAACCACCAGCCGGTGAGCCGGTCGTGACGGACGCGCTGACCGTGGTCGATCAGCCACTGGATGGCGTCGGTGATCTCCAGCTCGCCCCGGGCCGATGGTTCGATCGCAGCGACCGCGTCGTGGATCACCGGCGTGAACAGGTAGACGCCGACCAGCGCCAGGTCCGACGGCGGATCGTCGGGCTTCTCCACCAGTCGCACGACGTGGCCCTCGTCGTCGACCTCGGCGACGCCGAAGCGGTGCGGATCGGGAACCGGGCACAAGAGGATCTGAGCTGCGGGCGAGATCACGTCGTCGTGCAGCGTCGGGGTGTTGGCCAGGTCGCGGTGCTCCTCGAAGACCTCGACGAACTCGGCGAGGCCCTGCTGCAGCATGTTGTCGCCGAGGTACATCACGAAGTCGTCGTCGCCCAGGAAGTCGCGGGCGATGCGCACGCAGTGGGCGAGCCCGAGCGGCTCGTCCTGGGGGATGTAGGTGATCTTGGCCCCGAAGTCAGAGCCGTCCCCGACGGCGTCCATGACCTCCGCACCGGTCTCACCGGTGATGATCCCGATGTCGGTCACACCGGCCGCGACCATGTCCTCGATGCCGTAGAAGAGGATCGGCTTGTTGGCGACCGGCACGAGCTGCTTCGCGCTCGTGTGGGTGATCGGACGCAGGCGCGTGCCAGCGCCGCCAGAGAGGATGAGGCCCTTCACACCGTCCTTTGTACCAGCAGATCGCCGGATGCGCCCCCGTCGGCGACTGCGGTCAGCGCAGCCGACCCGCCCCCAGCAGGTTCTCCACCAGGACCTGAGCGGCCCGGTCATACGTGTTGCGCGAGGCGTAGTCGCGTCCAGCGGTCGACAGAGCTTCGAGCCTCGCCTCATCAGCGAGCAGGTCGACGAGCACCCCGGCAAGTCGCTCGGTGTCGATGTCCACCGGGACCTTGACCACCACGTCATCGGGATACTCCGCGAACGTGCCGATGTCGGTGACGACGGTCGGGATGCCCGCAGCCAGGGTCTCGGCCACCGAGGCAGAGGACTCTCCGTTGGTGGAGAGGCGCAACTGCACCGCCACGTCGGTCCGAGCGAGCCACTGCCGGTACTGCTGATCGGTGACCTTGCCGGTCACGTGCACCCGATCCGCCACGGCGTGGTCGATCGCGGCGAGACGCAGAGCATCGAGGAACTCGTCGCCGCTCTGTCCGACCAGGGCGAGCGCTGCCCCCCCGATCGAGGGCATCGCCGCGACGAGGACCTCGCTGCGCTTCGCCGGGCTCACGAAGCCGAACGAGCTGACAACCGGCAGCCCGGACCAATCGCGCCGTGCCGCAGCCCGTTCCGTCGTCAGACCGTCGAGCACCGGTGACGGAATCGGGAACAAGACCTCGGGCCGACGACCGCAATCCACCTGCACCAGGTCTGCAGCGTGCTCGGAGTGCACCAGCAGGCGAGTGGCGAGTCGTGCCACGTCCGCGACCATCAGCACCCCGAACAGGAGCTCCTCGGGAAGCGGCAGGTATCCGGCACCGCCCATCGGGGCCGGGTAACGGCCCGGGTACATTCGGTGCAGCGCCTCGCCGAAGCTCTCGCCGACGAGCTCGGGGTGGCGGCGCGCCATCTCCGAGTAGAGGATCGTGAGCCGGGCGTCGTGCAACAGGACCACACCCGGCCGCTCGTGCAGCATCCGCTCCTCGAAGATGTGGTGCTGGCTGTTGCCGATGAAGTAGAGGACCTCGTCGAAGCGACCCTCGATCCGCTCGATGAGGGGGAGGCACGCCAACCGCTCGGCCCGGATGCCATCGGGGATCTCGGCGGTGGCGGGTTCGATGCTCGTGAACAACGTCACGTCGCAGTACTTCGGGAGGTGCTCGAGGAAGCTCGCCATGTAGGCGGACGGACCGCTCAGCTGCGGCGGCACAGGCGAGGCGATCGCGAGCCGAGGGCGCTCGCGTCGCACCACCGAGCGGGGCCGACGGCCCCCTTCCCGATACTGATCGATCACCGCCCGAGCCACGCGGGGCCACTCGAACCGCTCGGGCACCGGTTGCGACGCGAGGTCGGACCGCAGCTCGTCGTCGAGAAGTGCACGTGTCACCACACGGGCGATGTCGCCGGGGTCGCGCGCGTCGAACCGAGCACGGGGATCCTCCACGATCTCCTTCAGCGACGAGTTGTCCCCGACCACGGCGATCGCTCCGCACCGCCGTGCCTCCAACACCGGGAGGCCGAGCCCCTCGTAGGTGGAAGGGAACACCACCGCTCTGGCACCACGGAACAGGTCCACGAGCAATGTCTCCGGCACTCCACCGGTGAATCGGACGTCGTCGCCCACCCCGAGCTCGCGTGAGCGGGCTTCCAAGTGGTCACGAGAGGCTTCGTCCACGTGGCACTGCACCACGAGTGGGTAGTCACGTCGCACCGACGGCTCGACCAGCGACCAGGCTTGCAGCATCCGGTCGAGGTTCTTGCGCCATTCCACGCCGCTCGGACACAGCAGGTAGCCGGCGGGCGTGACGTGATCTGGGAGGACCGAACAGATGCGCCGTACGGTCTCGGACCGCAAGACGTCGCCAGGATGGAACTGCTCCCCGACCCCGCCGAAGACGGTCGCGATCCGCTCCGGGTCGATCCCCGCGAGCTCGGTCAGGTCACGGCTCGTCGCCATCGAGATCGACAGGAGACGGTCACAGGAGCGCAGGAACCCGAGACGCTGGCTGTAGCGCACCTTCTGAACGGGGTCACGCAGGTACACCTCTGGGAACCGCGCCGGGATCAGGTCGTATGCGGTCGCCAGCACCGCGGTTCGGGGGCCGACCCAGGATGGGAGCAGGGTCACGTTCGTGACGGCTTCGACGAACGGGCTCGTGACGTGGAACACCGTGGGCGGGTCGAGCGCGAGCTCCCGATCGTCGCTGCGACGCACCTTGCCCGTCGGCAGAAGACGGAGCATCTCCTCGTGCATCGGCAGCATCGGATCAGCGACCAGCACGCTGATCGCCGATGGGTCGACGGCCTCGATCGCCCGGATGAGCTGCTGGGTGTAGCGACCGATGCCTCGAACTGCGTGGTCGTGGGCCTGCAGCGCGCGCAGGTCGACAGCGACGCCTCCCATGCCGATCAGTCGGCTGCGGCGGGCTGCGCCACCTGGGCGGGCCCGGCCGCACGCACCTCCGCGAGGAGCTCCACCTGGGCCTGCTCCAGCGACTCGAGCAGCAGACGCTGCTTCGCGAGCTCACGACCGATGATGTCGATGCTGGCGGAGTTCGCCTCCAACGCGGCCTGGTTGAGCCTGCCGAGGTCGTCCTGGCCGTGCTGCAGCAGGGTGAGACGCTGGTCCAGCACGGCCAACTGGGCTTGGATCCATCGGACTGCAGGTGCCATCGCGACGCGGATCAACTGCTTGAGTCGCTGCCTCATCGGACTAGTCCTAGTTCACGCAGCCGTGCCGTCGCGATCATCCCCACCGCCTCCACCCCGATCCGAGCGATCGACTCGCGGGCGCGCACGGCGAGCTCCACCCCGAGCGTCGGGTCCACCGAGAGCCGCCTCAGGGCTGCTGCGGCCGCATCCAGGTCGGGGGCAGCCCAGTGGCCGTCGGCCGGGTAGAACTGCCCTGGACCGATCCGCACGACCTCCGCTGGGACGAGCAGGGCGTCGTCGGCGTCCATGAAGTCCAGGTTCCCCGAGTACGCGGTGGCGACGACCGGCGTGCCGACCGCCATCGCCTCGGCCATCGTCAGGCCGAGACCTTCGGATCGGTGCAGCGACGCGTAGCAGTCGGCGACGGCGACGAGCGCGAGCCGATCCTCCGCGCTGAGGTAGCGGTCCCACAGCTCGATGTCGGAGCGGTCGCCGATCGCGTCGAGCAGCCGCTCCTTCTGCTCCGGGAACACGTCGCCGTTGATCGACTTGAGGATGAGTCGTGCGCCGTCCTGTGGAGAGAACGCCATCGTGAACGCTTCCACGAGACCGATCGGGTTCTTGCGCTCCATCACCGACAGGAAGTCGAACGAGAACAGCACGGTGAAGCGATCGTCGAGTCCCAGACGCCGACGGTCCTGCGGCGCGACCGCCGGGACCTCGAAGTGCAGCGGGACCGGCACCAACGTCACCGGCTTCCGGTCGTAGGCGCCGAACACGTCGGCCAGGTAGCGGGTCGAGGCCCAGACCTCGTCGACGTGACCGAAGGACGACAGCTGCCGCTCGGTGAGCACGTCGGTCTCCCAGTACCAGAGCCCGATGTTGTACCGACCGGCCAGGAACTCAGATCCGATGTCGGCCACGAAGTACGGCAGCTGGTCCGGCGTGATCATCAGCAGGTTCGTGGCGTACGGCGCGTCGACAGCGCGCGTCCCACCCTCGGTGCGACGGCTGCTGGTCCGGTCGTAGGAGACGCTGGCGACACCGACACCGGCGGATTCCAGGGCAGTGCGCAGGTGGCGCGCCGCGACCCCCAGGCCCAGATCGCCATCGAGGTAGCCGACCAGGTTGACGCCGCCCCTCCTCGGCCTCGCGGTTCTGACCGACAGGCGACCGAGCGGCCGGTCCGGCAGCGCCGCCGGAGCGATCGCTCGCTCGCGGACGCCGTGGGTCCACAGCCACCGCACGAACGCATCGCGGTCGGCCCACCGCACCGACGGGAACGCCGCAGCGACGTCGGAACGGTCAGCGAGGACCAGGTCCGCGGCGAGCGAGATGCCCGAGCCGTCCGCTGCTCCCGGACCTGACAGCACAGCAAGGAACGCGCCGACCTCTGCGGCCACGAGCGGATTGGGGGGCGTGCGTCCGGATGCCAGCTCGGTGCCGAACCAGCGTCGCAGCGCCGGCGTGACCGGGACCACGTCGTCGGGCGCTTCGGCCACCTGCCCCGTCCATCCGCCGGCGAGCACCTCGTCGGAGCACGAGTGGAGGAGGTGACGCAACGGCGGCGATGAGCTCGCCAAGCGGCGTGGCGCCGCCCCGTCGGTCCACCACCAGGGCCGGAGCGGATCGAGGTGATCGAGGTCGACCAGCCGCACCGGCTTCCCCCCGACGAGCGGGCGGCCCTCGGCATCCTCGTCCAGATCGATCCGATCCACGGTGCGGACGTGGAGGCGCAGCTCTGGGGAGACCAGCGGGTCGACCGCGGTGCCGATGGGAACGTCACGCCACAGCTCGTCCATACCGGCCGCCGAGCTGGAACGGACGACCTCGTGGGCTCGGTCCGCCCACCACGTCAGGACCGGAGCGGGATCGGCTCCAAGTGCGATCACGCCCGGGAGCGCACCACCGAACGGAATGGATGTCGCGTCGTCGACGCGGGCGGCGAGCACCGCGGGGCGAACCGCGTCGAACAGCTCCGGTACGGGTGCGAGCAGTCGAACGGTGTCGGCCAGCACGACCACCGATGCACCCGAACCGCTGGCCGCGACCACCTCGGCGAGCGCCGCCCAACCCGCGGACCGCGCTCCCAACGCCATCACGAGGTCGACCGACCGTACGGGTGCCAGCTCGGTGACGTGGCCGGCGGTCGCGAGACCGATGTGGGGCAGTCCCACGACCACAGGGCCGCCGGCCGACGATCCCGCTGCTGCGACGTCAGCGCCGACGCGGTCGCAGTCGACGAGCAGCACCGCGACGTCAGGGTGGTGACGCCGTAGCGACATCACGAGCGGTGCGCTGAACGCGCGTCGGGACGACGTCGTGAGGACCAGGGCGGGCACGGACCCATTGTGCTCGCTCCAAGTGGCCATCACGACGACCGGGGGCCGATCGCAGAACTACGATCAGCGCCGTGCCCACCGCAGGACAGATCAGAGCGATCCCTCGCGCCGTCGGGCGCTTCGGTGACGTCGAGCAGACCGTCGCTGCCCTGCAGCAGCGGGTCGACGACCTCGAATCGGCACTCGACGCGCTCCGCGACGAGCTCCGACGGTGCACCGAGGCGCAGCTGATCGCTGCGGCCGCCGACTCGACGAGGCCTCAGACGTAGTCGAGCGGCACGGGGTAGTTGTCCCACGACATGCCGTAGTTCGGGTTGTAGTACGGGTCTCCGAGCAGGTCAGCCCCCCACCGGGCGCGCAGCGCCGCGATCTCGACCGGGCTCACCGTCGGGTCCCGCGACACCGACTCGAAGTGGTGCAGCCGCGCCTGGGCCGACACGACGAGCCGGAAGCCCGCGGCGCGGAGCTTCAAGCTCAGATCCACGTCGTTGTAGTTGGAGGCGAACGCCTCGCTGAAGCCGCCGACCAGGTCGAACACGTCCCGGCGGATCGCCAGGCACGCCCCCGTGATGCCGGCCACCTCGCGGTCGAGCGACAGGGCGGAGCGGTTCTTGGGGCTGTCCGGAAGTTGGCCGAACATGAGGTGCCCGGGGTTTCCGGCGAGGTGCACGTGTCCGGCGTGCTGCACCCGTCCATCTTCGAACAGCAACACCAGCCCGGCGGCGCCGACGTCGGGTTCCCGCGTGAAGCCGACGAGCACCTCCATCCAGTTCGAGTCGATCACGTCGATGTCGTCGTTGAGGATCACCAGGTGCTCGCCATGAGCCACCGACGCGCCGAGGTTGCACTTGGCCGAGAAGTTGAACGGCCGGTCGTAGGTCACGACCCGGGCTCGGCCGCCTGCGAGCTCGACGACCTCCTCGAGCACGTCGGGCGGCGTGTCGTCGTCGGCCACGACGACCAGTTCGTAGGCCGGCCACGTCGATCGTTCGACGATGCTGCGGACCGCTTCGACCACCATGACGCGGTCGACGCCCCACACCCGCCCGACCGAGCCCCTGGTCGGGATCACGATGCTGACCAACGGGTGCCCGTCGTGCCGACGGACCAGGTGGAAGTAGCCGCGGTTCGACTGCTCGACCACGTCCGCGTCGATGCCCACGCGCGACGCGTGCTCCTCCAGCGCCGCGAGCGCGGCCTCGTACGCATACGGCTTGACGTCGGTTCCGGCGAGCACCGACGTCGGCACCACCCGCCAGTGGTACAGCACCTCCGGGACGTGCACGATCCGGCGAGCGCGTTCGGTGACCCGGAGGATCAGGTCCCAGTCCTGCGAGCCGTCGAACCCCGAACGGAACCCGCCGACCTCACGAGCGAGGTCGGCGCGCATCGCGGACAGGTGGCACGTGTACATCTGGCCGCGGAAGCGCTCGGGTGACCAGTCGGGCTTGAAGAACGGCTCCACGAACCGACCACCGGGCTCCAGGACGTCCTCGTCGCTGTATGCATAGTCCACTTCGGGATCGTCGAAGACCGACGACATGGTCCCGAGCGCATCCGGGGTGAGGACGTCGTCGTGATCGAGCAGCGCGACGATGCCGCCCCGTGCGGCGTCGAGTGCCAGCTGGCTGGCCCCGGCGATGCCCAGGTTGCGCTCCGAGCGGACCACAGTGACGCGCGGGTCGCGGGCTGCCGCATCGAGCATCTCAGCGACGTGCGGCGCGCTCGACGCGTCGTCGACGAGGACGTGCTCCCAGTTCGTGAACCGCTGCGACGCCACCGACGCCAGGCACTCAGCCAGCACGTCGGGACCAGGGTCGTGAACGGGGGTGAGGACCGAGATCAACCCGGCGGACCCGACCACGCCCGGCCCGCTACTTGACCACGACGTCGGCGCAGGCGAGCGTGCGGTCGGCTCCGCCGGCCACGTTCAACGCGACGACGCAGGCCCGGTGGCGACCCTTCGATGCCGGCACGTTGATCGCGAAGCCGTGCACATCGCCATAGCCCGGGTACGCGCTGCTCCAGCCGTCGCGACGGCGGTCGGCCCAGGTGGTGCTGCGGTGGCCGTCGATGTCGAGCGCGACCACGATCGGATCCAAGCTCTCGTCGTCGACCGCCCAGCCGCTCGCCACGATCATCCCGTTTGCGGCGCCCAACGAATCGACACCGCCTCGCGGGCTGGCTGCAGGAACCGTCACGTTGGCGCATCCGAACTTCAGATCGATGCCCGGGCCCTGGTTGACACCGTGACCGCACACCGAACGCCACCCGGAGGGGATCCCCAGGAGACGGGCGGAGAACGCCCCGCCTGCACCGGTGACCTCCGTCCGACGCCACTGCCCGTCGACCAGGAGCGGTACATGGAGGCTCGTCGCGTCGGGATCGGCCGCCCAACCGGCGACATCGATGCCACCTGGGAACGCGGTGGCACTCGTGATCGCTCCGACCGGACTCCGACCCGACGGCTCGGGAACGGCTGTTCCAGAGCAGCCGAAGGAGGTGTCCTGCCCGTCGCCGCGGTTGCGCGCCAGGACGCAGACGTCGTGCCAGCCCGGCGACAGACCGCCGACCTCGACCCAGAAGCCGTGGTTGGGACCTGCCGTCGGGTACGCAGCGGCCACATCGGGGCGTGGCCCATCGGCGGACTGCCACCGGGCGACGCCGTCGACGATGACCGCGACCTGCACGGGTCCGTCGGCGTCGAGGTCGACCGCCCAGCCGGTCACGGTGAGCGAGCCCGGACCGCTCACGATCCGGTCGATCTGACCGATCGGCCCGCTCGTCACCCGAACCCAGTTCGTCCAGTCCTGCGAGCGGGAGCGGATCTGGCCGAGGTAGCCCTGGATGCTCCCGGGACAGCTCGTCGAACCGACGTCCTGGTGACCGACGACCCTGGGGAGGTTCACGACCCGTCCAGCCGGGATCGACGTCGAGCCACCAGAGGTGAAATCGATCCGTCCGTTCGGGTCGACGCCGTTGATCGCCAGCTTCCAGCCGATCACCTTCGACACCGATTCGACCGCGGCACCGCTCGGCGTCGCAGCTGTGTAGTCCCCGATCACCATCACGCCCACGGTGTTGGTGTTGAAGCCCATCGAATGGGCACCGATGACGGATCGATCGATGCCCCCGGCGCGTCCCTCCCAGATGCCGCCGAACTTGTCGACGACGAAGTTGTACGCGATGTCGGACCATCCCCGACCGTCCATGTGGAACGCCTGGATCGACCGCAGGACACCGGGCACCTCGGCGGGCGAATAGGCGTTGGAGCTGTCGGAGTGGTGGACGACGGCGAGCTTGACCGTGCTGCCGTAGCTCGGCGTCGCCGTCGCCCGCGCACCCCAGGCCGAGCGGTAGCTGATCCCGAACGGGGGAGGAACCGCGGCGTCGGCGAGCGGCGTGGCGTCGACGACGCTGCGCTGCAGCTCGTCGTGCACGGTGACGACCTTGGCCGACCCCACATCCTCGGTCGCGACGCTGACCTGGTAGCCCGTGGCGGCGCCGACCCAGACCGGTTCGGTTCCAGCACCGGTGTCCTCGGGCGACCCACGGTCAGGGCCGTCGTCGTCCTCGAGCTGCAGTTCGCGCCAACCTCCGAACCGGCCGCCGTCGTCCTTGATGCGGATCATCACGGGGGCGCTCGGCGGCGTGTCGAAGGTCAGCCCGATGGCGGTGAACGACTCGACGTAGGGCGCGCTGCTGATCACCCGATCAGCACCGAGGGGCTCATCGGCCGCAGCTTGTGCTGCAGCGAGCTCATCGACCCCGATCGGTGCAGGCGCCGGCAGGTCCGCCGTCGCCCCGACCGACCGAGTCGAGAACTCGAGGCCCGGCAACGGGACGAAGGGCAGGAGAAGACCGACACCCATCGCGAGCGCCGCACGGCGCAGCAGCCGGGAGCGGGTCGAGGGGGTCGTCGCCCCGGACTCGATCGACGCGCGGACCAGTGGTGGTACAGACACGGAGGGTGAGTCTAGACAGGGGCCTCCCGATGATCTCGGCACTGCGACGCACGCGCCGTCCACGCCGCTCGACCCACCCGCGCCAGCACCTCCGCCAGCTCGGCCGCTGCCAGCTCGTCGAACGACCCTGCATCCGCCACGAACGTGTCGGACGCAGAGTCCCCACCCGCACGAAGACGGCCGTCGGAATGGGCGACGGTCACCCGGGGCACCGCTGCATCGCGGGTCGGGATCGTCGATGCGGTGGAGTCGACGTCGACGGTGAGCTCCACGGATCCGACCGCCATCGAATCGAGCTCGAGCGGGGAGCGGTCCCTGTCGAGGGTCACCGGTCGCCGCAGACGTCGCGAGACCAGCGAGACCAACCGGCGCCAGGTGCGGTGGTGGGTCGGCGCGCCGTCACCAGTCGACCCGGAGCGGAGCCCCGAGTCGACCCCCCGGTGGTGGTCCCGACGGGCTGCCCGCTCCACCAGAACCGCCATCTCATCGGACGCGATGCGTCGAACCGAGCCGTCGGGGCCACGGAGGATCGGAACCAGGTCGAGCGACTCGACCCGCGAGCACAGCGTCAGGATGCGCACGATCAGTTCACCCCGTCCCGTGCTGTCGTCGTCGGGCGCACCTGTCACGTCGAAGTAGACGAGTTGCGGTCCCCACGGTCGCGGCGTCGCCGGGCGAGGACTCGGTCGGGGCTGGAAGCGCCCCGTGACGGACCTGACCGGGCTCAGCCCCACAGGACCGGCGGCCTCGCCAGAGCGCCTCCTCTCGATGAGGACATCGATCGCGACCCGCGCCCAGGTGGCGAGCAGGGTGAACGACGGACGGCGACCGTGGCGTGCCCGGGCGAGGACGTTCGCACGGAACGCTGCTCGCACCGATCGCATCGCGGTGGCCCGGACCTCGGCGATCTGCTCCGGAGTGCCGTTGCGCTCGGCGGTGAGCCACCAGTTCCTTCGATCGAGGTAGAAGAACCCACGGGCGCGAGTACCGGCGGAAGCACCGAATGCGTGGTGGATCACGGAGTCCGGAGCGGTCACGATCCTCCATCCCGCCCGACGCGCCCTCCACGACAGGTCGCTGTCCTCGTAGTAGGCGAACAACCGGGGCTGGAAGAGGCCGACCTCGTCGAGCATCCGACCGCGCAGCAGCGCACCTCCGCCGCAGAAGCCGTCCACCTCGGCGCTCGAGAGGTCGTCACGGTCGACCTTGCCGTAGCCGATGTCGTAGCCCTCGCAGCGCTCGTTGAGCGCTGTTCCCACGCCGTTGAGCAGCTGCGTGCGGATGGCAGGAACCTCCATGACCATCGAACGCCCGTCTGCAGCCACGACAGCGCCGACCGGCGGGTTCGCCAGCCGACCGGGACCGAGCACCGACACAGCGATCTCTCGTGCAGCGGGCCCCGCCGGCACCCACAGGCACCCGGCGGCGTCAGCCAATCGGAACGTGATGTCGAGCGGCCACTCGGCGGCAGACGACGCCTCGAAGCCGTCCGGTCGCACTGCTGCGGTCACGTCCATGCCGTCGACGGTCACCCGGTGCAGCGACAGGGACCCGACGGCCGCGACCTCCACCGGCACGAACGCCGGTTCGAGCACCAGGCGCGCCGCCACGGCACCGACGTCCGGATCCGACTCGAGCACGTCCACGAGGGATCGCAACCACCCGGGCTCGACGACCGTGTCGTTGTTCACCAGCGCGACGTGGTCGACGCCGCCTCGGTCGCGCATCCCGCGGTTGCAGCCCTCGGCGAACCCGAGGTTCACCCCGTTGGCGATGATGCGAAGCTCCGGGAACTCCCGTCGGAGCAGCTCCAACGAGCCGTCGATCGAGCCGTTGTCGACGAGCACCACCTCGACGCGATCAGCCGGGTAGTCGGTCTCCTGCAACGCGCGGATGCAACGGCGCGTGAACCAGGCCGAGTTCCAGTTCAGCACCACGACGCGCACGAACGGCTCGGCGGCGCGACCAACGACTTGGGACGGCACGGGCCAACCGTACCGGCTCGGATGATCTGCGATCAGACGC
>JAPXRJ010000035.1:0-20014 GCA_033813615.1 Microthrixaceae bacterium | reverse complement strand
GATCACGTCGTACCTGCTGATCGGGATCGACGACCGCTCCGCCGAGGCCCGCCTCGCCGCCCAACGAGCATTCCTGGTCACCGGCGCCGGGGGGCTCGCGCTCCTCGGAGGGCTGATCCTGCTCGGTCAGCAGTCCGGCACGACGTCGTTGTCGGCCCTGGTGGCCAACCCACCGGGCGGCACGGTGACGACCGTGGCGCTCGTCCTGGTCCTCGCCGGGGCGTTCGCCAAGTCGGCCCAGGCGCCTTTCAACTTCTGGCTCCCGGGCGCCATGGCAGCCCCCACCCCCGTGAGCGCATACCTGCACTCGGCCACCATGGTGAAGGCCGGCATCGTGCTCGTGGCCCGTCTCGCCCCGGCGTTCGCGGACCAGGGGCCGTGGAGGGTCCTCGTGGTCACCTGCGGCGGAGCGTCCCTGCTGGTCGGCGGTGCGCGAGCTCTTCGCCAGCAGGACGCCAAGCTCGCGCTGGCGCAGGGAACCGTCAGCCAACTCGGGCTCATCATGATCCTCGTCGGTCTGGGCACACCCGCCCTGACCTATGCGGGGGTGGCCGTCCTGACCGCGCACGCCCTGTTCAAGGCCGCCCTGTTCCTGGTCGTCGGCGTGGTCGACCACCAGGCCGGCACCCGGGACATGCGGCGCCTGCGGCGCCTCGGGCGACAGCTGCCCGTGCTCGCGGCAGTGGCCGCCACTGCAGCGGCGTCCATGGCCGCCATTCCCCCGACCTTCGGGTTCGTGGCCAAGGAGAGCGGGCTGGACGCCCTGCTGGATCCCGGCATCGGCGTCGTGGGCGTCGCCGCCCTGGTCCTGGTGGTGGGCGGCAGCGTGCTGACGGTTGCGTACTCGGTCCGCATCGTCGACGGCGTGTTCGGACGGGGCACTGCGGCTGCGGAGGCCGCGGTGGGCCGTGACGATCCGGAGTCGACGGTGGTCCTCGCCGTGGAGGTCGGTCGCCCGGGTTCGGGGTTCCTGGCCGCTCCGGCTCTCCTCGCGGGGTTGTCGCTCCTGTTCGGTCTGGCCGCCGGGGCTGTGGGCGCCTTTCTGGCCGAGGTGGCCGGCTCGCTCGACCCTGCGTCGGCCGAGGGCCACCTCGTCCTGTGGCCGGGGGTCGGAGCCGCCCTGGGCCTGTCGGCGCTGACCTGGGTGCTGGGAGCGACGGTGGCCGCCGTCGTGCACCGACGTGAGGCGGGGCGTGACGCCGGTGTGGGGATCGGGAGCCCCGCGTACGCCGCGCTCTACGACGGGCTGATGGTGGGGTCCCGGCGGCTCACCGGGTTGACCCAGAGCGGATCGCTCACCGCCTACCTCGGTGTCGTCCTCACGGTGGTGGTGGCCGCGCTGGTGGCCGCCGGCCTGGTGGGGCCGGTGAGCCTGGGCGCCCTGCCGCTGGCCGATTCACCGCTCGAGCTGGTTGCGGCCGCGCTGACGCTGGTCCTGGCCGTCGGCGTGCTGGGCGCCCGTCGCCGCTTCAGCGCCGCCCTGCTCCTGGGTGGGTCCGGCTACGGCCTGGCCGTGGTCTTCCTCCTCCACGGCGCTCCCGACCTGGCCGTGACGCAGTTCCTGGTCGAGACGCTGACCGTCGTCATGTTCCTGCTGGTGCTGGGACGACTGCCCGACCGCTTCCAGGCTGCACCGACGTGGGCACCCCGGATCGCGCGCGTCACGCTGTCGGTCGGCATCGGGGTCGCCGTCACGGTGTTCGCGCTCGCCGCCTCGGCAGCCCGCACGGCACCGTCGGTGGGCGACGAGCTCGTGCGCCGGTCCGAGGCCGAAGCGGGTGGCCGCAACGTCGTCAACGTGACCATCGTGGACTTCCGCGGCTTCGACACCCTGGGCGAGATCACGGTCCTGGCCGTGGCCGCGGTCGGTGTGGTCAACCTGGTCGGCGTGGCCCGCCGCCAGCAGCGACGCAAGCGGTTGCCCGACGGCGTGGACCTGCCCGAGGGGGCGCTCGACGGGACCCGGGTCAGCGAGCCCGGCGGCCGGCCATGAGCGACCAGCGGCCGGCGGCCGACACGGCGACGGTGCGGCGGTCGGTCATCCTGACGACCACGGCCAACGGCCTGGTGCCCGTGCTGCTGCTGACGTCGGTGTACCTGACCTTCCGGGGTCACAACGCACCGGGCGGCGGGTTCGCCGGGGGACTGGTGATGGCCACGGCCGTGGTGCTGCGCTACCTCGCCGACGGCCCCCGATCGCTCGACCGCCTCCGCATCGACCCCGTCAGCCTCATCGGCATCGGCCTCCTGATGGCCCTGGCCGTGGCCGTCGCGCCCGTGGCCGTGGGGGGCCAACTGCTGGAGTCGGCCATCTGGAAGCTCGACGTGCCGTTGCTGGGGACGGTCAAGGTGGTGAGCTCGGCCGGCTTCGACATCGGCGTGCACGTCCTGGTGCTCGGGACGGTGCTCACGGTCGTGACCGCGTTCGTGCGCGCGGATGAGACGAGCGTCGTGGCCGACGGACCGGAGGCGGACGGCGGATGAGCCTCACGCTGGCGGTCCTGATCGGCGCCCTGGCCTCTGTCGGCACCTACCTGGTGCTGCACCGAACGCTGACCCGCATCATCCTCGGATTGGGGATGCTCGCCAACGCGGTGAACCTCATGGTGCTGGCCACCGGTGGCGCCCCGGCGTCCGCGCCCATCATCGGCAGTGACGGCCCCCTCGGCGACCCGGTCCCACAGGCCCTGGTCCTGACCGCCATCGTCATCAGCTTCGGAACGACCGCGTTCCTGCTGGCCGTGGCGTACCGGTCGTGGACGATCGACGGCAACGACGACGTCGAGGACGACATCGAAGACCGTCGCATCGGCCGTGACGATGCCGACGGCGAGGTGTCGTCGTGACGGCGCTGCTCCCCCTCGCCATCGTGGTGCCCCTCGCTGCCGCCGCCGTGTCCCTGCTCCTCGGTCGTCATCCGGGGGCCCAGCGGATCGTCGCCCTGGTGGCGGCCACGACGACGCTGGGCATCGCGATCACGCTCCTCGTCGCGGTGGACCGCAACGGCACGCTGACGTCACCGCTCGGTGGGTGGCCGGCCCCCATCGCCATCAACCTCGTGGCCGACCGCCTGGCCACGCTCATGTTGCTCATCGGGGCGGCGATGCTGCTGGCCGTCCTGGCCTACGCACAGGGCCAGCGGGCCGACGACGAGCGGTCGCCCTGGTACACGCCGACCTACCTCGTGCTCATGGCCGGCGTGTCCGCGGCGTTCCTGGCCGGCGACCTGTTCAACCTGTTCGTGGCTGTCGAGATCCTGCTGATGTCGAGCTACGTGCTCATCACCCTGGAGGGCAACGACCAGCAGATCCGTTCGGGCACGACCTACGTGGTGCTCAACGTGCTGGAGTCGACGCTGCTGCTGATGGCCGTGGCCCTGGTGTTCGCGGCGACCGGAACCCTGAACATGGCCGACCTCCCGGCCCGGCTCGCGGAGCTCCCCGACGGGGTGCGGACGGGGTTGAACCTGCTGCTCCTCATCGCCTTCGGGCTCAAGGCGGCCGTGTTCCCGCTGTACTCCTGGCTGCCCGACAGCTACCCGGCCGCGCCCAGTCCCGTCACCGCTGTGTTCGCCGGCCTGTTGACCAAGATCGGCGTGTACGCCCTGATCCGCACCGAGACGCTGTTGTTCCCTGGAGGACAACGGACGCTGCTCCTCGTGGTCGCCGGCTTCACGATGATCGTCGGTGTGCTGGGTGCCATCGCGCAGACCGACATGAAGCGGATCCTGAGCTTCCACATCGTCAGCCAGATCGGCTACATGCTGCTAGGTCTGGCCCTGGGCGGCCTCGCCGCCATCACGGCCACCATCTTCTTCGTCCTGCACCAGATCCCGACCAAGACATCACTGTTCCTGGTCGAGGGCATCGTGGAGCGGGAAACCGGTACCTCGACCCTCGACCGCATCGGGGGGATGGCCCGTCGCTCGGGACCACTGGCTCTCCTGTTCCTGTTACCGGCGTTGAGCCTGGCCGGGCTGCCCCCCCTGTCCGGTTTCGTGGGCAAGGTCGGGATCGTCGAAGCGGGCTTCGCTCAGGATCAGTACGCCATCATCGCGGTCAGTCTGCTGGGTTCGCTGCTGACCCTGGTGTCCATGCTCAAGATCTGGTCCGGGGTGTTCTGGGGAACCACGACACCGGCCCCGACCGGTCGCGTCGGCGTGCTCCGCCACCACCCCCTGATGTCGTCGGTGACCGCGGCGGTCGTGGTGCTGGGGCTGGTCATCGCCCTCGCCGCCGGACCCATCTACCGGTTCTGCGGCCGGGCCGCTGCGGGGATCGTCGATCCTCGCAGCTACACCGAGGCGGTGGAGAAGTGAGCCGCATGGCCGGGCCCGCCGGCCTCCTGGTGGTGTGGATCCTCATCTGGGGTGAGCTGTCGGTGGCCAACGTCGCCAGCGGCCTGGTCGTGGTCGGTGCCGTCGTGGCCCTCGATGCGAGGCTCCGCAGGCCCCGGGCGCACCACGTGCACGCGCTCGGCGTCATCCTGTTGGTGGCCGACCTGTTCGGCCGCCTCGTGGTGTCGAGCCTCCAGGTGGCGTGGACGGTGCTCCGGCCCACGGCCGGACGGCTCCGCGCCGGCGTCGTGGCCGCGCCGCTGCACACCGACTCGGCGCTGGTGGCGACGATCGTCGCCGACCTGATCAGCCTGACCCCTGGCACCGTGACCCTCGACGTGCGGCACGGGCCGACCCACCTGCTCGTCCACGTGCTGGGTCTGGAGGACCCCGAGGCGGTGGTGGCAGAGATCGCGGCGCTCGAGCAACGCGTGCTCAGGGCCGTGCACCCGATCGACCTCCATCCAAGAGGTGTCCGGTGATCACCGTGGTCGGCATCATCTGCCTCGCCCTCCTGTCGGTCTCCGCCCTGCTCGCGGCGTGGTTCGTCGTACGTTCCCGCAACCTGGTCGATCGGGCCATCGGCATCGACACCGCGGTCGCCGTCGTGCTCAACGGTCTGGCCGTGGGCGCAGCGGTCGCCGCCGGCGGGTACGGCGTCGAGATCATCCTCCTCATCGGGCTCCTGGCCTTCCTGGGGACGGTGACGGTGGCCCGCTTCATCGAGCGGCGGGGCGCTGGTCCCGCGTCCGGACAGGGCGAGGGGCCCCGGTGAGCACGGTCCTGGAGATGGCGCTCGACGTGCTGTCGGTCGTGCTGTTGCTGGCCGGCAGCGTGCTGACCCTGATCGCCGCCATCGGGCTCTTCCGGATGCCTGACGCCTACGCCCGGATCCACGTCGCGACCAAGCCGGCCACCCTGGGAATCGCGTGCACGCTGTCGGGAGCGGTCCTGCAGATGCCCGGGGCGTCCGAGGTCACCAAGCTCCTGCTGGCCCTGGGACTGCAGTTGTGGACCGTTCCGGCTGCCAGCCACCTGCTGGCCCGAGCCGGTCGGCTGTCCGGCCTGGCACCCGCCCACCCCGACGCCGTCGATGCGTTCACCGACGGTCCGCCCGACGCAGCCACGGGTCCCTCGGCAGGATCTGCGAATGACGGATGAACGCATCGAGGTGGCGCGCCCGTCCCCGCAGCGGCGCTCAGCGGTGTTGGCCGACCGGCAGGGCCACGTCGCGATCGATAGGGCCCGGACCGCTGCGCGGAACGGACGGTGGTGACGGCCGACGGCGTCGCTCCCGCCGCCGCCAGCACGTCGGACACCCGGACGCCGCGCCACGCCGCGGAGGCGCTCCACCCCTCGACACACGCGATCGGCGGTTCGGCTGCGTGCTGCGGCATGTTCCGGAGGGTCGTCCACGGTGAAGGCCCGCTCCGATCCTGCGACGGCGGGGCTCGCCGTGGCCGACCTCTCGGGTCTGTCCAAGGGCGAGGTCGAGCGCATCTGGCTACCGCTTGTGCCCTTCATCCTGCTGGCCACCTCCGCCGTCCGGGGTCGAACGGCGCGTCGCTGCTGGCTGGGTGCACAGTTGTTCGTCACCGTTCTGCTCCAGGCCTGGCTTCGGACGCCTTGGTGAACCGCATCCCCGGGGGTGAAGGTGCTCCGTGGCCGGGTCGTCACGCTCTACTGGGGGATCGTGGCCGGGTAGTCCTGTCTGGAGACGGGGTCGGACGTGGTGGATCCGTCGCCACGAGGAACCTCGATGATCGATCCGTTGATCTCGAAACCGACCTGACCGATTCCTGGCTGTGCGGTCAGGGTGCAGACGATCTGGGCGACGGCGGCGAGCTGGTCAGTCGCCGACGCCTCGGGAAAGCCGGGGGGGAGCTTGACGGTTGCGAGGCCGCCGCTGACCGAGGTCGATGGGCGCGTATCTGCGGAGAGCGCTGTCGACAGACCGGCGCGGAACTCGGAGGGTTCCAGCGGGTTCGAGATGGATGTGAGCGCCGTCGCGGGTGTGGCTGGAGCGGTTGTCGGGCGAGCGGTCTGGACGAGGGCGCCGTCGGGCGCGACCAGACAGACCGACACCCGTTCGGTGGGTGCTGATCCGGAGGAGTTGATCGTCGTGGTGGTCTCGAGGAGTCCGGCCGGCAGGTTGTCGTCGGCGTCGGCGCGGGCGTTGGTGTCAGCCGTGACGCCGCAGCCCCCAGCTCCCCCGGCGACAGCCAGCACGCTGAGCAGGGCCGGCACCCGTCGCTGTAGCCGGCGCATCACGCGTCCTCTGGCAGTTCAATCACGAATCGCGAGCCCCCGCCGGAGTTTGGCTCCACGTGGATCGACCCGTGATGGAGCGCCACGTGCTGGGCCGCGAGTGCCAGTCCGAGACCGGTACCGTCCGGCATCTCGGGATCCTGGGCCGCAGGTCCACGTTCATAGCGGTCGAAGATCGCGTCTCGGAGGTCGCTTGGGACCCCGGGCCCACGATCTTCGACTGCAATCGACACGCGCCCGGTTGCGGGACGTGTGATCTCGATGCGCGTTGCTCCTCCGGCGTATCGGTCGGCGTTGTCCAGGAGATTCAGCAGCACCTGCTGGATCCGCCTGGGGTCGATCTCGGCCCTCATCGACGACGCAGCGGCCGTGTCGATCGGGATGTCATGGTGCGCCTCGGAGTCTCGAAGCACAACCCGGACGAACTCTTCGAGGTCGACGTTGCGCCGGTCGAGCACCGCCGTTCCGGCCTCAAAGCGTGAGATCTCCAGCAGGTCGACGACCAGCCGGTTGAACGACTCCACCTGGTCGTCGAGTGCATCGATGGCGGCGCGGGCTGTCTCCGGCACCTGATCTCGTCGTCTTTTGATGACTGACACTGCGGCCGACAGCGTTGCCAGGGGTCCGCGTAGGTCGTGGCTCACATCGGAGGCGAAACGAGCCTCGCGTCGGGCCCGGGCGACGAGGCGGTCGACCATGTCGTTGAACGATGTTGTGAGCGGTTCAAGGTCGGGATCGTTCGTCGCGGGGAGACGGGCGGCGGATTCGCCTGACGCAATCAGCGTGGCGGTGCGGGATGTCTCCGTCAACGGCCGGAGGACACGCCGGCTGATGAGCGCTCCGGTCGTGGCACCGACGGCTGCCGCAACAGCGGTCCCGGCCAAGAACGCAGTCCGGAGACCGGCCAGAGTGCTCTCCAGGTCTTGGAGGGACTCGATCACGTAGAAATCCGCCGATGCTTCGGCGATGGGTACGCCGATCAGGAGTGATGGGCCCCCTTGACCCCGAACAACCTGCCTGGCGGCTCGCCCATCGCCGACCTCGGCTCGCAGCGAAGGTGTCAATCCGGAGCGATCGGCGTCGACCGAACTCGTGTACCAGCGCCCTTGCCGCTGTATCAGTGCAACTCCGGTGCCCGTGAACTGGAGACCCGACAGGAGGGCCGGGATGTCCGTTCCGGGAGAGCGGAGGCGGTTCCGCACCAGACGGGCGTTCGTGTATGCCTGGCGCACCGCGGCGTTCTCACGATCTGCGATCGCCCAGGAGCGGACGAGAACGTGCGTGACGACCCCGAAGGCGCCTGCCAGCATGAGCGACACCAGACCGAACGCCACGGTCGCCCGGACCCGCAAGGGCACCGAAGTTCGTTGGGACCGCTCACGCCCCTCGCCATCGGAGCCAGCGTGTTCAATCACTCGCTCAGTATACGCGTACGGACGGTCCAAATGTACGCGTATACTCTGGATGGTGACCTCAGGGACGAAGAAGACACGGGCACTCAATCGCGGCCTGATCGAAGACGCCACCCTGGCCCTGGTCGACACGGAGGGAGTCGGCTCACTCAGTCTTCGCCGCCTGGCTGGGGCACTGGGCGTGACCCCTATGGCCCTCTACCACCACGTCAAGGGCAAGGACGATCTCCTAGCGGTCGTGGCCGACGTCCGGCTTTCCGAAGCCGGTCTCCCGTCATCGACCGGCGACTGGCGCCAGTATCTCATCGAGATGGCGACGTCCTTGCGCCAGGTCCTGCGCTCCGAGCCCGACCTGTTGGAGCTGTTCACGCGCCGGCCGGTCACCACACCAGCCGCGCGGGCGCGGGTCGCCGCAGCACTCGGGGTGCTGCACCACGCCGGGTTCGATGACGAAACGTCCACCGACGTCTACGCCGCCGCCCACACCTACGCGATCGGGTTCTGCGCCCTCGAGTCCGCACGCGAGCGCGGCGGCCCCCCGACCACGGACGAGTCCGATCCGGTCACCGACGCCATCCGTGGCTTCGTCACGGAGCGTCGATTCCTCATCGGCCTGAACGCCATGCTGACCGGATTCGGTCCCGCAAGGTGAGCCCGCCCACGGCGCCCGCCTCCCAGACACGTGGCTGGCACGGCAGGGTCCGTTGACGACCGGGTGGCGAGCCAGCCTGCGGGATCGGACGCTCCCGGTCTCCGCGGTGCTGGGCGTCTGCGTCGGCCTCGGCGTGTACGTCTTCGAACGAATGGTGACGTTCCTGTTGGACGAGGTCCGGGCGGCGCCGGTCGGCTTCATGGTTCTTGGCCCGGCCGTCGGACTGGTGCTGGCGGCCGTGGCGCTCCGGCTCGGGCCGAAGCCCCGCTCCCGGTCCACGGCGGACGAGTACCTGCTCAGCATCCACCAGGAAGGCCGCCGGATCCCCGGTCGACAGGTGGCGATCCGCATGGCGGCGGCGGTGGCCACGCTCGGCTTCGGTGGATCCCTCGGACTCGAGGGCCCTGCCGTCCTGCTGGGCGCAGGGGCCGCGGACGGCACCGCACGCCGTCTCGCCCGGCGGATGCTGGTGGACCACCAGGCACTCCTGGTCGCCGGAGCCGCGGCTGCGGTCGCCGCGGTGTTCAAGGCCCCGGCAACTGGGGCCGTGTTCGCACTGGAAGTGCCCTACAAGTCGGACATGGCCCGCCACCAGCTCCTCCCGGCCCTGGTGGGCGCAGCGTCGGGGTACGTCGCGCTGGTCTTCTTCGCTGGGACAGCGCGACTCTTCCCCGTGGCCGGCAATCCGCCGTTCGACGTTCGGGATCTGGGCGGGGCACTGCTGCTAGGTGTCGCCGGCGGACTGTTCGCCCGACTGATCGCACGGTCCATCCGGTGGGCCAAGCACTGGGCCGCGTCGACCGGTGTGCTCCTCCGGCTGCCGCTCGCAGCGGCCGCGCTCGCCGGCGCGGCCTGGGCCGCGTACGCGCTGACGGATCGGCCGCTCGGGGTCGGTCCCGGCTACCTGGTCCTGGACTGGCTGGAGGACCCGAAGCTCGCCATCGGCGTGATCGTGGCCATGCTGGCGATCCGCTTCGTCGGCGTCGTCGCCACCACCGCGGGTGGAGGCGTCGGCGGGTACTTCGTGCCCCTCGTCGTGCTCGGCGGCCTGCTCGGACGGGTCACCGGTGCCATCGTCGGCCTGGGCGGCTCGGGACTCTTTCCCATCCTCGGTGTGGCCGCAGTGTTGGGAGCCGGGTACCAGGTGCCACTCGCCGCCGTCATGTTCGTCGCCGAGACGAGCGGTCGGCCCGGCTACGTCGTGCCGGCCCTGCTGGCTGCGGTGGCGGCCGACCTGGCGATGGGCCGGGAGAGCGTCACGGACTACCAGCGAGACCGCGCCTGACCGAGAGGGGTCACAGAGATGCACCCGGGGTGACCCCGACCCTGACCACGCGCTCGACGGATGTCTCGACGGCAACGATTTCTCCGCTCGGTAAGTCGTTGACTCGCGCTTAGGGGGGTGTGGAACAAGCGCGAGCCATTGAGCAGGGTGCAGCCGTCGGCGGAGTCCGGGCGTGTTGAGCGTGCACCGGCTGGGAGCGGGGTCGGAGGGCTACTACCTGGATCAGGTCGTGGCCGGCGTGGAGGACTACTACGCCGGCGCGGGCGAGGCGCCGGGCGAGTGGGTCGCCTCGTCAGCGCTGCTCGGTCTCGAGGGCCGAGTGGATCCCGATGATCTGCGAGCGGTGCTGCTCGGTGCCGATCCTCGGTCGGGCGAGGGGTTGCATCACGGGGCGGGTCGGTTGGTGCCGGGCTGGAATCTGACGTTCCGTGCGCCGAAGTCCGTCAGCGTCCTGTGGGGCCTGGCCGATCCGGAGATCGCAGAGGTGGTGGTGGCGGCGCATGAGGCGGCGATGCAGGTCGGGCTCCGCTACGTGGAGGAGTGGGCGGGTTTCACCCGCACCGGACGGGGCGGCAGGACCCGTGTCAGGGCGGACGGGTTGGTCGCTGCCGGGTTCCGGCATCGCACGTCGCGTGACGGCGACCCGCACCTGCACACCCATGTCCTGGTCGCGAACTCGGTCCGCACGCCGGACGGACGATGGCGGACGTTGGACGGTCGCGGGTTGTTGGTCCATATGAAGACCGCCGGGTACGTCTACGACGCCCAGTTGCGCCACGAGCTGGCCGAACGCCTCGGCGTCCGCTGGAGTCCCGTCGTCAACGGGCTCGCCGACATCGAGGGCGTCGATGTCGAGGTGCGCGACCTGTTCTCGAAGCGGCGCGGCGCGATCGAGGACCGGATGGCCGAGTGGGGGCTCACCTCCGCGAAGGCGGCCGAGGTGTCGGCGCTGGACACCCGCCAGGCGAAGAGTGGTCGGGTCGAGCACACCGATGAGTTGCGCGGCCGGTGGCGCGCCGAAGCCGCCGAGATCGGCTGGACCCAGGGCGATCTTCGGGCGGCGTGCCCTGCCGCGTTGACCGGTCAACACAGCACTGACTTCCCCGTGGTCACCCCTGGCCAAACCGCTGAACTCCCGCTGGTCAGGGGTGACCAACCGTCTGACCACCCCGTTGACGTCGCATTCGAGACGATGTCGTCACCGGTCGGGTTGACGGCTCATGCGTCGACGTTCGACCGCCGCCTCGTCATTCAGCACCTCGTCGACCACCTACCACCAGGACCACCGGCAGCCTGGTTCGAGGAAGCGGCGGATCGGTATCTCGACCGGGTCGAGGTCGTGGCCCTCGGCCCGGACCCGGTGAAGGGCGAGTGCTACTCGACGACCGAGCTGCTCGCTCTCGAACAACGCCTCGCCGACCAGGTCGCTGCCCGTAGGCTGGGGGAGCGCTCGCCGGAGGTGATGCCGTCGATCGTCTGGTCGGTGTTCCAGGAACGACCGTCGCTGTCGGCTGAGCAGCGGGAGCTGATCAGCGGGGTGTGCCGCACCACCGACGCGGTGAGCGTGATCGTTGCCGGGCCGGGGACCGGCAAGACCTTCTGTCTCGACTCGATCCGCGACACGTTCCAGCGCAGCGGGTACACGACGGTCGGGTGCGCCCTGTCCGCCTCCGCGGCCCACGGGCTCGAACAGGGCTCCGGGATCGAGTCGATGACCATCGCCCGGCTCCGACTCCAACTCGACCAGCGTGAGCGGACGCTCGGTCCGCGCAGCGTGCTCGCTATCGACGAGGCGGGCATGGTCGGCACCCGGACCCTTGCACCGCTGCTCGACCAGGCGGCGAACGCGGGCGCCAAAGTGATCCTGGTCGGCGACCCGAAGCAGTTGCCCGAGATCGAGGCCGGCGGGTTCCTCCGCCACCTCACGCAGCACCACGTCGTGCACACGCTGGCCGAGAACCGGCGCCAGCGCGTCGGGTGGGAGCGCGACACGATCAGCGACCTGGCCCACGGCCGCGTCGACGCAGCGCTCGAACGCATGACCGCGAACGATGGTGTGGTGGTCGGCCACAACGCCGACCTGGTCCGCCAACGCATGGCCGACGACTGGTTCGACCACCACAGCAGTGGGGCGTCCGCGGTGATGATGGCGAGCCGCAACAGCGACGTCGACGACCTCAACCGGCGAGCGCACCAGCTCATGGCCGAGCACGGCCACCTCCACGGCGAGGCGCTCCGCCTCGATGGCCGGCCTTTCCGGATCGGTGACCGGGTGGTCTGCCTCCGCAACGACCGCCGACTCGGTGTCCGCAACGGCACCGTCGGCGACATCACCCACATCGACCACCGACACCGCACCCTCACGATCGACACCCCCGACGGGACATGGCAGCTACCGGCTGAGTACCTCGACGAACGGCATATTCGTCACGGCTACGCCATCACCATCCACAAGGCCCAGGGCATCACGTGTGACCACGCCCTCCTGCTCGGCAGCGACGAGCTCTACCGAGAGTCCGGCTACGTCGGACTCTCACGGGGACGGGAGTCGAACCGCATCTACGCCGTCTCCACAGCACCCGATCCCGACGCCCACATCCCCAAACACCTCCGCACCGAGCGCGACCCGCTCGACGTGCTCACCCACGCACTCCAACAGACCCGGGCCCAACGCCTCGGCATCGACCACGACACCGAGCCCGACGTCGGGGCAGGTCTGTAGCGTGAGCGCCGTATCGCCGTCGTTCACGGCCTCTCCATCTCGCATCGAGGGGCGGTAGTCGTGGCGATCACGCGTCGGGAGACGAACAGCACAGGGCAGGCCTATGCGGACGGCAAGCCGAGGTGGCAGGTCCGGCTCCGCCGACCGGACGGAAGCCAGTACAGCGAGACGTTCACGACCAGGAAGGCCGCCGAGCGTTGGGAGCGGAACCAGCTCACGTCGCAGAGCAACGGCGGATGGGTCGATCCGTCTGCCGGTCGTGCGCTTCTGGCCGGTCGGGCGGAGTTATTCCTGACGGACCGTCCCCGGCCTCTCGCACCGAAGACGCTCGAGCTGTACCGCAACCTCCTTGACCGGTTCATTCTCCCCACCTTCGGGGAGGTACCGATCGGCTCGATCACCACCGAGGCCGTCCGGGCCTGGCTCAGCCGTGTTCGCAGCGACTCGTCCGAGCTTCAGTCGGCCAAGGCCTACCGACTCCTACGGGCCATCCTGAACGTGGCCGTCAGTGACGCGGTGATCGCCCGCAATCCGTGCGTCATCAGCGGTGCTGGCCGGGAGCACTCGGGCGAGCGGCCGTTAGCGACAGCGGAGCAGATCCACCAACTTGCCGGGGCGATCCGCCCGCACCTCAGGGCCCTCGTCCTGGTCGCCGCGTTCGGTGCTTTGCGTCGAGGAGAGCTGTTCGGACTGGAGCGCCGCGACGTCGACGTTGCCGCGGGCCAGTTGTCAGTGCAGCGTCAAGCCGTCTACCTCAAGGACGGCACACGCAAGGTGACGGCCCCGAAGAGCGCGGCGGGCTTGCGAACGATCAGCCTGCCGCCGTTCGTCGTCGAGGCACTGCAGGAGCACCTCGCGACCTGGACCGCCGCGAACCCGACCTCGCCCGTCTTCGTCGGCGAACGCGGCGGACCACTCGGGACCGTGTCGCTGCAGGCGTGCTTCGACGAAGCCCGGCGGGCGACTGGGCTCACCCAGTTCACCCTGCACGATCTCCGCCACGCGGGCGGCACGATGGCTGCGTGGACGGGTGCCACCACCAAGGAACTGATGGCCCGACTCGGCCATTCCACCCACGACGCTGCGCTCCGCTACCAGCACGCTGCACAGGCCCGTGACGCCGAGATCGCCGCAAAGCTCGACGTGTTCCGGCCGCCTGCTCTGTGAGCACGCCGGTCTTCCGAGAGTTGGATTTCGGGTCTCCAATTCCAAGTTCGGCGGCCGAAACTGGGATTGAGGTCCGACTCATGCCACTGCTCCTGCGCGAACGACAGGGTGAGCTCGGCCCGACCGGCGGCTCGATCGATCGACAGGTGATCCGCTGCCGGGCCCGGTCGGTAGGGATCAGCGGACCAACTGGTGTGCAACACTTGTGCAACATCGGCGACTCAGTTGCTCTGGCGCCGACACCCGGGAACGACGAAACCCCTGCAGTAGCAGGGGTCTCGCACCAGAGCGGGTGAGGAGAATCGAACTCCCGTATTCAGCTTGGGAAGCTGATGTTCTACCATTGAACTACACCCGCGTAACCTGCTGACCAGAGCGATCGGACACCATGACGGGAGGCGCTCGGTCCGGCCCAGCGGGTGATCACCCTAGCCCGATGCCGCGACCTGCCGGCATGGGCGGATGGGCCGAAGTGCCGGCACGGCTACCGTTCCGCCCGTGATCCTCTCCGACCGGACCATCCGAGCCGAGATCGAGTCCGGGCGCATCGGAGTCGAACCGTACGACCCGGCGATGGTGCAGCCGAGCTCGATCGACGTGCGCCTCGACGACCGGTTCCTCGTGTTCCGCAGCCACACCCGTCCGGTGATCGACGTGAAGCAGGACCTCACCGACCTGACGGAGCTGGTCCGCATGGACGAGGACCAGCCGTTCATCCTGCACCCTGGCGAGTTCGTGCTCGGGTCCACCTCCGAGCGGGTGCGCATCCCCGACGACCTCGTCGCCCGCATCGAGGGCAAGTCCTCCCTTGCCCGGCTGGGCTTGGTCATCCACTCGACCGCCGGCTTCGTCGACGCCGGCTTCGAGGGCCACATCACCTTGGAGCTCTCGAACGTCGCCACGCTGCCGATCACGCTGTACCCGGGCATGAAGGTCGGTCAGATCTCGTTCCTGCGGATGGACGGTCCGGCGGAGCACCCCTACGGATCGGGAGCGCTGGGCTCCAAGTACTCCGGTCAGGTCGGCCCGACCCCCAGTCAGTACTGGAAGAACTTCGACTGACCGCGCCCAGCCGATCCGTCCGCAGGACGCGGGGCGGATCGGTTCGTGGCGCGGAAGTGCCCGTGGCGGGCGGTTCCGCGCCGAGTTCGACGCGTCTCGCCCGTCACGCCGCGTCGCAGCGGGTCGCGGTCCCCGTTGTCAGGCGAGCAGCCCTCGTGGTGTGGTCGTCGGATGCGTTCGCAGTCCCTCGCCAGCCTCATCGAGATGGCGGCACCCGCTGGAGGTGTGTTCTCCGCAGCGCAGGCCGGCGACGTCGGAATCTCCCGCAAGCAGCTTCGTGACGCTGAGCGAACGGGCGTCCTGCGGCGGCTCCACCCCTCGGTGTTCTGGGTCGGCAGCGGTGCGGTGCCACGGCGTGGGCGCATCCGTGCGGCGGTGCTCGCCGTCGGTCACGGTGCGGTTCCGAGCCACGAGTCGTCGCTGTTCCTCCACGGCGTCCGTCACGTCGAGTTCGCCGTGGCTGTGTCCGCAGCGCCCGCCGCGCAGCACATCCTCGACGGGGTCCGGGTGCACCGCGTGCGCGACCTGTTGCCGGAGCACGTCGTGGTGGTCGACGGCATCGCGACGACGACCGTGGAGCGGGCCCTGGTCGACCTTGCGGGCGTCGTGTCGAGAGTCCGCCTCGAGTGGTTGCTCGACCACCTGACGGTGACGACTCGACGCACCTCGATCGGTCGGATCGCCCGTGTGGTTCGTCAGATCAACCGACGGGGGCGGAGACGGATCGGCGACCTCACCGGGCTGCTCGATGCCCGGGCGCCGACCGAAGGTCGCCATCGCAGCCTGCTGGAAAGGACCGCCGACGAGCTCCTGGCGTCGAGCGGGCTGCCATCGCCGGAGGCGGAGTACCCGCTTCCGGAGCTGATCGTCGGCACCGGCAGCCGACGTGAGTTCGTCGACCGGGCCTGGCCGGACATCAAGCTGATCCTGGAGATCGACGGTCGGTCCTGGCATGCACGCGAGCAGGACATGGCCCGTGATCGTCGCCGGGATCGCCAGGCGGCCGCCGTGGGTTGGCAGACGCTGAGGGTGCTCGACGAGGAGGTTCGCGACATCGCCGACGAGGTGGTCGCGGACCTCCTCGCCGCCTACGCAGAGCGGGCGACGCTGCTCAGGCCGGCCTCATGAGCCCGCCGGGCCTCCACATCCCGTGTGGGTCGCGTTCGTGGCGCGGAAACGCCCGTGGCGGGCGGTTCCGCGCCGAGTTCAGCGCGCGAGCGACTTCGTCAGAAGGTCGAGCGGGTCAGCCGTCGGCGTCGAGCGCGAGCGGTGGCTGGGCCAGCGGCTCGGCGTTCTCGATGGCTTCGAGCACGTGCATGGCCAGATCGCCGACCTTGATCTCGTCGTCCTCGACGCCCTGGGCCTTCACGCCGTCGTCGATCATCACGTAGCAGAAGGGGCACGCCGTGGCGATGCGGCTCGCGCCGGTGGCGATGAGCTCCTGGGAGCGCTCGACGTTCACCTGCTTGCCGATGTGCTCCTCCATCCACATGCGGGCACCGCCGGCGCCGCAGCACATGCCCTTGGTGCCCGAACGCCCGGCCTCGACGATCTCGATGCCGGCGAGCCGGCCGATCACGTTGCGCGGCGCCATGTACACGTCGTTGTGGCGGCCGAGGTAGCACGAGTCGTGGTACACGACGCGCTCCTCGAGCTTGGCGCCCGACAGGTCCAGTCGACCGGTGTCGATCAGCTCCTCCAGGAACTGGCTGTGGTGCACGACCTCGTAGTGACCACCGAGCTGCGGGTACTCGTTCTTGAGGGTGTTGAAGCAGTGGGGGCACTGCGTGATGATCTTGCGGACGCCCATGCCGTCGAGCGTCTCGATGTTCTGCATGGCGAGCATCTGGAAGATGTACTCGTTGCCCGAACGGCGGGCCGGATCGCCGGTGCAGTTCTCCGACGGGCCGAGGATGGCGAAGCTGATGTCGGCCCGCTGCAGCAGCTTGGCCATGGCCTGGGTGACCTTCTTGTTCTTGTCGTCGAAGGACCCGGCGCAGCCGACCCAGTAGAGGTACTCGGCGGTCATCGGGTCCGAGCCGTCGATGATCTCGATGCCGTCGAGGTCCTTGGCCCAGTCGCCGCGCTCGCCCTGGCTCATGCCCCACGGGTTGGACGAGTTCTCCATCGAGCGGAACGCGGTGCCGAGCTCGGTGGGGAAGTCCGACTCCATCAGCGTCAGGTAGCGACGCATGTCCAGGATCTTGTCGAGGATCTCGATGTTGACCGGGCAGATCTCGTCGCACGCCTTGCACGAGGTGCAGGACCACACCTCCTCGGTGGTGATCCGCTCGAACAGCAGGTTGGCCTCGACCTTGATCTCGGAGTCGACGCCGATCGGGGGCGACACGACCGGGTTGCCGGTGGCGGCCATGACCTCACCGGTCTTCAGCACGATCTCCCGGGGGTCGAGCGGCTTGCCGGTGGCGTGCGCCGGACAGACCGAGGTGCAACGTCCGCACATGGTGCAGGCGTCGGTGTCGAGCAGCTGCTTCCAGGTGAAGTCCTCGACCCGGTAGGCACCGAAGCTCTCGAGCTCGGTCTCCATCAGGTTCGGCATGGCCTTCATGGCGCCCTTGGGGCGGTCCTTCTCCGACAGGTACATGTTCAGCGGCGACGTGAAGATGTGGCGCAGCATCGTCACCGGCAGGATGATCAGGAACGCCACGAAGGTGAGGACGTGGATCGTCCAGGCGACCTGGTGCCAGGTGCCGAGGTCGGACAGGTTCTCGAACGCCAAGGCGAGCGGGTAGCCGATGAAGCTCCACTTCTCGAAGTTCGGCATGTCGTCCTCGGCGATGCGGAACCCCTCGGCCAGGAAGCCGGTCACACCGATGGCGAACAGGACACCCAGGATGACAGCGTGCTCCGGCTTGGACTTGATGCGGATGCGGTACGGGCGCTGGATGTAGCGCCGCACGATCGCCCACGTGACGCCGATGAGGAACACCGCACCGCCGAGGTCGCCGATGAAGGCGAAGCCCTCGTAGACCTTGCCGTTGAGGAACTTGAGGCCCTCGGGCAGCTGGTGGTTGATCTCCAGGATCGACGTCACCGCCAGCAGGACGAGGAAGCCGAAGTAGATCATCGAGTGCATGATCCCGGCGGCGGGGTCCCGCAGCAGGGTCTGCATGTAGAGGCCGGACCGCAACCGCTCCATGCGCCGCTTGGCGTTCTTGGGGGTGATCGTGCGCCGGTCCGGGCCGCCACGCTCCCAGTTGCGGATGCGGTTGGCGAACATCACCGAACCGATGATGAACATGATCGGGATGATCACGTAGAACGCGAACTTGAGCGCTCCCGGGATGCCCCCGAACACGACGCGCTGGATCCTGGCGTCGTCGTGGAACTGCAGGGTCGACGCGGCGATTCCCGAGCCGACGGTGATCAGCGCGATCACGATGCCGATGAGGATCGAGATCTGGTGCGGTTGCAGGCGCTTGGGCCCGGGCACCGGGGCGTCGTCGGTGTCGTCGGTGTCGGCGTCGTGGGAGGTGTCGGTGGCGCTCATAGACGCGCTCGAACCTAGTCGGCACGTCCTCGGACCGGTGAAGTCCTGACGGGTCGTCAGGCGTCGCTGCCGCGCCCAACCCACCCACCCACCTGTTCACCCACCAGCTCTTGTCCCTGCTTCCGCGCGTTTCTGCTTCTCTTGTCCCTGCTTCCGCGCGTTTCTGCGCGGCCACGACAGGAACCACGCCAGGAACAGAGCTCGCGGCCTCAGCCGCCGGGCGGGTCGTCCTCGGCCGCACGCAGGCGGCGGGCCAGCGCGACGAGCAGGCGATGCGCCAGCGTCGGGATCTCGTCGAGCACGGCGGCGAACGCGGGTCGGCTCAGCACCAGCACGTCGACGTCGGTCTGGGCGACGACGGTTGCGGAGCGCGGTCCGCCGTCGAGCAGGGACAGCTCGCCGATGACGTCGCCGGGGCCGAGGTGCGCGACCGTCGTGCCGTCCCGAACGACCTCGGCCCGCCCGGCGAGCAGCACGAACGCCTCGCGGCCGATGTCGCCCTGGCGGGTCAGCTCGGATCCCGATTGCAGCGACACCTCATCGGCAGCGCGGCCGAGTAGGGCGAGGTCCGAATCCGAGCACCCGGAGAGGAGCCCGATGCGCCGCAGGTGGTCGGTGACGGAGGACACTGCCGCGAGACTACGGGTCCGTTCGCCCGCCCGTCGGTGGCGTCTGCACCGGCGCGTGCTCCGGCGCCTGTTCCGGCGCCTGTTCCGGCGCTTGGTCCGGCCGTTGCACCGCCCGTTGCCGGCATCGTCGCAGCGGGTCGGCGCGTGGGGTTGAATGGTGCGCGCTGGGGAGCACGTCGCTCCGGGCTGCAGAAGCTCGCCCGGGTCGACCGGGGAGCTCTGAGCGAGCAGGGATCTGAGCGAGCAGGGAGCAGAGGATGAGGGTCGTCGCCGTCGCGGGTGCAAAGGGTGGGGTCGGCAAGACCGCCGCGGCCGTGAACCTGGCCATGCTCGCGTCCGCCGCCGGTTACCGCACCCTGCTGTGGGACCTCGACCCCCAGGGTGCGGCCACCCACTGCTACCGCGCCAGGGCCCGGGTCAAGGGCGGTGCGGTGCGGTTGCTCGGCGGAAAGCGTGGCCTCGACACCTACATCCGCTCGACCGACCACGTCCGACTCGACCTGCTCCCCGCTGACCCGTCGTTCCGCGTCGTCGACACGGTGCTCGCTGCTCGGCGGTGGCCGGACCGGGTCATCCGAAAGCTGCTCCGTCCGCTGGAGCGCACCTATGACGTGGTCATCCTGGACTGCGCTCCCGGGCTCGGGGTCGTCGCCGAGTCGGTCGTGGCGGCCAGCGACCTGGTGCTCGCTCCGGTCGTTCCCGCTCCGCTGTCGGTTCGGAGCCTCGACCAGCTGCAGGAGTTCGTCGACGAGCACCGGCCCGGGCTTCCGCTGCTGGCCTTCATGTCGATGCTCGACGACCGCAAGGTGCTGCACCGCCAGATCACGGCGCAGGTCCGCTCGGACCCGCGCTTCGGCCTCACCGCCGTACCGGTCTCCGCGTCGGTCGAGCGGATGGGCATGGAGCAGGTCCCAGCGGTGCTGGCCTCGCCGCTCAACCTGGCTGCCGTCGCCTATCGACGGCTGTGGGC
>JAPXRJ010000034.1:0-20297 GCA_033813615.1 Microthrixaceae bacterium | reverse complement strand
GTTGGTGGTCCATAGGGCGCTCCATCCTGTCACCGGGCGTGCTCGGACGCCCTTTCACGGTCGACCCGGTCGTCGATCCCCGCGGTGGTACCAGGCGTTCCAGGGCTCCTCCCTGCGGGCGGCGCCGTGTTCACACGCCGTTCACAATTGGGCAACGGGACCGAAAACGCCCCCGGGCAACCTGGCGGAGGTCGGTTCCGGTGGGATCGGACCCGACCCGCCACCAAGATGGCGAGCCAACGAAGATGGTGAGCGACTCAGGCGACGGTCCCCCCGGTCGTCGAGCCGCAGCAGGGCCGTCACGTCAGGTCGGCGTGGCCGGTGATCACAACGAAGGATGCGAACGTGGCATATCGGGCTGAATACATCTGGATCGACGGCACGGAGCCGACGCCGCTGATGCGATCCAAGACCAAGATCCTCGCCGACGGCGCCGAGCCGGGCATCTGGGGCTTCGACGGCTCATCGACCAACCAGGCGGAGGGAGCGGCGTCCGACTGCGTGCTCAACCCCGTGTTCACCACCCCGGACCCCACCCGTGGTGGCAACGACGTCCTGGTGCTCTGCGAGGTCCTCCTGCCCGACACCATGGCGCCGCACTCCAGCAACACCCGCGCCGCGTGCGTCGAAGTCGCGGAGAAGTACGCCAGCTTCGAGCCGCTGTTCGGCATCGAGCAGGAGTACACGTTCTTCAAGGACGGCCGCCCGCTCGGCTGGCCGCAGGAGGGCTACTACTACCCCGCGCCGCAGGGCCCGTACTACTGCGGCGTCGGTGCCGTGGAGATCGCCGGTCGTGAGATCGTCGAAGCCCACACCACCGCGTGCATGGAGGCGGGGATCAACATCTCCGGCACCAACGCCGAGGTCATGTTGGGCCAGTGGGAGTTCCAGGTGGGCCCGTCCGGCACGGTGGAGGTGGCCGACGAGCTCTGGATGGCCCGCTACCTCCTCTACCGGATCTCCGAGGACTTCGGAGTGAACGCGTCGATCTCGGCCAAGCCGATCAAGGGCGACTGGAACGGCGCCGGCTGCCACACCAACTTCTCCACCAACCAGATGCGGGAGAGCTACGACCCGATCATCGCCGCCTGCGAGGCGATCGGTGCCCCGGGCAAGGTCGACGAGCACCTGGCCGGCTACGGCCACGGCTACGAGGAGCGGCTCACCGGACTCCACGAGACCGCGCATCACTCCGAGTTCCGCTACGGCGTGTCGGACCGCGGTGCGTCCATCCGCATCCCGTGGCAGGTGGCCAAGGACGGCAAGGGCTACATCGAGGACCGTCGCCCGAACGCCAACATCGACCCCTACGTCGTGACCCGCCTGATGACCAACACGGTCTGCTCGGCGGCGTCGGCCTGACCGGACCGGCCTGGAGCGACGGACCGGCTCGAGTCGGTCCGTCGCTCCCCTGTCCGGGATGGGCAGCGGGATGGGTACCATCCGGTCGTGACGACCGGGCCTTCGACGATCCGAGTCGCGTTGTGCCAACTCGACCTGCGAGTCGGGGGGTTCGCCAGCAACGTCGACGCGATGGCACACGCCTACCGCCGAGCGGACGACGCCGGATGCGACGTCGCGCTCTTCCCCGAGCTCGCCATCTGCGGCTACCCACCCGAGGACCTACTGCTCAAGGCCGGGTTCGTGGCCGACGGAGCCGAGGCGCTCCCAGCGCTCGCTCGACAGGTGACCGGGCGCTGCGTCGCCGTCGTCGGCTGGGTCGACGGCCAGCGCCGCCCGGGAGCCGATCCCCACGATGGCACCGACGGGCCGTGGAACGCCGCGGCCGTGCTGGCTGACGGCGCCGTCGTCGGCAGCTACCGCAAGCAGGCCCTGCCCAACTACGGCGTGTTCGACGAGAAGCGGTACTTCGATCCCGGCGGCGCGGATCAGCCCCTGTACCGCATCGGCGGCGTGACCTGCGCCGTGACCGTGTGCGAGGACGTCTGGGTCTCGGACGGACCTGCGGTGCAGGCGGCGCATCGTGGCGCGCAGGTGGTGCTCAACATCAACGCGTCGCCGTTCCACGCGGGCAAGCAGGAGCTGCGGGAGGCGATGCTGCGCGAGCGCCAGGCCCAGGCCGGCGTGCCGATCGTCTACCTCAACCTGGTCGGCGGCCAGGACGAGCTGGTCTTCGACGGCGGATCGGTCGTCGTCGACCGGGGCGCCGTCCTCGCCCGGGCACCACGTTTCGCGCCGGCCGAGGTCGTCCTCGACGTGACGGTCGGACCGGCCTCGCCCGCGTCCTCGTCGTCGGGTGTCGACCGACTGGCCGTCGTCGCGGTCACCGACGCACCCGACCAGGCATCGGTCGCGGCGCGGGCGGACGCTCCCGAGGTCGTGCAGCCGTCGGCCAGCGGCCCCGAGGAGGTGTGGGACGCGCTGGTGCTGGGCACTCGGGACTACGTGGTCAAGAACGGCTTCTCGGACGTCACGCTGGGCCTGTCGGGAGGCATCGACTCGGCGCTCGTCGCAGCGATCGCCACCGATGCTCTCGGGTCGGAGCGGGTCCACGTGGTGCTGATGCCGTCGCGCTACTCCTCGGACCACTCGATCACCGACGCGGAGCGACTGACGGCGAACCTGGGCGTCGACGCCCGGACCATCCCCATCGAAGCGGCCCACGCCGCGTTCGTCGGTCTGCTGGCCCCCAGCTTCGGTGAGCTGCCACCGGACCTCACCGAGGAGAACCTGCAGAGTCGCATCCGAGGCGTGCTGCTGATGGCGCTGTCGAACAAGTTCGGCTGGCTCGTGCTCACCACCGGCAACAAGAGCGAGACGGCGGTCGGCTACTCCACGCTCTACGGCGACTCCGCCGGAGGGCTGGCGGTGATCAAGGACGTGCCCAAGCTCCTGGTCTACGAGCTGTGCCGTTGGCGCAACGAGCGGGCCGGCACCGACCTCATCCCGGATCAGATCCTCACCAAGGCACCCTCCGCCGAGCTCCGGCCGGACCAGCGCGACGATCAGAGCCTCCCGCCCTACGAGGTGCTCGACCCGCTGATCGATGCCTACGTCGACGGGGACCGCACGGTCGAGGAGCTGGTCGACTCCGGTCACGACGAGGGGATGGTCCGCCGCATCGCCCGCCTCGTCGACCTGGCCGAGTACAAGCGCCGGCAGTCGCCGCCGGGCATCCGGATCTCGCAGAAGGCGTTCGGTCGTGATCGCCGACTGCCGATCACGAATGCGGCAGAGGCACCGCCGGATGGGAGCTGACGTGGATCGTCCGAGCCCGCTCGACGGCTTCCCTCGCGGCGGCGTGGTCGCTGAGGACTGGTCCGGTGTCGGCGCGCCGCTGGACCTGATGTCGGGTGCGGGGGTCCTCGGTGCGCTCGCGTACGTGGAGCGGGAGCTGCACGCGGTCGTCGGAGGGTGGGCCCTCGACGCTGACGACAGCGACACGGTGCTGTTCGACGTGCTGGCGCAGCACCACTCGTGGCGTTCGGAGCGCCTCGTGGATCGGTTGCCGCAGCTCCGTGAGCTCCCGGCATCGGTCGTCGTCGTCTCCCCGGGGCCGGCCACCGACGACCTGTTGACGGCCCTCGGGGCCCTGGACGTCCAAGGTGCCGACCGCCATCACGTCCAACTGGCCGCCTGGACCGCAGTCGCAGCGGGACTCCTCGACGCGCATGAGGCGCTCCTGCTGCGGTGCACGCCCGTGGCCGACGCGCCGCTGTTGCGCTGGTTGCCGCTGCTGGTCGACTCGGTCCGCTCGGACCAGGCAGCCGCCACCGCTGCGTTCTCGGGCACGACCGCCGACCGATCGGCCATCGAGGATCTCGTCGCCGGTTCGGTGCGGTTCACCCGCTGAGGGGCCACGTCGGCCGTCGCGCTCAGGTTTTCGGACCCAGTGTGCCGATGACGACGACGCAGGCCGACGACCCAGGACGATGAGGTGCAGGTGGCGAACCAGCGTGTGGAGCGCGACGACGAGGACCTGGTGCGCCGGTACCTCTCCGAGATCGGCCGCTACGAGCTGCTGAGCAAGGACGACGAGGCCCGCCTGGCGAAGGCGATGGAGGCGGGTGAGGGGGCCCGTCGCGAGCTCGACTCGGGGGCGCGGCTCACCTCGGCGCGCCGACGCGAGCTGCGTCGCGCCGTCCGCTCCGGTGACGCTGCGGCCGAGCAGTTCGTGCAGTCCAACCTGCGCCTGGTGGTGTCGATCGCCAAGCGGTACCAGTCGTCGGGTGTGTCGCTGCTGGACCTGGTGCAGGAAGGCAACCTGGGGCTGATCCACGCGGTGGAGAAGTTCGACTGGCGCAAGGGCTTCAAGTTCTCCACGTACGCCACCTGGTGGATCCGCCAGGCGATCACCCGCGGCATCGCCAACACCGGTCGAACCATCCGGATCCCCGTCCACGCCAGCGACACGATGATGCGGGTGCAGCGCACCCGCGCCCGCATGGAGCTGGAGCTCGGTCGTCTGCCGAGCACGGCGGAGCTCGCCGTCGAGGTCGACCTGCCGGAGGAGAAGGTGCTGGAGACCCTCCTCTACGCGGCGGAGCCGCTGTCGCTCGACGAGCCGATCCGCGACGACGCCGACGCCGTGCTGGCCGACCTGGTTCCCGATCCGGCGGCTCCCACGGACCGGGAGGCGACCGACGCCATGGTCCCCCACCTCCTCGAGGACGTCCTGTCGGTGCTCGACGAGCGCGAACGCGAGGTGCTGCGACTCCGCTACGGCCTCGACCGCGGCGAACCCAGGACGCTGGAGGAGGTCGGCGAGCGCTTCGACCTCACCCGCGAGCGCATCCGTCAGATCGAGGTGCGGGCGATGTCGAAGCTCCGCCACCCGTCGAGCGAGCGCAGCGCCCGCGACCTCCTGCTCGTCTGACGCAGGCGCACCGCCGCCGGACCGGGCCGCGGTCCCCGGTGCACATCGTCGGCGCTCCCACGTAGAGTCGTCGTCGGACGAGGTGCCGTCGTCGTGGCGCCGCTCCACCTTCCCCTTCCACGTGTCGCCGGCGACCTTCGCCCGCGCTCGGAATCGGGAGGCGAACGTTGCTGCTCACCCTGTGGTCCCTGAAGGGCGGATCCGGCACGTCGACGGTGGCCGCCGGCCTGTCGGCGGCGATGGCAGCGGCGGGTAGCGGATCTGCCGGTTCCGACGTGCTGCTCGTCGACCTGGCCGGTGACCAACCGGCGTTGCTCGGGCTGGCTCGACCCGACGGACCGGGCGTCACCGATTGGCTCGCGACGGACCGTTCAGACGCCGATGCCCTGCGGCGACTCGAGGTCGAGGTCTCCGCCGGGCTGTCGCTCGTACCCCTCGGCGACGCACCGTCCTGGCCGTCGGCCAGGGCGGAGGACCTGGCCCAGGCGCTGGCGACCGATGGGCGGACGATCGTCGTCGACGCCGGCACGGCGAGCCTCGCCGCGAACGAGGCGTGCGGGTCGGTGCGCAGCGAGCTCGTCGACGCACTGAGCGCGGAGGGTGCGTCGTTCCTGGTCATCCGGCCCTGCTACCTGGCCCTGCGACGATCGCTGGTCGCACTCGGCGATGCAGTCCTGGCCCGTCCCGACGGGGTGGTGCTCGTGACCGAGCACGGCCGGGCGCTCGACGCCGACGACGTGGCCCGGGCCCTCGGCCTGCCGGTGTGCGCGACGGTCCCGGTGGATCCGGCGGTCGCTCGAGCGGTCGACGCCGGCCTGCTCAGCACCCGGTCGCCCCGGTCGTTCGGCCGAGCACTCGACGAGCTGGCCGGTTGGGGGGACCGGTGATCGGTCGGGTCGACCGTGACCTGGCGCAGCGGGTCGGTCGTCGGTTCCGCTCCGGTGACGGCGCCGCCGGAGAGGACCCGCTGGTGGAGCTGACGCGCCTGGTACGAGCAGAGGCGCCACTGCTGGCCGATGACGAGGTGCGGGAAGCAGCCCGGTCCATGGCCGTCGAGCTGGTCGGACTCGGTGCCGTCCAGGCCCTGCTCGACGACCCTCGGATCAGCGACGTCCTCGTGAACGGCCCGGGTGAGGTCTGGATCGAGCGCAGCGGGCGACTGGAGCCGAGCGGGGTCGTGCTGGACCGCGCCGCGGTGGAGCGGGCGATCGAGCGCTTGGTCGGACCGCTCGGACTGCAGGCCGACCGGACCCACCCGGTGGTCGATGCCCGGCTCGCCGACGGCACCCGGGTGACCGCGGTGATGCCGCCGGTGGCGGTCGACGGACCCGTCCTGGCGGTTCGGCGCCACCGACGCGAACCGGTCCCGATGGCCGACATGGCGCCAGCACCGTTCGCCGCCGAGCTCAGGCGGCGGTTGGAATCCCGGCGCAACCTCGTCGTGTTCGGGCCGACCGGGTCCGGCAAGACCACGTTGGTGGCATCGCTGGCGGCCGAGCTCGATCCGGCGACGCGCATCGTGACCGTCGAGGACGTCGCCGAGCTCCAGCTGGTCGGCCCGGGTGTCGTCAGGCTGGAGGCGCGCCCCGGGCTCGCGGACGGCGTCGGACGCGCCGACATCCGAGACCTGGTGCGCGCCGCGCTGCGGTTGCGGCCTGACCGGCTCGTGGTCGGCGAGGTCCGCGGTGGGGAGGCGGCGGACATGGTCTGGGCGCTGAGCACCGGCCACGACGGATCGATGTCGACCGTGCACGCCGCGTCGGCCGAGGACGCGTTGGCGAGGATCACGGCGTTCGCGGTGCTGGGTGCCGACGGCGCACCGGCGGACGTGGTCCGTGCTCAGGTGCACGCCGCGGTGCACACGCTGGTCGGCGTCGGCCGTCGGGGCGATGGCCGGCGGGAAGTGGTCTCCGTGCACGACGTGGACCACGTGGACGGATCGCTCGCCCCGGCGGGTTGCGGGGCGGGGTGCGGGTCGTGACGATGATCGTCGTCCTCCTGATGGGCGCCGGATGCGCGTGCGCTGCGGCCAGCTCGACACACCATGCCCGTGAACGCCGGCTCGAGCGCGTGGCGGCTCGGGATGTGCCGGCCGCCGCGTCGGACCTCGCCCGCTCGATCCGGGCGGGGGCCACGCTCCCCGTCGCTCTGCGAGAGATCGCCCCCACACTGCGCGGCTCGCTCCGCAACGAGGTCCACACCGCCGTGGCGCTGCTCGATCGCGGGCACCCGCTCGACTCCGTGCTCGCGAAGTGGGGCCGGTCCAGCCGCATCGTCGGCACCGATCTGCTCGTGGCGGCCTGCCGGTTCTCGATCGGGCCGAGCAGCTCCTCGGCTCACAGCCGATCGCTCGACCGGGCGCTCGACGGTGTGGCGACCGCGCTGCTGGACCGCGTCGAGGTCGCCGACGAGGTGCGCGCCCTCGCTGCCCAGGCCCGGACCTCGGCGATGGTGCTCGTGGCGCTCCCGCCGGCGGGCGCCGCGCTGTTCTCCGTGCTCGATCCCGGGTTCCTGTCGGTCCTGTTCGGCACGACGCTCGGCCGCGTCTGCCTGCTGGTCGGCTCCTCGCTCGATGCCGCGGGTGCCTGGGCGTCGCGTGCGATGGTCCGAAGGGTGCTGGGATGACCGCGACCCTCCTCGTCCAGCTGGCGCCGTGGGCCGCGGCGCTGGCCGCGGCGTGGGCCGTCGCCACCCTCATCGTGCCCGGCCCCTCGCCCAGGCGGTTCCCGGAGGACGACGTGGCGGTCGCCGCCGAGCCGAGAAGGGGAACATCGCGAACGCCACCTCGGCGGCGGCTGCGGCGACCGGCCCGAACCCGATCGACTGGCCGTTGCGCCCATGATCGCGACGGCCCCGACCGGTGGCCCGGCGAACGCGATCCGGGCGAACGGGATCCGGGCGAACGCGATCCGGGCGTACGCGATCCCGACGACCTCACCGATCTGGCGACGTGCTGCGACCTCCTGGCCGTAGCTGTCGCATCGGGGAGTCCCGTCGGACAGGCCATCGCGTCGGTGGGCTCGGTCGGTGACGGCCCGGTCGCTCGATCGCTCGGTCGCGCGGCCGAGTCGATCCGCCGCGGTTCCACCGTCGTCGAAGCGATCGATCGGCTCGGCGCCGAGCTCGGCCCGAGCGGTCAAGCCCTGAGCTCCACGCTCGCCACGTCGGTCAGCTCCGGTGCGGCGCCTGCACCTTCGCTCCGCCGCCTCGCGGATGCCGAGCGACGGCGGGCTCGGCGAAGGGTCGAAGCCCGGGTGCGGCGGTTGCCGGTCCTGCTGCTCCTGCCGCTCGTCGGCCTGATCCTCCCGGCGTTCGTCCTGCTCACGCTCGTCCCGGTCGGCCTGTCGGTCGCCCGGTCAGCCGACGGACTCGCCGGTGCGGCACGACCGCCAGGCCCCATCGCTCCGACCGCCATCGCTCCGCCTGCCTTCCCACCGCCTGCCTTCCCATCGACCACATCCACCTCCGTCGACACAGGAGCACCACCATGAACGCACACGATCCACATCAGCCCCATCCCCCTCAGCCCCATCCAACTCAGCCCCATCTCGATCACGTCCACGCGCCCGAGCACGCCCGTGCTCTCGAGCGTCGCCGTCGCGGCATCGCTGCCCGACTGTGGTGCTGGTGGCACTCGGGTCCCGGCGGGGCGACCGGACAGGCCGGCCAGAGCACCGTAGAGTACGCGCTCGTGCTGCTCGGCGCAGCGGCTGTCGCCCTGGCGCTCGTCGCCTGGGTGACCCGCAGCGACGCCGTCCAACGGCTCTTCGACGCAGTCGTCAGCCGAATCCTCTCCCAGACGGGATGAGCGACACGCGCGGGCAGGCGACCGTCGAGCTCGCACTCGTGCTGCCGGTGGTCGTCGTCGTCGTGCTGCTGGTCGTCCAGGTCGGACTGGTGGCGCGCGAGCGGGTGCTGGTCGTGCACGCAGCTCGTGCCGCGGCCCGGGCGGTCGCCGTCGATCCGACCCCGGCGGGCGCCCGATCGGCGGCGACCGAGGCCGTTGGATCGCGGGACCTCGACGTCGGTCTGACCGGCGACCTGTCCGCTGGCGGGCTGGCCTCTGTGACGGTCGTCTCCCGGCCACCGATGCTGCCGTTGCTCGGCAGGGTGCTCAGCCGCGTCGAGGTCCGGGAGCGACTCTCGGTCCGAGTGGAAGGCCGGTGAACGACTCGCTCAGGATGCCGTTCGGTCGGCACGCCGACGGGTGGTCCCGGTGTCGTGGGACAGCGCGACGTCGTCATCCGTCAGCGTCGCGTCGAGCAGCCGGGCGGCGGCTGTCTTGGACAGCGGGTCGTTGCCGTTGCCGCACTTGGGTGACTGCACGCAGCTGGGACAGCCGTCGTCGCACGGGCAGGAAGCGATCACCCGCAGCGTTGCGGCAAGGTGCCGGTCCGACGCGTCGAACGCCAGCTCGGCGATCCCGACGCCGCCCTCGTGGGCGTCGTGGATGAAGACCGTCGGTGCGCCGGTGTCGGACAGCCACGCGGTGGACACGCCACCGACGTCCCAACGGTCGCAGATCGTGAACAGCGGCAGGATCCCGATCGCGGCGTGCTCGAGCGCGTGCAACGCACCGGGCAGCTCCTTGTCCGACACCTGCGCCCGGCCGACGAGGCCGGCGTCGAAGGTGTACCAGATGGCCCTCGTGACCAGGTCCGTCGGCGGAAGGTCCAACGAGACCCGGTCGAGCAGCTCGTGGGTGCGGACTCTGCGGATCTGGTAGCCGACGACCTGGGTCGTGACCTCGACCGAGCCCAGCGCCAGATCGGAACCCCCCACCCGATCCCGGTCGTCGACGTCGAGCACCCGGATCGATGTCTCGGACCGGGTCCGGGTGTAGGTCCCGGCGTCGGTCGCCTCCACGGTCGCGGTGAGGGCGTCGAGGTCCAGGTCGAGGACCTTCCACGGCTGGCCCTGGTGCAGGTACACGGCCCCTTCGTGGACCACCGACGGCGCCCGGCCGACGTCGACGGTGCCGATCAGCCGGCCGTCGACGTCGACGATGCGCAGCTCGCCCTTGGACGCGGAGCGCAGCCCGATCGTCGGTGCCGGCAGCCCCCGACCGGTCCACACGACCTCAGGACCGCTGCGGCGGCGACGCACCGAAGCCCGGTCGCTCACGACGAGCCGCCGCACCCCGTCGTCGAGCTGGTTCGGCCAGAGGGATTCGTCGGAACGTCGCAGCGCCCGCTCCTGCGCGGCGCACGCCAGGTGCGGGACGTACACGAAAGGGTTGTCGGGGTTGATGACGGCGGGCTCGGCGGGTCGGCCGAACAGCTCGTCGGGGTTCCGCACCATCCACTGATCGAGCTGGTCCTGACCGGCGACGAGCACGGCGAGCGACGGCCGACGCTCCCGCCCGCCCCGTCCGACCTGCTGCCAGAAGGACGCGATGGTGCCCGGGTAACCGCTCAGGACGACCGCGTCGAGGCCGCCGATGTCGATGCCGAGCTCCAGTGCCGAGGTGGTCACCACGCATCTCAGCCGCCCGGCGAACAGGTCGTCCTCGATCTCCCGGCGTTCCTCGGCCAGGTAGCCGGCCCGGTACGAGCGGACGGTGCCCGCGAGCTCCTCGGTCAGCCGGTGGCGGATCTCCGAGGCGACGACCTCGGTGGCGCGCCGGGAGCGGCAGAACACGAGGATGCGCAGGCCGGAGCGCACCAGCCGGGCCGCCGCCTCGGCAGACTCGACGAGCAGCGACCACTGCCGGTCCACTCCGGCCGCAGCGTCGTCGATGGCGGTGTCCTCGATGGCGGTGTCGTCGATGGCGGTGTCGTCCTGTTCCGATGCTGAGCGGACCGCCTCCTCGGGGTTCCAGAGCACCACGGTCCGCTCGCCGGCCGGCGAGCCGTCGGCGCTGATCGCCTGGACGTCCAAGCCGCACAGCTCCGATGCCAGTCGGGCCGGGTCACCGATGGTGGCCGAGGTGAACACGAAACGGGGCGACGCGCCGTAGGACTCGGCCAGCCGTCGGAGCCGGCGCAGCACCTGGGCCGTGTGGGTGCCGAACACGCCGCGCAGGACGTGCAGCTCGTCGATCACGACCAGCTCCAGCCGGTGCAGGAACGTGGCCCAGCGAGCGTGGTTCGGGAGCATGGCGTGGTGCAGCATCTCGGGGTTGGTGAGCAGGATGTCCGCGTTGGCCCGCACCCAGGTGCGCTCCTCGGGAGTGCAGTCGCCGTCATAGGTCGCGGCGACCACGCCCGGGAGGTCCCACCCGGCGATGGTTCGCAGCTGGTCCTGGGCGAGGGCCTTGGTCGGGAACACCATGAGCGTCGTGGCGTCGCGATCGAGGGCGGCCTCCACGGCGGGCACCTGGTACGCGAGCGACTTGCCCGACGCCGTCGGCGTCGCGATGACCACCGACCGACCGTCTCGGACCATGTCGATGGCGCGGGCCTGGTGCGACCACAGCGGTCGGTCACCCAGTCGGGCCGTGATCTCGGGGTGGATCGGCGTCGACGGCTCGGCCAACCGGGCCGGTCGGGCCGCCAGCCGCTCGACGTGGGCGAACCGCGGGTCGGTGGACCAGTCGGCGATCAGGGCGTCGAACCGGTCCTGCAGAGCGTCGTCATCGGACGCTTCGAGATCGGCTGCGTCGGTTCGGTCCGCCATCGCGGACCGAACGCTAGTTCCCTGCCGTGCCGGCGGGTCGTCACCGCTACCTTGGCGGCGTGCTGTTCGACGTCCGCATCCTGCCCGCGGGCGAGTGGGAGGTGCTCTGCGTCGTCGGCGACCTCGACCTGGCCACCATGCCGGCGCTGCGCCAGGGCTACGACCGGCTGGAGTCGACGAGCGTCGCGATCGACCTCAGCGGCGTGGACCACGTGGATCCGGTCACGCTCGGCGTGCTGCACGTGGGCGTGCTGCGAGCCAAGCGCACCGGTGGGCGATTCGCCGTGGTGTGCCCGTCGGGACCGGCCCGCGACCTGTTGGCCGAGTCGGGCGTCGACGCGGTCGTGACCGTCGTCGACGACCAGTCCGCTCTGCCGTAGCGGCTCCGCCCCCTCGGCGCTGCCGGCTCCACGACACGCTTCAGATGTGTCGGGCGATCTCCTGGCGCGCCACCTGGCGACGGTGCACCTCATCGGGGCCGTCGGCGAAGCGCAGGGTGCGCAGCCCCGCATACATCTCGGCGAGCGGGAAGTCGTCGGACACGCCGCCGCCTCCGTGGGCCTGGATCGCCCGGTCGACCACGCGCAGCGCCATGTTCGGGGCGACGACTTTGATGGCCGAGATCTCGATCGCCGCTCCCTTGTGGCCGACGGTGTCCATCAGATACGCCGCCTTGAGGGTCAGCAGTCGGGCCTGCTCGATCTCGATGCGTGAGTCAGCGATCCACTCCCGGATCACGCCCTGGTCCGACAGCGGCCTGCCGAACGCGACGCGCCCGGTGACCCGCTTGCACATCAGGTCGAGCGCTCGCTCGGCGATTCCGATGCAGCGCATGCAGTGGTGGATGCGCCCCGGGCCGAGACGGGCCTGGGCGATCGCGAAGCCGGAGCCCTCGTCCGACAGCAGGTTCGTGGCCGGCACCCGCACGTCGGTGAAGTCCAGCTCGCAGTGGCCCTCGCGGTCCTGGTAGCCGAAGACCGGCAGGTCCCGCACCCTCGTCACGCCCGGGGTGTCCATCGGGACGAGGATCATCGACTGCTGCAGGTGGCGCGGTGCGTCCGGGTCCGTCTTGCCCATGACGATCAGGATCTTGCAGCGGTCCGACGCCGCTCCGGAGATCCACCACTTGCGACCGTTGAGGACGTAGTCGTCGCCGTCGCGGTCGATGCGGAGCTGGATGTTGGTGGCATCCGACGACGCCACGTCGGGTTCGGTCATGGCGAACGCGGAGCGGATCTCGCCGTTCAGCAGCGGGACCAGCCACTCCTCCTGTTGGGCTGCGGTGCCGAACAGCGCGAGCACCTCCATGTTGCCCGTGTCGGGTGCCGCGCAGTTGAGCGCCTCCGGCGCCAGGTTCATCGATCGGCCTGTGATCTCGGCCAGGTGCGCGTAGTCCAGGTTGGACAGCGGGTCGGGGCTCCACGGCGTGCGATGGGGCAGGAACAGGTTCCACAGGCCGCGCTCGCGGGCGGCCGCCTTGAGGTCCTCGACGATCTGCGGGTGTGCGTGGGGGTCTCCCGCCGCCTCCATCTGCTCGCGATACGTCGTCTCGGCGGGGTGGACGTGGGTGTCCATGAACTCCAGCAGCGTCTGCTGGAGCTGCGTTCCGCGGTCCGTCGGTTCGAGGTTCATCGGGCTGTCCTGTGCCGTCGTGGAGGTGGCCCGGAGGACGCAGCACCGGTGCAACGGCGGCGACGCGGACCGACTCCACAGTAGCTCCGGGCCCTGGGCCGACCATCGGAGCCGGGGCGCGAACGGCGGCCTTTCACCCGGCGATGGTTGACAACGACTCGACCGGGAGTGTCATGTACCGAGCCGTGGGCAGTCCCCTCGTCATCGTGGAATCACCAGCCAAGGCCCGGACCATCGCCGGGTACCTCGGCGACGACTACGTGGTCGAATCGTCGATCGGCCACATCCGTGACCTGCCGCGCAACGCCGCGGACGTGCCCAAGGAGTACAAGGGCCAGCCGTGGGCCCGGCTCGGCGTCGACACGGAGAACCACTTCAAGCCGCTCTACATCGTCTCGCCGGAGAAGAAGGACCACGTCCGGCACCTGAAGGCAGCGCTGAAGGATGCCGATGAGCTCTACCTCGCGACCGATGAGGATCGCGAGGGCGAGGCCATCGCGTGGCACCTGCTCGAGGTCCTCAGCCCCCGGGTGCCGGTGCGGCGCATGGTGTTCCACGAGATCACCCCCGAGGCGATCCGCCACGCCATCGAGCATCCCCGCGAACTGGACCGTCGCCTGGTCGACGCCCAGGAGACCCGCCGGATCCTCGACCGCCTCGTCGGCTACGAGGTGTCGCCGGTCCTGTGGAAGAAGGTCAACCGCGGCCTGTCGGCCGGACGCGTCCAGTCGGTCGCCACCCGTGTCATCGTGGAGCGTGAGCGCGAGCGCATGGCGTTCCGGGCCGGGTCCTGGTGGGACCTGCAGGCCACGTTCCACCACGCGGATCGTGCGAAGGACCAGACCCCGTTCCCGGCGTCGCTCGTCGAGCTCGGCGGTCGACGGCTGGCCACAGGGAAGGACTTCACCGAGCAGGGGTCGCTCACGCCATCGGCCCGAGCCGCAGACGTCGTGCTCCTGGGGGAGGACCAAGCCGCTTCGGTGCGCGACGCCCTCCTCGAGCGTCCGGTCGAGGTGCGCTCGGTGGAACGCAAGCCCTACACCCGACGCCCCTCACCGCCGTTCATGACCTCCACGCTGCAGCAGGAGGCCGGCCGCAAGCTCCGCATGTCGGCGTCGATGGCCATGTCGACCGCGCAGCGGCTGTACGAGAACGGCTACATCACCTACATGCGGACCGACTCGACGACCTTGTCGGACGCCGCGCTCGACGCCGCCCGGCGTCAGATCCGCGAGCGCTACGGCGACGCATACCTGCCCGACGCACCCCGTCGCTACGCGAACAAGGTGAAGAACGCGCAGGAAGCCCACGAGGCCATCCGCCCGGCCGGCGACTCGTTCCGCACGCCGGACCAGGTCCGCAGCGCGCTGAGCAACGCCGAGTTCCGCCTGTACGAGCTCATCTGGCAGCGGACGGTCGCGTCGCAGATGAACGACGCTCGCGGCGAGTCGGTCCAGGTCCGATTGGCAGCGATGTCGTCGCCGGTCGCTGTGCCCACCGCGGACGGAGCCCTGGGCGAGTCCGCTGGGCAAGAGGCCGTCTTCGCCGCATCGGGTCGCACCATCCTGTTCCCCGGCTACCTGCGGGCCTACGTGGAGGGCAGCGACGACCCCGACGCCGCGCTCGACGACCAGGAGCGCATCCTGCCCGACATGTCCGTCGGTGACGCCGTGGTCGCCGACGAGTTGGACGTGGCCGGCCACGAGACGCAGCCACCAGCCCGCTACACCGAAGCCTCGCTGGTGAAGCGCCTCGAGGAGCTCGGTGTCGGCCGCCCGTCGACGTACGCGTCGACGATCTCGACGATCCAGGATCGCGGCTACGTGTGGCGGAAGGGATCCGCGCTCGTGCCGAGCTTCACCGCCTTCGCCGTGGTCACGCTGCTCGAGCAGCACTTCCCGACGTTGGTCGACTACGCGTTCACCGCGGCGATGGAGGAGGACCTCGACCGCATCGCCGCCGGCTCCGAGGACATGGAGCCGTGGCTCAGTCGCTTCTACTTCGGTGCTGCCGGCGTGTCCGTCGCCGGCGACGGAAGCGAGGGACCGGTCGTCCCGGCGGCGTCGGCCAGCGGCGACGGCCTGGCGCTCAAGTACCTGGTGTCGGACCTCGGTGACATCGACGCCCGGGCGGTCAACTCCATCCCGCTGGGAGCGGATGCCGACGGGGTGCCGATCGTCGCCCGCGTCGGTCGGTACGGGCCGTACCTGGAGCGAGGTTCGGGTGACGACGTGCAGCGCGCGTCGATCCCCGAGGACACGCCGCCGGACGAGCTCACGCCGGAGCGGGCGATCGAGCTGCTGGACGCGCCGTCGGGGGACCGGGACCTGGGCGAGCACCCCGACACCGGGCTGGTCGTGCACCTCAAGGCGGGTCGGTTCGGCCCGTACGTGCAGGAGGGAGAGCACGACGACGAGACCGGGCTGAAGCCTCGAACGGCGTCGTTGTTCGGTTCCATGGACCCGGCCACGGTCACCCTCGAGCAGGTGCTGCCGCTCCTGGAGCTACCACGCGAGGTGGGATCGGATCCCGCCGACGGCGTGGTGATCACCACGCAGAACGGCCGTTACGGGCCGTACCTCAAGAAGGGCACGGACTCCCGCTCGCTCGACGACGAGGAGCAGATCCTCACGCTGACGCTGGACGAGGCGCTGGCGATCCTGGCCCAACCCAAGCGCCGTCGGGGCCAGGGCGCACCCAAGCCGCCGCTCAAGGAGCTCGGCCCCGATCCTGACAGCGAACGGCCGATCGTCGTCAAGGACGGCCGCTTCGGCCCGTACGTGACCGACGGCGAGACCAACGCGAGCCTCCGGAAGGGCGATTCGGTCGAAGAGCTCACCATGGACCGGGCGCTCGAGTTGCTGGCCGATCGTCGAGCCCGCGGTCCCGCCAAGAAGAAGGCGACCAAGAAGAAGAGTCCCGCCAAGAAGAAGGCTCCCGCCAAGAAGAAGAGTCCCGCCAAGAAGAAGGCTCCCGCCAAGAAGAAGGCTCCCGCCAAGAAGAAGGCTCCCGCCAAGAAGCCCGCAACGTCCGATCCGACCGAACCACCGCCGCCGGACGGCGGTGAGTGATCTGACCGCACCGCTTCCCGGTCCGTCGCCGGCCGAACCGGCGGTCGGGTGGATCGAGCGGCTGTTCATCAACCGTCGGTTCTTCGCACTCTTCAACGTCCAGGTCATCTCGGCGCTCGGCGACTGGGTCGGCTTCTTCGCCATCACCTCGCTCGCCGCGTCGATCTCCACCCAACCCGAGGCGGCGATCGCGCTCGTCACCACCGCACGAGTCGCTCCGGGGATCTTCCTGGCACCGTTCATCGGTGTGATCGTCGACCGCTTCGACCGCAAGCGGATCATGATCGTGTCCGACGTGTCGCGTGCGGTCGTGTTCCTGCTGCTGCCGCTCGTGCAGACGGTCCCGGGCTTGATCGTGGCGAGCTTCGTCCTGGAGCTGTTCACGCTGGCGTGGTCGCCGGCCAAGGAGGCGACGGTGCCGACGATCGTGCCGACCGACCGGCTCACCACCGCAAACTCCCTCGGCCTCGTCGCCGCCTACGCGACGATGCCGATCGCCGGGCCCATCCAGTACGTGCTGAAGGTGCTGAACGACCACCTGGCTCAGATCAGCGTGCTCGCGTTCCTCGGTCTGAACCGCGAGCTGGGCGACACGCAGACCCTCGCCTTCTACTTCGACGCACTTTCGTTCGTGGCGGCTGCGTTGATCATCTCCCGCTTCGTCTTCCGCGGACTGCCGTCGACCTCTGCCGCCGCTCGCGCTGCCCGCTCGGCCGAGGCGAGCTCGGACACGCTCGCCGATGCGGAGGAGGCACAGCGCTCGAGCATCCGGCGGGCGTTCGAGGACGTCAAGGAGGGGCTGGCGTTCATCGGTGCGAACCCGATCGTGCGCGGCGTCATCCTGGGTCTGGCCACGGGTCTGATCGGCGGAGCGATGCTCGTGCCGTTGGGCCCGACGTTCGCCCGCTTCGTCATCGGCAACGCGAACACCTTCCCGTTGTTCATCACCGCGCTCGGGCTCGGCGTGGCCACCGGCGTCGTCTCGTTGTCGGCGGTGCAGAAGCGGCTGCCCAGGGAGCAGGCGTTCCCGATCCTCGTGTTCGCCGGTGGCGTGTCGATGTTCTTCGGCGTGTCGATGTCGACCTTCTGGCTGGCAGCGCTGGGCATCTTCGGTCTCGGTGCCTGCGCCGGCTCCGTCTACGTCCTCGGGTTCACGTTGCTGCAGGAGCACACCGACGACGAGCTGCGCGGCCGCATCTTCGCCACCATGCTCACGCTCGTTCGAGCCTGCGTGCTGCTCGCGCTCGTCATCGGTCCCACGCTGGCGACGATCTTCAACGGCTTCGCCCGCGCCGCCACCGGCGACACCGAAGCCGTGCCGGTCATCAGCGTGTTCGGCTTCGACCTGGCGATCCCCGGCGTGCGGCTCACCCTGTGGCTGGCCGCGTCGATCCTCTGCGCTGCCGGCGTGATCGCGAGCCGATCGATGAAGGTCGGGCTCCGCCAGCAGCTCCGAGGAGGGATCCGCAGCGCCCTCGGACCCAGCGGCGAGGAGCGCTCACGCGGCGTCCACCCGACCGCGCACCCGCCCCCGAGGCCACCGGAGGTCACCGGCGACATCGCCCCGCTCGACCTCCCGCTCGACCTTCCGCCGTCGCGCGCCGAGGCGGGTACGGGCGATGATCAGGACCCCGACGAGGAGGACAGGTCGTGACGGGACGGTTCATCGTGTTCGAAGGAGGGGAGGGGTCCGGGAAGTCGACGCAGGCGGCACTGCTCGCCGAGGACCTCGATGCGCTCCTGACCCGCCAACCGGGTGGCACCGCGATCGGGGCGCGGTTGCGCGAGCTGCTGCTGGCCGCACCCGAAGCCGGCTCAGGCGCCGGGGAGGCGCCGATGGCCGAGCGCGCCGAGGCGCTGCTGATGGCCGCCGATCGTGCCCAGCACGTCGCCGAGGTGCTCGTGCCGACCTTGCAGTCGGGTCGTGACGTCGTGTGCGACCGCTACATCCCCTCGACGCTCGCCTACCAGGGCGCGGGCCGGGGTCTCGACGTCGACGAGCTGGCCCGCATCTCGGGTTGGGCCGCCGATGGGCTCCAGCCCGATCTGGTCGTCCTGCTCGTCGTGGGTGCCGACGTGTCCCGGAGTCGAACCGGGGGTGCCCGCGACCGGATCGAGGCGGCCGGCGACGAGTTCCATCGCCGGGTGGCGGCGAGCTTCGTCGACCAGGCCGCAGCGGATCCGGTCCGGTGGGCCGTGATCGACGGCGAGGGCACGATCGACGAGGTGCGCGACCGGGTCCGCCACGAGGTTGCTGGTCGCCTCGGACCCGGCCTCCCGTTCGCGGGTTCTGAGCCGTGACCGACCGCGGTTCCGGGTTGGGCTTGTGGTCCGATGTCGTCGGACAGGACAAGGCCACAGCTCAGCTTCGTGCCGCGGCGACATCGCCGGTGCACGCGTACCTGCTGGTGGGACCAGAGGGCTCCGGCACGCGCGAGGCGGCCAGGGCCTTCGCCGCCGAGCTGCTGTCGGACGCTCTGGACGACGACGCTGCTGCGGTCGTCCACCGCCAGGTGGCGGCGGAGGCGCATCCATCGATGATGGTCGTCGAGCGCGTGGGGGCGTCGATCGGTGCTGAGCAGGTCCGTGACGTGGTGGTGCGTGCCAACATGGCACCGCCCGAGGGCCGACGGCAGGTCGTGGTGCTCGTCGACTTCCACCTGGCGCCCAACGTGGCGCCGATCCTGCTGAAGACGCTGGAGGAGCCGCCGGAGTCCACCGTGTTCCTGGTGCTGGCCGAGGAGCTGCCGGCCGAGATGGCGACGATCGCGTCGCGCTGCGTCGTGGTCCCCTTCGACTCGGTGGCCGAATCGGCGATCGTCGAGCGGCTCGTGGCCGACGGCGTGGACGCCGACGCCGCCAGGATCGCCGCGGCGGGAGCGGGAGGCTCGATGACGCAGGCCCGGTTGCTGGCCCGGGACCCCAACGCGAGCGCCCGGCGGGAGCGCTGGCACGGCGTCGGCCGTCGACTGGACGGCACCGGGGCCACCGCCGCTGCGCTCGTCGAGGAGGTGCTCGCGGCCACAGATGAGCTCGCCGGCCCGCTCACCGAGCGCCAGCGCGAGGAGCTGGTCGCCTTCGACGAGCGGGCCGAGATGGTCGGCGGTCGCGTGGCCGGAGAGCGCAAGGCGCTCCTCGACCGCCACAAGCGCGAGCAGCGCCGTGTCCGCACAGCCGACCTCCGCAGCGGGCTGGGCGCACTCGTCGCCGGCTACCGGGATGCACTCGTCGACGGCGGTTCGCCCGAGGAGTTCCTCGCCGCGGCGGACGCGGTGCAGGACCTCGCCGACGCGTTGGTGTTCAACCCGAACGAGACGCTGCAGCTCCAAGCGCTGTTCGTGACGCTGCCTCCCCTGCGCTGAACCCGCCCCCACCGCGGCAGGCCATCGTTCTGTGTGCAACCGGTTCGCCCGTGGCGAACCGGTTGCACACAGAACTTCCCCGTTGCCGGCCTGGAGCGACCGCCGGATAGGATCGCAGGTCCACGGGTTCGGCCCGTGGTGCCGCCCAGGTAGCTCAGACGGCAGAGCAGCTCACTCGTAATGAGCAGGTCAGGAGTTCGATTCTCCTCCTGGGCTCGGATCGGAACCCCTGCAGTCGCAGGGGTTCCGGCGCGTCCGGCCGCGATCGGGATCGAGCGCATCCCTCCGAAGTGCCGGGACTCGGACGGTTCGGGTCGAACTTGTTCGTGTGGGACCACCAGGTTGGGTGCTGGCGTACAAGTTCGACGGGTGCCCGATGCCGACGTCGGATCGTCGGCTGTCAGTGCGTGGTCATGCCGCCGTCGACGACGAGGGTCTGACCGGTCATGAAGCTCGACGCATCGCTGGCCAGGAACAGCGCGGCGGGGACCATCTCGGTGGGCTCGGCCATGCGCTTGATGACCTGCGCGTCGATGGCGAGCTGCTGGAACGCCTCGGGCGTGCTGAGCACCATGTCGGTGCGGACCGTGCCGGGAGCGAGGCCGTTGGCGCGGATGCCGTCGGGGCCCAGCTCGGCGGCCATCGCCCGGGTCATCGCCTCGAGCGCGCATTTGGCCGACACGTAGAGCGACACGTACTCGGCCCGGGTGTAGATGCCGGCGGTCAGCACGTTGATGATCGACGGGTGGTCGCTCGCGCGAAGGTGGGGGAGCGCCT
>JAPXRJ010000033.1:0-20403 GCA_033813615.1 Microthrixaceae bacterium | reverse complement strand
TCTTCTCGTCCACGAACTTCAGCAGGGAGTCGGGGTTGAGCAGCGCCTTGGTCTCCTGGAACAGGAACGTCTTGTTCGCCGAACCGCCGCCCTTGGTCATGACGAGGAAGTGGTACTCGTCGCCGTCAACCGCGAGCAGGTCGATCTGCGCCGGCAGGTTGGTGCCCGTGTTGACCTCCTCGTAGGTGGTGATGGGCACGACCTGGGAGTAGCGCAGGTTGGTCTCGGTGTACGTGGTGAAGATGCCCTTGGCCAGCGCCTCCTCGTCACCGCCGGGTGAACCGTCCGACGAGTGGGTCCACACCTGCTGACCCTTCTTGCCCATCACGATGGCGGTGCCGGTGTCCTGGCAGCTGGGCAGCACCATGCCCGCCGACACGTTGGCGTTCTGCAGCATCGTGCGGGCGACGAAGCGGTCGTTCTCTGTCGCTTCTGGATCGTCGAGGATCTTGCGCAGCTGCGCCAGGTGACCCGGTCGGAACAGGTGCGAGATGTCGCGCACCGCCTCCTTGGCGAGGAGCGTGAGGGCCTGACGATCGACTCGCAGGACCCTCTGGCCCCGGTACTCGTCGACCTCCACGAAGTCGGAGGTCAGCTGGCGGAACGGCGTGTCGCCCTTCGCCTGGGGGAACATCGACTGGAACGCGAACTCGACCATGTCGCCACAGTACGCACGACCCTCGAGCGGGTCCGAACCGGCCGCCGATGCCGCAGCAGCGGCACCTTCTCAGGGGACGTCGTCGCTCGCCTCGTCACCATCGGCGGACGGGCTGGTCAGGATCGACTCCTGGTGGCCCGTGAGCTCGAACGCCCGAGACAGCAGCGATGGAGCAGCGTTGCGGCGGCGCCGACGGGGCTGGGCGCTGCTGTCGGCGCTGCGCTCCGTGCTGCGCGACGGCACCGCGGACGCGGCGATCGGCTCGGGATCGGGGTGAACCACCGGCTCCGGCTCGACATCCAGCACCGGCTCGGGCTCGGGCTCGGGGCGAACCATCGACTCGGGCTCGGGCTCGGGCTCGGGCACAGGTTCAGGCTCGGGGAGAACCATCGACTCAGGCTCGACATCGACCACCGGCACCGGCTCGGGTTCAGGCTCGACATCCAGCACCCGTTCGGGCTCGGGAGCGAGCGACAGCGCTGCAGTCGAGACCACGCCCGGTCGCCGGTCCGTCGCCGACCAACCCCGCGGCACGGTCAGGCGCTCGACGTGGAACTCGCACAGCTCCTGCACAGGAGCAGACCGACGAGCCAACGGGTCGAGCCAGAGCTGCAGCGCCACCGGGTCGAACGCGACGCGCGCCGCGGCCGGACGGTCACACCCTGGTCGCATGCAGGTCCGTGCCACCCGGGCAGGCTATCGCCCGAGTGCCGCCGCCCCGCCGAACGTGGCCCGCTCGATCGAGAGGTCGTCACGGACGAGCAGGTCGACGACGGCTTCGGCGAACACCTCGACGCGCAGATCGGAACCGCAGTCCGCTGAGCCGACGGACATCCCGTCGACCCGCGGCAGGTGCTCGAGGACGAGCGACGGGGCCACACGCTGAAGGGTGTCGGCGTCGACTTCGGGGGTCCGTCCGACGACGAGCACTCTGGGCGACGGCGCCAAGGCGGCGGCCAGTCCGGCGAACAGGGCCAGCGGACCGCGCACCGACGAGCGGTAGCGCTCGTCGAGGCCTGCCCGCTCAGCACCGACATCACCGCCTTCCATGCCGCCGTCAGCGCCGTCCGCCGCAACATCGCCTCGGGCCTCGCCGCCGGTCGCACTGTCAGCGGCGACGTGCAGCACCAGATCGATGGCCGCGGTCCTGCTCACGAACTCGCACGCCGCATCCACGTCCGCGTCCGAGCCGAGGTCGCATCGCACCGGCACGGTCCGTCCCGGTGCGAGTGCGTCGACGGTCTCGATCAGGCCGCCGAGATCGTCGTCCAGCAGCAGCACCCGAGCCCCGCGATCGACCAGCTCGGAAGCCAGGGCGGCGCCGAGCTCGCCTGACGCCGAGGTCACCAGCGCGACGCTGCCGTCGAGGTGATCGCGTCGCCCTCGATGCGGATCGATGGCCGGCTCGATCCGCGTCCCACCGATCTCAGGACGGCTCCCCTCGCCATCGGCGGCCGGCCGAGCCGCCGGGTTGTGCCGCGACACGACCAGCGGCTCGCCGACCGGAGGACGATCGCTCTCGCGTGGCGCGGCACCGTTGCTCGATCGCTCGTCCGGGTCGTGCTCCATCTGCTGCATCCGCCGGTGCCCCTGCCCATCCCAAGCCGTCGCCTCGGCCTGCAGGGTAGGGATCCGACCGCACTGTCGTCCATGAGGCGATCAACCGGTCAGGTCACCTGCGACGTTCTCACGCTGTCGTGGAATCGCGAGGTCGAACATCGGCGACCAGCGGCCGGTGGTCGCTCGCCCGCAGGTCGAGGACCGACGACGACTCGACGAAGGCCGCTCTGACCAGCACCCAGTCGATCCGCCGGGTCGGGCGAGCTGCCGGGTGCGTCGGTCCGCTCCGCGCTGCGATCCATCCGTGACTGGCGAGCACCGGGCCCACCCGGTCCGCTTCCAGGTTCAGGTCGCCGAGCAGCACCGCCGGCCGGTCACCGGCCAGATCGGTGAGCGCTTCGAGCACGACGCCCAGCTGACCGATGGCGTCATCGGCCACGGTCGTCAGGTGGGTGCAACCCACGGCCCACGACACGCCCCTCCCCGAGACCGCGGGTTCCACCGCCGAGCTGCCACCCTCCAGTTCGTCGACACCTTCCAGGATCCCCATGATCGCCACCCTCGGCTCGCCGGCGCCGGGAAGCCGGAGGACCTCCGTCGACCCCAGAGGACGACGGGACGCGAGCGCCACGCCGTAGTGGCCGCCGTCGTGATCGATCGCACGGCCGAAGCGGACGTCCATCCCCGTGGCATCGGCCAGCATCGTCGGTTGGTCGACGCCGCCCACCCGTGACGTGCCCCGGTCGAGCTCCTGGATGCCGATCACCTCCGCGTCCAGCGACACGACCGCGGCCACGAGGCGGGCGTGGTCGGGGCGACGAGCCCGTTCCGGGCGGCCGTGACGGACGTTGAAGGTGGCGACGCGCATGACCCCGGTAGCGTCCCACGCGCCGCTCCGCCCCTGCGGGGCCGCACCTCCGACCTGCTGCTCGACCGCGTCCGGGGCGCTCCTGCGTGACATCTGCCCAGCTCCTCGACTCCGACAGAACCTCAAGTCCGAACGTGGACCGGCCGAGTCCTTGTCGGTGACCGAGATCCCCGCACGCTGCAACGCGAATTCGTCGCGCTCACGAGCATCGTCCCTGCGCCTCGCCGCACTGAGCGCCGCCATCGTGTTGGCAGTCGCCGGATGGGGCGTCTCGACGCCGGTCGCTGCAGCAGACGCCGCGTTCACCTTCACCGGATCCGGATGGGGCCACGGCGTCGGGATGAGCCAGTGGGGGGCCCGGGGCATGGCTGCCCAGGGGAGCTCCGCCGCGCAGATCCTGGGCCACTACTACTCGGGCACCGCGGTCACCGGGGGCGCCACCGGCAGCATCCGGGTGCTGCTGAGCACGAGCCCGTCGGTCACGCTCACGCCCACCGGGGCGGTCGCCGTCACCGGCGTCGGGACCGCATCGGCGCCCGTGACGGTCACGTCGAGCGGCAGCACCCTCAGCTTCGCCGGCGGAGCGAACGGCGCCGTCGGCGGCGCGACGACGGTCCCGCTCGGCGGCGTGGCGGTCCGGCTGAGCAGCACCAACTACCGCTACCACCGCGGCACGATCGTGCTCAGGGCGACCGGCGCCGGCACAGTCGAGGCGGTCCTGCACACGACCATGCAGGAGTACCTCTACGGCCTCGGCGAGATGCCGTCGTCATGGCCGGCCGCCGCGCTGCAGGCCCAGGCGATCGCGGCGCGCACCTTCGCGCAGAAGAAGGTCGTCTCGCCCCGGACCTCCACCTACGACATCATCGGCGGGCTCCCCGACCAGTCCTTCCTGGGCCTGGAGAAGGAGGGCGGCGCCATGGGCAACCTGTGGGTCGCAGCCGTCGACGCCACCAACGGTCAGGTCGTCACCTACGGGGGAGAACTCATCGACGCGGTCTACTCGGCGTCCTCTGGCGGCCACACGGAGAACAGCGAAGCCGTCTGGGTGAGCGCGCTCCCCTACCTGCGTGGCGTCGCCGACCCCGCCGACCTCACCGGCGGCAACCCGAACGCCGCCTGGAGCCGCACCTACACCGGCTCGCAGCTCGGTGCCTGGTTCGGCCTCGGTGAGGTGACATCGGTGCAGGTCCTCGGACCGCTCGGCGTGTCCGGCCGGGTCGACAAGTCGATCGTCCGCCTGATCGGGACCGCCGGGTCACGCGATCTGCTCGGCTCGGCGTTCCGATCGACGGTCAACGCGAGCTCGCCATCCGCTCAGCTGATGTCGACGCGGTTCGCCGTCGCAGGCGCTCCGCCGCCCTCGACGCCGACGTCGCGGCCGCCCAGCGGCGTGTTCGCTGTCGCCAAGGCCGAGGGCTCGAACGTGGTGGTCGGCGGCGCGGCGACGGACCCCGACGGTGCACCCATCCTGCGGATCACGTCGACGATGGGTCGGGAGGTCGCCGTCCGCGAGGTGCGGGCCCACCCCGGCGGCCTGTGGTCCGCGTCGTGGCGGGGCAGCAAGGGGACCCGGACGATCTGCGTGTCGGTCATCGACCATCCGACCGGCCAGGCCTCCGGGCTCGGCTGTCGCGACGTCACGGTCAAGTGAGCCGACCGGTGCCGGCCTCGACGGCACCGGCCCGATCCCGGCGCATCACCCGGTAGGTGCGGCCCTCGGCCTGCTGCTGAGCGACCTGCCGGAACCCAGCCGATTCGAGGGCTCGCCACGACGCGTGGTTGTCGCTGTCGGGATCCGAGCCGACGGCGTCGATCCACGCGTGCTCGGCGAACACGACCCGCTCGACGAAGGCCGCGATGAGCGCCGTCCCCAAGCCATGGCCTCGGTGCTCGACGCTGCCGATGAGGTAGTCGATCCCCGCTGTGTCGTGTGCGGCGAAGCCGAGTCCGAGCCAGTCCTCCATGTCGGGTTCGTCGGCCAGGAACCAGCACTGGATCCAGCCGACCGGCTCGCCGTCGAGCAGGCCCAGGTGGTGCTCGACGGAATCGTCGGCCGTCGACGCCGTCGAGTAGCGACCGAGCACGCCGTCCCAGCTGACGTCGTCGCCTTCCCACCAGCGCACGATTCCGGGCTCGTTCAGCCAGCGGTGCAGGAGCACCAGGTCGTCATCGGTCAGCCGACGGAACGCCAGCCGATCCGGATCGGGCGGAGCGGTCCACCCTGCCGGTAGCGGGTCGCCGAACACCGGTGGATGCTACGGCGGCTCCACCCCGGGCTGCTCAGCACCAGCCCGGCGGGTCGAACATCCCTTGCATCTTCCCTTGAACGAGCGTTCGGTAAGGTTTACCGTCAAGGGCATGACCCTGACCGAGGACTCCACCCTCCACTCCTCCGACGGACGCGACTTCTCGCAGACCGACTTCTGCGATCCGCGCATCTTCGACCAGCCCGACGAGCTGTACGCGTGGCTCAGGGCCCAGCCCACGCTCGTCCGCGACGAGCCGAACAACCTCTGGGTGGCCGCCCGCCACGAGGACGTGTTCACCGTCAGCCGCGACCCCGAGACCTACTGCAACCGCTTCGGCGTGCGGCCGGTCATCGCCGGCGACATGTCGATCATCACCCTCGACGGCGAGGAGCACATCCGCACCCGCCGCCTGATCAACCAGGGGTTCACGCCCCGTCGGGTGCGCGAGCTCATCCCGCACGTGCGCCAGCTGACCCACGAGATCATCGACCAGATGACCGAACGGGTGCAGTCACAGGCGTCCGCCGATGGCGCCGGCGATGGCACCGGCGGCGAGCAGGTCACCGTCGACTTCGTGCAGGACTTCGCCATCCACGTCCCGCTGATCATCATCTGCGAGCTGATGGGCCTGGACCCCGAGCAGCGGCTGTCGATGTACAAGTGGTCCGACGACATGATGGCCGGCGACGGCCACAGCGAAGCCGACGACCCGGTCCTGCACGCTGCGGCCGAAGCGTTCGGCGAGTACGCCATGCTGTGCCTCGAGCTGATCGCCGAGCGCCGGGCCGACCCCAAGGACGATCTCATCTCGATCCTCACCCAGGCGTTCGACGCCGGCGACCTCGCCAGGGACCACAAGGCGCTCCAGGGCGTCACCAAGGAGGAGCTCGAGGAGCGCGAGAACTACTCGTCGCTCAACGACGACGAGCTGCTCGCGTTCCTGGCCGTGTTGCTGGTGGCCGGCAACGAGACGACCCGCAACGCCATCTCCGGCGGCCTCGTCGCCCTGTCGAAGTTCCCGGAGCAGAAGAAGCTGCTGCTCGACAACCTGTGGGACGACGAGTTCATGGACCGGGCCGTCGACGAGCTCATCCGCTACGTCACCCCGGTGCTGTCCTTCATCCGCACGGTCACCCACGACCACACCTATCGGGGGACCGACCTCGTCGAGGGCGACCGCGTGCTCATGCTGTACGGCTCGGCGAACCGTGACGAGACGGTGTTCGAGCACCCCGACGAGCTGGACTTCAACCGGGCGGAGAACCCGCACCTGGCGTTCGGCATCGGCCCGCACTTCTGCCTGGGCGCCAACCTGGCCCGCATGGAGGTCAAGACGGTCTTCCAGGAGCTCCTGAGCCGCCTGCCCGACATCGACGTGCCGCAGGACCTGACACCGGGCCGCGGCAACTCGACGCTGGTGATCGCGCTCGAGGACATCCCGGCCACCTACACCGGCTCGGGCTGCCCTGTCCCCCACTGACCGACCGCACCGCAGCGATCAGGTCTCAGCCGCCCACCCCGCAGCTGACAGAATCTCGACCATGCCCCCCGGAACCACCGTCGCCACGCGCCCGAACCAACGCGACCACATCCTGGACGCCGCGCTCCGACTGATGTCCGAGCGCGGCGCCAAGGGCATGACGATGCGCCAGCTGGCGGCGGCGTGCGACCTGCAGGTCGCGGCGATCTACCACTACTTCGAGTCCAAGGACGCGCTGCTCGCCGCGGTCGTGGCCGAGCGGCAGTACGGCAGCCGCATGGCGGACCCGTTCCCGATCGACCCGGCCGATGCGCCGGCGGACCGGCTGCGGGCGCTGTTCGCCCACGTGTGGGCCGGCGCGCTCGAGGAGCAGGCAATCTGGCGGCTGTTGATCAGCGAGGGCATGCACGACGAGGCGGCCGTGCTGCCGGTCGGCCAGGCGCTGATCGATCTGCTCGAACCCGCCACCCGCGAGTGGATCGAGCGGTTCGTCCCCGAGATCACCGACTCGGGCCCGGTGGCGCAGCTCGTCGTCGGCCAGCTGCTGACCGGCTTCGTCCGCCACGTGTTCGGCCCGGACCTCGACCTCGACGAGATCGGCACGCTGTGCATCGAGCCCGTCGTCGCCGTCGTCTTCGGCGACGGCACCTGAGCACCGACGCACTCCACCCGCTGCGTTCTGTGTGCAACCAGCGCGGTCACGCCGACCTCGTTGCACAGAGAAGCCGGCCGGCCGCGTTTTCGGTGCAACCAGCACGGTCACCCCGAACTGGTTGCACACAGAACGATCACCTCAGCCGCGAAGGAACGGCTCCACGCGGTCCTTCGGACGGCCGATGATCGCCACCCCGTCCTTCACGATGATCGGGCGCTGCAGCAGCTCGCCGTGCTCCGCGAGCACGTCGGCCACCTGATCCGCGGTGGCGACATCCGCGTCGGTCAGCCCGAGCTTGGCGAAGTTGGCGTCACGACGCACCAGGTCGGTCGCTGAATCCTCCAACTGGCCGAGCAGCGCGACGATCTCGTCGCGGGTCGGGCGCTGCGCCTTGAGCAGGTAGCGGCGCTCCTCGACGTCGACACCGAGGTCGGCCGCCACGCCCACGGCGTACTTGGAGGTGCTGCAGTTCGGGTTGTGGAAGATCACGACGTCGGCCATGGCCGCGCACCGTAGCGCCCGGCGCCGGGTACGCAACGACGACCGACGCCCGACGACACCCGACAACAGCGACGTCTGACGACAGCGACCCGCCTCGACGGAGTCGTCGATCCGACGAGAGCTGCCAAGATCACGCCATGACCGACATCGACGGGTTGATCGAGGCCATGACGCTGGCCGAGAAGCTGGCGCAGCTCGGCGGCGTGTGGTCGACCCAGCTGGTCGACGACGCCGGGTTCTCCGACGAGGCCGCCGCCCGGCTGCTGGCGAACGGCACCGGGCACGTCACCCGCATCGCCGCGTCGACCGGGCTGCGACCTCGGGGCCTTGCGGTGTTCGCCAACGAGGTCCAGCGACACCTCGTCGAGGAGACCCGCCTCGGCATCCCGGCGATCATCCACGAGGAGTCGACCGCCGGGTTCTGCGCCCGCGACGCCGTGCAGTTCCCGCAGTCGATCGGCCTGGCCTCGACGTGGAACCGCGAACTGCTCCACGAGGTGGCCGATCACATCCGCACCGAGATGCTCGCCGTCGGCGCGCGACAGAGCCTGGCCCCGGTGCTCGACATCGCCCGGGACCCCCGCTGGGGCCGTGTCGAGGAGACCTACGGCGAGGACCCGGTGCTGGCCGGCGAGCTGGGCGTCGCGTACGTGATCGGCCTGCAGGGATCGGTCGAGCGGTACGCGCCCCCCCACGCCGAGCGGACCGGCGCTCGCTCCGGCACAGCGATCGCCGACGCCTCCGGTTCCGGGCTGAGCGCGCGTGCGGGTGACGGCGTGATCGCGACCGGCAAGCACTTCCTGGGCTACGGGCTGCCCGAGGGCGGACGCAACCACGGCCCGGTGCAGCTCGGGTCAAGGGAGCTGCGCGAGGTGTTCGCCGAGCCGTTCGCAGCGGCGATCCGCGACGCCGGGCTGAGCTCGATCATGAACTCGTACTCCTCGGTCGACGGCCTCCCGTGCGCGGGTTCGGCGATGATCCTGATCGAGCTGCTGCGAGGCGAGCTCGAGTTCACCGGCACCGTCGTCGCCGACTACTTCGCCGTCGACCTGCTGCGCACGTTCCACCGCATCGCCCCCACCAAATCCGTCGCCGCGGCCAAGGCGCTGCTCGCCGGGATGGACGTGGAGCTGCCGGCGCTCGACTGCTTCGGTGAGCTCGCACCGCTGGTCGACGCGGGCATCGTACCGATCGAGATCGTCGACGCCGCCGTGCGTCGGGTGCTGGCGCAGAAGGACGCACTCGGGCTGTTCGACGATCCGTTCGTGGACTCCGAAGCGGCACCCGCCGCGTTCGGCACGCCGGCCGGCGTCGCGCTCGCCCGTCGCGCTGCGGTCGAGTCGCTGGTGCTGCTCACCAACGACGGGACGGTGCCGTTGTCGACGAGGGCCCTCCGGACCGTCGCGGTCGTCGGTCCGGCCGCCGACGACGTCCGCCTGCTCCAGGGCGACTACCACTACCCGGCGCACCTGGAGATCATCTACGACTCGCCGGCGGTCGGCGACGGGGGTCTGCTGCCCCAGGCCGGCGGGGCGTTCGCCCCTGGGCCGCACTTCCCGCCGACGGTGACGCCGCTCGACGGCCTGCGACAGGCGTTGGAGCCCGCCGGTGTGGCGGTGCTGCACGAATCCGGGTGCGGCATCACCGGCGATGACCGCTCCGGATTCGACGCCGCCGTTGCCGCGGCAATCAGCGCCGACGTGGTCGTCCTCTGCCTGGGCGGCCGGTCCGGCCTCGTGCCGGAGGCGACCGTGGGCGAGGCCCGGGACGCTGTCGACCTCGCCTTGACCGGCGTGCAGGAGGAGCTGCTCGAAGCGGTCGCCGCGACCGGCACGCCGGTCGTCACCGTCGTCATCTCGGGCCGGGTGCACACCCTCTGCCGGGTTGAGGAGCTGAGCTCGGCGACGCTGCTGGCCTGGGTGCCCGGCCAGCAGGGCGGTGCGGCGATCGCGGACGTGCTGGTCGGCACCGAGGCGCCGTCAGGTCGGCTGGCGGTCAGCCTCCCCCGCCACGTCGGCCAGGTGCCGGTGCACTACAACCACCGTGCCGGCGGCGGCGCCAGCGCGTTCTGGGGCGACTACACCGACTCGCCCAGTGCGCCGCTGCACCCGTTCGGTTTCGGCCTGTCGACCACGTCGTTCACCTACTCGGAGCTGGAGATCACCGCAGGGACGACCGCGCAGCCGACGACGGTCGCGGTGACCGTGACCAACGACGGCGAGCGGGCCGGTGCCGAGGTGGTGCAGCTGTACGCCCACGACGAATCCGCGTCGGTCGCTCGACCCGAGCGGCAGCTGGTCGGCTTCGCCCGGGTACCGCTCGCCGTGGGCGAGTCCCGGCGGGTCACCTTCACGCTGCACCCGTCGCGCCTGGCGTTCTTCGACGACAGCTTCGAGTTCGTCTGCGAGCCCGGCGTGTTCCGGCTGGAGGTCGGCGGCTGCGCCGGCGCGCCCGCCGTCGTCGAGTCGGTGGACGTCACCGGCGACCCACACGAGTACCGCCAGATCGAGGTCGTGGCCACCACGGTCAGGATCGACTGACCGACGGCTGTCCACGGCACCACGGCACCACGGCCTTCTGTGTGCAGTGGGTTCGCTGTGTGCGAACTGACTGCACACAGAACGGGAACTCAGTCCAGGCCGAGCACGCGACGGGCGTTGTCGCGCAGGAACTTGGGCCACACCTCGTCCTTGAACGGGACCTGCGGCAGCTCGCGGAAGATCCGCTCGAGCGTGAGGCCCATCGGGAAGTAGCCGCCGTAGATCACCTTGTCGGCACCCCGGGTGTTGGCGTAGTCGATGATCTCGGCCGGGTAGTACCGGGGCGCGAACGCGGAGGTGGAGTAGTAGAGGTTCGGCCACTTCAGCATGAGCTTCATGGCGAGCTTCTCCCACGGCTCGGCCCCGTGGCGCATCACGATGGTGAGCTCGGGGAAGAACCAGCACACCTCGTCGAGCAGCTCGACCTTCTGGCACGCCATCGGCACCCGGGGTCCGGGCACGCCTACGCACATGAACACCGGGATGGCGAGCTCACAGCACTTGGCGTACACCGGGTACCACCGCTTGTCGTCGATCGGGACCTGCGGCGAGCACCCGGCGGGGAAGGCAGCGATCGCCCGGAGACCGGTCGTCTCGTGGGCCCGCACGATCTTCTCGACTGCTGCCATGCCCTCGTTGGGGTCGACGCCGATGGAGGGCAGGAACCGCTTCGGGTGATCGGTCAGAGCACGCTGCTGGTCCCTGGTGCCCGAGCCGATCAACGCCGTCTCGATGCCGTAGTGGTCCATCAGCGCGAGTGCGTGGTCGACAGGGTCCGCCTCGTCGAGCGCGGCCTTGGGAACGTCGTGGAACATGTACTCGACGGGGAACTCGAAGCTCTCCTTGGAGTCGCGGTCGCGAAGCTGCGGCGCGAGGAACTCGTACACCTTGGCGATGTCGGCGAACGGGAGGTCGAACATCGTGTCGATGATCCCGAGACCCGACGGCCACGGAGTCGGTGACTGGGTCGGCGACTGCGTCGGCGACTCGGCGGGGTCGGGTCGGTCGGCCATCGGGCCACGGTAGTCGAAACTAGAAGCCGGTTCTAGTTGTGGGATCCGGGAAGAGCCGCGACTCGGGATGCTCGTGGTCGCACAGCGACCGCAGGAGTCCCGAGAACCGGAGCGGGGTCGGGCCAGCACTACCGTGACGCCGGTGCGGCCGAACGTCCTCCTCGTCACGCTCGACCAGTTCCGGGCCGACTGCCTGGGGGTGGCGGGCCACCCGCTCGTGCTCACCCCCACGCTCGACCGCCTGGCCGGCGAGGGCGTGCGCTTCACCCACCACTTCTCCAACTGCGCGCCGTGCGGTCCGGGTCGGGCGTCGCTGCTGACCGGGCTGTGGCAGATGAACCACAGGGTGACCGACAACGGCGCGCCGCTCGCCGCGCACCTGCCGACGCTGCCGGATCTGCTGCGACCGCTCGGCTACCGCCCGACGCTGTTCGGCTACACCGACACCACCTACGACCCCGCCACGCTGTCGCCCGGGGCGCCGGAGCTGCGGTTCTGGGAGCAGCCGATGCGCGGCTTCGACCTGGGCGTGCACCTCGACGACTTCATCGGCCCGTGGCTCGAGTGGCTGGCGGATGAGGGCTTCGACGTCCCCGCGCGCTCCGACTACTTCACGATCTACGACCCGGTCGACGTGAAGATCCCTGCCGATCGCGGCGAGACCTGGGCACCGCCCATCTACGACGCCGAGCACACCGAATCCGCGTTCCTGACCCGCCAGGCGCTCGGTTGGCTGGAGCGCGAGCTCGACCGCACCGGCGGCGCCGCAGCGGGCGACCCCTGGTGCGCGCACCTCTCCTACCTCCGGCCGCACCCGCCGTGGATCGTGCCCTCGCCGTACAACGACATGTTCGATCCGGCCGACGTCCCCGCGCCGGTCCGCCACGACGACCGCGACGCCGAGGGGGCGCTGCACCCGTTCGTCGCCGCGGCGCTCGGCATCGTCCCATCTCCGGCTTCACGACTCGACCAGGACCAGCTCCGAGCGACCTACTACGGGATGATCGCCGAGGTCGACCACCAGCTCGGCGTGCTGCTCGACGGCCTCGACGCGCTGGGCCAGCGCGACGACACGGTCGTGATCGTCACCTCCGACCACGGCGAGCAGCTCGGGGACCACTGGCTCGTCGAGAAGCTCGGCTTCTTCGACCAGAGCTACCGGATCCCGCTCATCGTGCGGTGGCCGCGGATGGACGGCCCCGTCGGTCGCACGGTCGATGCGTTCACGGAGAACGTGGACGTCGTCCCCACGATCGTGGACCTGTGCGGTGGCGAGCACCCGGCCTTCTGCGACGGGGCCTCGCTGCGCCCGTTCCTCGACTCGGGCTTCACGGGCGTCGAGGCACCGGAGCGATGGAGGGACGCCGTGCACACCGAGTACGACTTCCGGATGCCGACCACGACGCTGATCGAGGACACCTTCGGGATCCGCCAGGACCAGTGCACCGTGTCGGTGATCCGCGACCGCGAGGGCAAGTACGTGCAGTTCGCCGGTGGGTTGCCGCCGCTGTTCTTCGACCTGGTCGACGACCCCGGTGAGCTCGTCGACGTCGCGGCCGACCCCGACCGTGCGGGCCAGGTGCTCGACTACGCGCAGCGCCTGCTGCGGATGCACATGGAGCACACCGACCCCCGGCTGGCCAACCACCGGGCCACCCCGGGCGGACCCGTGTTCCGCCCGGACCCGCCCCGCCCCTGACAACCCCTCCGTCGGTACGCTCGACGCCGACCCGACGCGGGCGACGCGTCGACCGAGGACGGCAGGGGGACAGATGCCGAGCAGCGTGGGGTTCGATCCGACGTCGTTGCAGGAACGGCTCCAGGGATGGCTGCGCGGCGAGCTGCCCGAGGCGCACGACGTGACGGTGTCGGGACTCGCGGCTCCGACGGCCACCGGCCACTCCAGCGAGACCGTGCTGTTCGACGCGTCGTGGACCGTCGACGGTGAGCGTCACGGAGGCTCCTACGTCCTGCGCACCGCTCCGAGCGGCCACACCGTGTTCCCCACCTACGACCTGGGCGAGCAGTACCAGATCATGAGCCGGGTGGCAGCCGCCGCGCCCACGGTCCCCCTCCCGCCGCTGCGCTGGTACGAGGCCGACAGCGAGGTGATCGGTGCCGAGTTCCTGGTGATGGACCGCGTCGACGGCGTCGTGCCGCCCGATCGTCTGCCGTACACGATGGAGGGCTGGCTGCTCGAGGAGTCCAGCCCCGAGGAGCAGCGCACCCTCCAGGACTCGGCACTCGACGCGCTGGCCGACATCCACGCGATCGACTGGAGGGCCGCTGGCCTCGACCTCCTCGACCGCCCGGAGCTCGGCACGATCGGGCTGGACCAGCAGCTCACCTACTACGAGCGCTTCCTGGCCTGGGGCCGGGGCGAGCACCCGCACGAGCGATTCCACGAGATCGGCCGGTGGTTGCGCGCCAACCAGCCGGATCCGGAACCCGAGCCCGTGCTCACGTGGGGTGACGCCCGAATCGGCAACATCATCTTCCGGGAGCACCGACCGGTTGCGGTGCTCGACTGGGAGATGGCCACGCTCGGCCCGCGACAGGTGGACCTGGCGTGGTTCTGCCTGTTCGAACGGTTCTTCTCCCAGGAGCTCGGCATGCCCAACCTGGCTGGCTTCGCGCCGATGGACGAGGTCGTGGCCCGCTACGAGGCTCGCACCGGCGTCGAGGTCGGCGACCTCGGCTGGTACACCGCGTGGGGCGCGTACCGGTACGCGCTCGTCATGATGCGCATCTGCCAGGCCGAGGCGATCGCCGAGATCGAGGGATTCCCCGAGGACGACAACGTGGCGACGATCATGCTCGACCGCGTGATGGACGAGATCGGCTGAGCACGGGACTGCCCGCTCGGTTCGAGCTGGACGGCGGGGGTTTCGAGTCGTGAGATGGTCCGCGCACAGGACGTAGGAGACCCGCGACCACGAAGAGACACCTCCACACCTGAGGTGCGCTCGACCACGCATGTCATCCGGACATGCGCTACGTCCGGAACGCTGACTCGACGGTCACCGGCTGTCCGAGTCGCTGCTCGACGAGCGCGATCATCCTTGATCGCCCGACGAGATGGAGACGCGCCGGACGAATCGGCCCACCGACGAAGGTGTCGGTGGATCGCCGATACATCGGCACAGAGCTCCCCACAACTCGCACTTCTCTCCCAGATCGGAGCGTCAGCCGCAAGGAGGCGTAGCCACGGAGGTCGGGAAAGCGGTGGGCCAGTGACAGCGACGCGACATCTCTCGCCCTGTAGTCCTGCCAACCAGCCAGCGACAGCGACCGGATGTGAACGCTTCCGTCTGGCACGACGTCGAGCACGAACGGCCGCAGCGACGGCGACTTCGAGGAACCGGCCGATCACCGGGTCGTACTGACGAGCCCCCATCTCGATCGTCGGGATCACCCGGCCTGCAGGTGCCAGCGCTCCTGCAAGAGCGACCCCGCCCGCGCTACTGATGATCTTTCCGGAGCATTAGCCAGGCCGGCACGCCCCCCGCGATCACACCAAGCACCCAGGCCACAGCCAGTCCCGCAACAGGAACACCCATAGCCCACATGTAGATGACCCCGGGGATCATGAGTACGGCCGCGAACCCAAGGCCTCCCACGACGGGATGGGATTCCATCCACGCCTTACGAGTCTCAACCGTTCCGAACATTATTGGCCCCTACTTCACGGACGTACGGCCGAATCGAGCCGACATGTACTTGGTGTTCGTCACTACCTCCAGCGGGTTGTATCCCTGGGGTGCCCACAGGTTAGTGAAGCCGCCGACCAGGCACCCGCCCGCCCCTCCGGCCACGATGCCGATGTCCGGTCTCCCGACTAGGGTTCCCGCTCTGCCACCAGCGAGCGCTCCGGGGCCGATCCCAGCGACGCAACCCTTGCCGAACTTCCACAATGCTTGGCCCCCTCCCTTGAGCCAGGGCCCCCATCCCTCCTCGTCCTTCCTCCCCGGCGGACACGGATGCCAAGGGATCCCAGGAAAGCCGCACAGTCCATCGAGGTCGCTCTGGTTGATGGGGTCAGCGACGTAGCTGTAGTCGTTGTGGACGCCGCCTTCGATGGGGTCGACTTCGAGGAACCGGCCGAGTGTCGGGTCGTACTGACGGGCACCCATCTCGACGGTGGCGATCAGGCCGGCCTGATGCTCCAGCGGACGCTGCGCGCCGCCGTGCCAGCCGTAGTCGAACGCCCCCGGCGCATTGTCCGGCAGGGAGCCGACCAACAGGTTCCCGTCCGGGTCATACACAGCGGTGGCCCCGACCTTCACCCCCGCCTGCGTCGCAGTCGCGACGATCGAACCCTGCAAGTTCGGATACGACCACACCGACGCAGTAGGTGTGGCCGGGATCCACCGATACAACACCCCACCCGGCAACCCCAACGACGCACCCGTCACCATCCCCGACGCATCCAACGTCAACGCCGGACTGTCACCAGCACCACCGAAGCTGTAACGAGCCTGCGTAGTCCCGTTGACCTTCCGCTCCACCACCCGATCCGCCGCATCACGGCCGTAGGACACCGTCGTCGCACCCGACGTCGTCGACAGATGCCGGTTCGCCGAGTCATACGCCCGCGCCTCCGCACCCACCGTCGACGCACTCCCATGCGCGTCATAGGCGAAGGCCGAATGCGGGTTCGGATCTCCCACCGGCACGTTCACCGCGGTGACCCGATCAGCGTGGTCATAGCAATACGACGTCGTCTTCGCCGCCCCACCTGAGGGCGTCACCGTCTTCGACGTCCGGTTGAAGTTCTTCCCCGCCCCCGTCGCCACCCCACAACCACCCGACCCCGCGAACCCATACCCGTTCGTCACCGTCGCCGCCCCCGCAGCCGGCGCCACCCGAAACGACGTCGCCGACGTCAACCTGCCCGCGTTGTCATAGACGTACTCGACACCACCAGACGGCGAGAACCCATCGGTGCTGTAGTCGGTGACCCGCGACAGCAGGTCTCTCGAGGTCACGGCGTCGGAGGTCAACAGGGCGCCACCAGCCTGGTTCCACGACACCGACGCCGCCCGACCCAACGTGTCGTAGCCGAACACACCTGCCGTGCCGTTCCCCGCATTGCCCGCCCCCGACGGATAGGCCACACCAGTCAACGCGTCATACGCGTTGCGCGTCGTAGAGGCCAACACGTTCCCGTTCAACCTGACGACACCAACCGCCCCACCCGAGGTGTACGTGAACCCAACCGTCCCCGCCGCATTCACCGTCGACGTGACACGACCCGCCTGGTCATAGGTCGTCGTCGTCGACTTCGACCACACGTCGGTCGTCGTCACCGTCCGTCCCAGCAAGTCCACCGTTGTGGTGATCGTCCCCGCTGGATCGCTGCTCGACGTGACCAGCGGGTTTCCCCCGACCGCCCAGTTGCTCGTCACCGTCCGGGCCGAACCGGCACCGAACGCCGGATGGGCGACGCTCACCTGACGGCCCCGGGTGTCGAACGAGGTGCACGTCCACGACACACCGCTCAGGGTACCGGTCCCCTCCCGGAACCCGGCCTGACGACCCAGGCTGTCGTAGACGTACTCGCGCTTGATCGGCGTCTGCGCTCCGGCACCGTCGGGGTCCGCAGCAGTGCTCCGCTTCGGCAACCCGTTCTGCATCGTCGCCGAGCTCACACCGCACACCGCGGCGATCGGGGCCTCGGTCCCCGAGTAGTGCTCGTAGGCGACCGTCGATCCGGCACCCGCGGGGAGAGTGCGGGCGGTGCGGCGGAAGAAGCCGGAGCCGGCCGCCTCGTAGGTGGCGGTCTCGGTCAGGTTCAACTTCCCGGCACCGGCGTCGGTGACCGTCGTGGTCGGCAACCCCAGACCGGGGTCGACGTTGCCGGCGACGCCGGAGTAGTCGACCGTCGACGTGACGATCAGACCAGGGTCTCGGCGCACGTCGGTCGAGGTGACCAGCTGGTAGTCCGGCGCCTTGCCGGCCCAGATCGTGCCCGACGCACCCGTCGGCGGCACCCAGTCCAGCGTGGCCGTGCCGTCACCGCCACGATCGCGGTACTCGAACACGATCGCCACCTTCTGGCCCGCCGTGTAGGTGCGGGCCGGGATCACGTACGGCACCGACGTGCCGTCACCCGCACCCCACGCGGAGACCTCCTCGACGCCGTCCATGAACACCCGCACACCGCCGTCAGCCCACGCCACGAACGAATAGGAACCGGTGGTGGGCGCGGTCAACGTCGCGGTGAACCGCACCGACCAGTTGTCGACCGACGCCGCGGTCCCGTCCGGCTTCAGCAAGCCGGACGGGGCCGCCGCACCGGTGCTCACGAAGAAGTTGTCGTTCGTGTTCCGCTTCGCCGCGGGACCGGTCATGTCCGCGTTGGGCCACCACGTCGCGGCCACGCCGTTGACCCCCTCGTCGTAGCGCGTCTCGGAGAACGCCGAGCTCGCCGAGCCCCAGGCCGTGCCGGTCGAGATCGACGACGCACCGAACGCAGAGCGCACGTCGGGACCCCAGGACCGCCACGGCCGTCCCAGCGAGTCGTACTCGGTGCCGGTCCGGGTGAACGCACCGGGCGACACCTCGGTGTCGGTCCAGTCCACCACGTCCTCGTTCAAGTTCTTCCACTTCGTCTCGACCACCTGGCCGAGCGCGGTGGTCGCCTTGACCCCCCGGCCCGCGGCGTCGTAGTCGACCTTGCGGGTGAACCCCGACGGCCCGAGCGCACCGGTCACCCGAACCTCGGTCGACGTGGCCGACGTGTAGGCGTAGTCGACCTTCGGCCGAGCCGCCCCCGCCGTCGGCTCGGGTGCGGTCACCGACGTCACCCTGCCCGTCCCGTCATACGCGATCAGGTAGCGGGTCGCGTCGGTGTCGGCCCGCACCCCCGCCGCCACGGCGTCAGCGGCCAGCGGCGAGCGGACCTTCGCGAGGCGGTTGTTGGCGTCCCAGGTCAGGTCCGTGGTCTCGGATCCCGGCGACACGAACCGGACGATCCGCCCGGAGGCGTCGTAGTAGATCTCGGTGATCGACCCGTCCACCTGCGTGATCCGACACAGCTTCCCCGTCGGCGCGGCGGCCACACCGGCCGGCAACCCGCTCGTCGGACACGGGTTCGTGATGCCGGACTCGCCGCCGTAGGAGAGCTGCACCTGCCGCAACGACGACGGCGAGGCGACGTCGGTCGACACGACCGGATCGAAGATCCGGCGCAACTTGGATCCGTCGTACACGTAGCGCAGCGCGGCGGGCTTGCGGTCGTCGGTGCTCGTGATCGTCGACTGCAGCAGGCCGGATCCGTCGAACTCCGACAGCGTGCCGCCCTCGTCCTGATAGGTCCACCCACCACCGGGTCGCTCGAACAGCGCGTCGTGCTCGTACGGATCGTCCGGCACCCACGCGTCGCCGGACGGCGACCGCACGAACGTCTGGCTCGAGCCGTCGACGAAGCGCACCACGACGTTCGCGGTGCCCGCCGGCGCAGAGATCGACGCCACCGCGACCGTCCCCCACGACGGCACCCACCCACCCGGCAACCCCGCCTGGGCGGCCATCGACGAACCGGCCGGGTTCACCACCGAGTTGTACGTCAACGACACCCCCATCGACCCGCCCACCGCGGCGGCCTGACGAGACGACCAGGAGAACACGGCGTTGCCGTTCGACAGGTTCACCGACACCGTCCCGGCGGTGTCGTACGGCGACGGCTGAGCAGTCCCCAACCGGCGCTCGAAGGCGAAGCTGTACACGTCGCCGATGCTGTAGGACGTCCCGTTCAGCTGGTCCCACGCCCACGCCCGCCAGTAGTAGGTCCGGCCGTCCTCCAACACGTCGGCCGGCAGCGCCAACGACGTCCCCGTCACCCACCCCACGCGCGCCACGCTGCCCGGGTTGCTCATCGTCACGTTCGGCTGGTCGTCGACCTCCAACCAGTACTTCACCGCCTGACCGTCCGCATCGACGACAGGATCGACCGCGATGGTCGGCGCGCCCGTCGGCGAGCCCGCCACGTACCGGGCACCGTTGCCGACCGAGGACGCGGAGATGGTCGGCTTGGGGGGATAGTGGTTGTAGACGACCGACATGTTCGCCCCCAACGACTTGAAGCACCCCGACGGCGCGGCCTCCCAGCCCGTCAGGCCGATCGCCGGCTGCGTCCACGCCCACATCCACGACTGCATCGGCGACGTGATGTCGATGGAACCCGACGACCCCAACGCCACCGACCCCAAGGCCGAGCCGGCACCCGCACCCCAGAAGTTCGGAGCGGAGGCCGCGTGCGCCTCCACCCAGCACGGCGTCGTCGTTCCACCCACCAACCACAGGTTCACGTCCGCGTCCAGGATCTGCTGACCGAGCATCGGCGAGAAGTCGAACCCCGCGATCCCCCGCCAGTATCCGCCCGAACCCCACGGGTCGTAGCTCGTCAGCACCGCACACGAGTTCGGCGAGAAGTTCGGCGACCCGCACGCGTACCCATCGGTGCTGCGGAACGACGCCCACCAGCCCGCGTTCAGCGACACCGACGGATCCACCACCACGGGGAACGAGTCCGCGCTCAGACGGTGCAACCAGCCCTGATCGACCGACACCTCGACTCGTGACACCCCGGGTGCCACCACCGCGGCACGGGCCAACGGCACGGCCCCCTCCGTCACCGGCGCGTCCTCGGCACCGCCGGCGTTCGCCACGTCGACGCTCACGGGCAGGAACCGGGCTTCGCCACCGATCTCACCCCGAGCACGCAACGACACGCCCGCAGAGCCCGCCAGCAGGCGAGTCGGGCGCTCGCCGCCGCCCAGCACCAACGCCGGATCCACCTTGAACCCAGAACCCGGCTCCGACGGATCGCCCACCACGTTCCAACCGGCGTCGAGCTCGACGCCCGACACCTC
>JAPXRJ010000032.1:0-20763 GCA_033813615.1 Microthrixaceae bacterium | reverse complement strand
GTGCGGAGAGGTCCGCGATCATCTCCTCGTCGAAGGACCGCTCGTCGGGCGTGTGCACGAACGGCGGGAACACCTTGGTGACCGGGCCGGAGCGGCGCAGCCGGAAGACCCAGTCGGGCAGCATCAGCGCTGGCTCGGCGAACACCGCTCGGCCGCCCGGCTTGAGCGCCCGGTACATGCTCTTCGCCGCCGGCCCGAGGTCGAAGTGGTGGGCGACCGTTCGGCCGAACACGAGGTCCACGGACTCGTCGTCGACGCCCTCCGCCTCCTCGATCGGGGTGTTCAGCGTGCGGATGCGGTCCTCCACGCCGTTGCGGCGGGCCCGCTCGCGGACCACGTCCAGGCACTTGCCGGAGATGTCGGTGGCGATGACCTCGGCGCCGTTGAGTGCGAGCCAGCAGGTCAGCTCGCCGAAGCCCGAGCCGGTCTCGAGCACGGTCGCGCCAGCCAGCGGCTGGGACCAGTCGATGAGCTGCTGCATCGGGCCCTCGAACTGGTGGCACTCCGGCAGCTGGAACGGATCGACGCGGTAGTCGTCGTCGGTCCACTCGGCGAGCACCTGGTCGGCCATGTCGTCGTAGACGCGCATCTCGTTCGCGTGGCGCTCCTCGATCGAGATCGCGTCCTTCCGCGACTTGAGAAACGTCTCGGGACCCATCGCTGCCTCCGTCACTGGTCGAGGAACCGTCGCCGAGGCCCCGTCGCCGCACGACCCGCAGCGACACGACCCCAGAGCACCGGCCCCCGCTGGACCACCGTCGCCGAGCATCGGCGGACGCACCACTGTACTCGTGGTGCTGGTCGGAACGACAGGGGGAACTGCCCACCGACGTCGCCATGCGACCGATGCGACCACCCCGCTAACCTCCGAGCCGCGGGAGGGGCTGATCTCGGAGAGTACGGTGCCGGATGGCGACATCTGTCGGTAGTGCGAGAGCGGCGCGGACGCGCCGCAAGCTCGACGAACAGGACTACTGGCGCCACTGGCGCGCCGTGGAGCCCGAAGCCGTCGCGTGCTGCGTCTGCGGTTCCACCGACACCGAGCCCTTCACCGATGCACCGATGGCGCCGGGCGACGTGGTGCGCTGCACCACCTGCTCGATGGTGTTCGTCTCGCCCGTCACCGTGCGGGGCCTCGACCTGTCGCCCGAGCAGGAGGCCGAGGCCGAGCGCCTTCGGACCAGCTCTGATCTGAAGGACCTCGACGGGTGCTGGGAGATGCAGTTCCTGGCCTGCGAGGAGGCCCGCTCCGCGAGCGACCGCGACTACCGCGACGTGCTCGAGCGGGTCCGGGAGTACGTCGGTGGGCGGGGTCGGATGCTCGACTTCGGCGCCGGCTGGGGCCAGTTCACCGCTGCGGCCGCCGCCGACGGCTGGGACGTGGTCGGGATCGAGCCCACGCCCGGTCGGGCGCTGTACGCACGAGAGGCCAGGGGTCTCGACGTCCGGACCACCACGCTGACCGACGACCTCTTCCCCGCCGAGCACTTCGACGCCGTGGTGTCGCTGCAGGTGTTCGAGCACCTGGACGACCCGGCGGCTGAGCTCGACCGCATCATCGACGTGCTGCGACCCGGCGGGATCCTGGCCATCGAGGTGCCCAGTGTCGACTCCCCGCTGGTCCGCCTCCTCGGCGGCAACCACCGCCACTACAACCCCGATCACTTCTGGTTCTTCTCGCCGGAGACCCTGGGTCGGATGCTGCGCTCGCACGGACTGATCGTGCGGGAGACCTACTCGCCGACCCGTCACCTGTCGGTGTCGTGGGTCTCTCAGGCCGTGCTCAAGCGCTACCTCCCCGACCGGGCCGGCGATGCGCTGACGTCCGGGGTCCAGAAGACGCCGATCGGCGATGCCGTGGTGCCGCTCAACGTGCGCGACATCGTCATGGCGATCGCCCAGAAGCCACGATGACCGCCGACGCCACCCTCGACGGACCGATGGCACAGCCGTCACCGACGACGGCCGCACGACCCACCCTGTCGGATTCGCTGGAGCGCCTCGACGCTCGGCTGAGAGGGCGCACCCACATCTGGACGATCGTGGTCGCGACCCTGGTCGCGTGGATCGTCCGATTCGACCAGGACGACGCCTACATCAGCTACCGCTACGCCCGGAACCTCGCACGGGGCGACGGCCTGGTCTTCGTCCCCGGCCAACGCGTCGAGGGCTACACCAACTTCCTGTGGACGGTGCTGCTCTCGATCCCGGAGCGGCTGGGCTGGTCGACGTCGCTCTTCGCCCAGATCGTCGGTCTCGCATCGTTCGTCGTCGCGCTGACGCTCGCGTACCAGCTGTCGGCCCGGTTCCTTCCTGGTCGAGGCCAGCGGCTGCTCGCGCTGCTCGTCCTGAGCACGAACATGACCTTCCTCGCGTACGGGACCAGCGGCATGGAGACGATGCTGCAGACGGCGTTCCTGCTCGGCGTCGCGACGCTGCTGCTCCCTGCCGCCGGAGGGGCCCCGACCCGCTGGTGGCCGTGGGCTCTGGCCGGGTTCGTCGGGGCGCTGGCGCTGCTGACGCGACTGGACTCCGGGGTCCTCGTGGTGACCATCGCGATCGTCGCTGCGACGTCTGCGGTGAGGTCGGCACCCCAGGAGCGCCGCTCCGCCACGATCGCCGCCACGGCGACCCGCGTCGCGCTCGCCGGTGCGGTCGGCCTGGTCGTCGTCACCCCCTGGCTGGTGTGGAAGGTCGACTACTACGGCTCGATCGCACCGAACACGTACCTGGCCAAGGCCGGGGCTCCGCTCACCGCCCGGTTGCCGTACGGGCTGCTCTACCTCCTGGCGTTCTTCCTGAGCTACGGGGTGTTCCTGCTGGTTCCCAGGCTCCGCGCCACCTGGCGAGCGCGACGGACGCTCGGGCGGCTCGCCCCTGCCGTGACGCTCAGCGCCGTGTGGTGCGCCTACATCTGCTGGGTCGGAGCGGACTTCATGGAGTTCCGCTTCATGGTCCCGATCATCCCCTACCTCGCGGTCGTCGGAGCGGTCGTCATCGACCCGATCACCAAGTGGTCGCGGGCTCTGGTCGTGACCCTGCTCGTGATCTCGGCGCTGCACCGGGTCGCGCCCAGTCCGATCGTGCCGGTGAACTCGATCGCGGCGCTCGACTCCGCGGTGCAGGAGGACATGCAGCTCGGTCTCGGCCACGACCTCGGACGCTGGTTCGCCGCCGACGATCCCGCCGACTCGCCCGTGCTCGCCACCAGCACGCTCGGGGCGATCAGCTACGGTTCGGACCTGCATGTCGTGGACATGATCGGTCTGACCGAACCCGACATCGCCGCCGACGGCGAGCCGGCTGCGCACTACTACCCGGGCCACGTGAAGTTCGCCACCGTCGACCAGCTGCTCGACGCCGGGGTCAACCTGGTCATCGGAAGCGCGCTGCCGACCGAGCCGGACCCCGACCGGACGACCTACGACGTGCGGGAGCTGATCGCCACCTGGCCGGTCGTCGATCTGGGCGAGTTGCCCGGCGACGCCCGGGTGATCGAGATCCCCTACCTGGACGACCGCGTGCTGCCGGTGATCGAGTTGCAGCCGAACCCGGTCGTGGACGCCGCTGTGGAGCGCGAGGGTTGGCGGACGTTCGACATCGACCGGAGCTGCAGCGGCGACGGGCCCGACGACGTGCTCGTCAAGATCGTGTCGCTCACGACCGGCACCCGCACCTGCGAGTCCTGATCGACCGCAGGAGGCCAACGACCGCCGAGGAACCAGCCGGACGCGGAACCGCCAGGACCGGATCCGGTCCTGGCGGTCTCACGACTTGCCGCTCGAGGGCGGCATCAAGTGCTGGGGCAGATCAGCGGAACGCCCGCGACCAGCGGCCCATCCAGTCGGCCAGCTCGGCGAAGATCGCCCGGTAGTGCACCGGGGCCGGGCTCTTGTCGACCCGGCGGGTGAACTCCTCGACGAATCCGGCGTACAGGTCCACGTAGCTGCCGGGCTTCAGGTCCGCCATGGCCTCGTCGACGATGTCGTAGAACGGCACCGACATGAGGTGCATCCACTGCTCCAGCACCGTCACCCGCTCGAGCGGCGTCTGACGGGTGTGCTCGACGACGGGACGGCCGAAGCTGAACAGGTCGCCGTTGACGTCCATCAGCTTCTTGACGATGTAGCCGCCCCAGATGTCGTCGTGGCGCGACAGCTGCCACGTCCCGTTGACCCAGCAGTCGGGCAGGAAGAAGTATGCGGGCGTCAGGTCCGCGGTGAACGACGTGTTCATGCCGCACACCGGGATGTTGCCGAGCGACACCACGTTCGCCTCGCCGTACAGACCCGGGTCGTACGGCGGCTCCTTCCAGAACTTGTCGATGCCGTTGAGGTCCAGGATCCTGTCCCAGACGCCCATGTTGAGCTTGATCTCGCCCGACGCCGTCGTCTCGTTCACCTTGGCCAGCTCGGGCGTGCGGTTCTCGTACGGATAGCCACGGGCGTAGAACTCGTCGCTCACGATCGAGTTCACCCAGCCGTTGTCCACCACGGGGCGCAGCGCCGGGTGGTCGGTGACCGTGGTCAAGCACGACAGGTGGTCACCCAGCCAGTCGCCGCGGGTCCCGCAGTCGTAGTCGAGGGCGATGATCACGTCGAAGCCCTCCTTCCACGCCCAGTAGTGCCCGAAGTTGCGGCTGGCCGCGGACTTGTGCGGCATGGCCGCGTAGTGCTCGCCGGCGTAGGCCTCCTGGGCGGCGTAGTCGAACGACAGCACGTTGTCCCGCGGGGCGGGCGCCAGGTTGCCGTTCGAGTCGTCGCAGATGATGATCGGGATCTCTGCGGGGATCGCGTCGAACAGCTCCCACGGCGGGTCGTTCGGCATCGGGATGACGACGCAGACGCGCCGGTCATCGGTTCGATCGGACATCTCAGGCTCCTTGACGGGGGTTGGTCGACATCAGGTCGGCGAACTCGGTGTTGATGTACTCCTCGAGCGCCACCTGCCACGGACGCATGAGGTTCATGCCCTGGAGGTCCAGGTTCATGTTGCGCATGATCTCCGAATACGGCCGCACCGAGGAGAACTCCTCGGCGAAGAAGTCGCTCGTGACCTCGACGAGCTCGATCTGGTCGCTGAGGCCGAGCACCTCGAGGATCCGGGCCGCGACGTCGAAGCGGCTGCCCCGACCCTCACACGCCATGTGGTACAGGCCGTACAGCTCGGAGTCGATCAGGCCCAGGAACGTGCGGGCGAAGTCCGGCGTGTAGGTCGGCGTGCCGAGCTTGTCGCCCACGGCGTGCAGCGTGGTCTTCCCATCGCGGATCTGCTGGAGGATCCGGGCGACGAACTTGTGGTCCTTGGACCGTCCGCCACCGACCATCCAGCCGGCACGGATGATGTAGTGGCGCTCCACGAACTCCTTGACCACCAGCTCGCCGTAGTACTTGGTGGCGCCGTAGACGTTCAGCGGGTTGGGCTGGTCGTACTCGGTGTAGACCTCCGACGGCTTGGTGCCGTCGAACACGCCCGCGGTGGAGATGTAGACCATCGCCGCGCCCTGACGCTGAGCGGCCAAGGCGACGTACTTGGTGGCGGTCGTGTTGGTCAGGTACGTCGCGTCGACGTTGTCGTCGGAATACTCCAGCGACGTCTCCGCCGCCAGGTGCACGACGAGCCCGGGCTCGAGCGACCGGACCGCTGCGGCCACGTCGTCGCGGCGTCGGACGTCGAGCTCGCCGATGGTCGGTCCGGTCGGACCCCACGGCGTGGTGTTCGACAGGTCGATGTCGGTGACCGTCACCTCGTGGCCGGCGCTCACGAGCGCCGGCACGAGGGAGCTCCCCAGCATCCCCGCCCCCCCTGTCACAAGAACCTTCACACTGCCTCCTCCAGATCGTCCGGGACCATCCCGTCGAGCGGTGTTGCCGCAGGGCGACGCAGGAAGTACGTCGCGATGCGGAAGTTCATGACCGAGCGGTCCAACGACCGCTCATCGCGGTGCACGACGTACTGCACGCCGCTGCGAACGCCCCTCAGCCCGTGTGCCACGGTACCCGCGACACGGAGCGCGATCGACCGCCAGCCTCCGTAGCGCCGGTCGAACCACGTTCTCATCGACTGGATCGTGAACGGCGAGATGGTTCCCGGCTTGCGAAGCGCCCCGCCACTCATGAAGTGCACGGCCCGGACGTCCGCCCGGTGCCAGACCGACCAGCCGGCGTCGCGCACCCGAGTGCACAGGTCGACGTCGTCCATGTACAGGAAGATGCGCTCGTCCATGAGGCCCACCTCCTCGATCGCCGACCGACGCAGCAGCATACAGGCGCTGCAGACCCAGCCGACCTTGCGGGCCTGGCCGTGGTCGTTCGTGCTGTAGGCACCTTCCAGCGCCGGCCACCGCTCCGAGAACCGACTCAACCCGATCATCCATGCGAGGTAGGAGTGCAGCGTGAACGGTGCACCGGCCGCACCCGATTGGAAACGGCCATCGGCGAACTCGAGTCGCGGTGCCACCACCGCTGCTCTCGGGTCGTCGCGCATCGTGTCGAGCAACTGCTCCACCGTGTCGGCGAAGAGCCGCGTGTCAGTGTTCACCAGGAGCACGAACTCCGCATCACCCCGACGGATCGCCGCGTTGTTGCCTCGGCAGAACCCTGCGTTCCAGCCCATCTCGACGAGCTCGACGTCGGGGAACCCGGCGCGCAGTCGCTCCACGGAGTCATCCGCCGACGCGTTGTCAGCGACGAAGACCGACCAGTCGACCCAGTCGGGCATGGCCGCGGGCAACTGCTCGAGCGTCTCGATCAGAAGGTCGGCGGTGTTGTAGTTGACGATGACGACGTCGATCCGGATTCGGTTCATCGGTCGACCTCCACCGGAGCACCCGAGCGGTTCGACCGACGGTGGTCGACAACACCGTCAGCGGCGCCCGGCGTTCGATCGAACCAGTTCACCGACGGGATGGGCGGAGCGCCTTCCTTGGCCATGCGCGTCGCGGCGACGAGCAAGCCGAACACCGCCCAGAACATCGCCATCGGCACATCCTGCTTGAGCGAGAAGGAGTTGATCTCCTCCACCGCGATGAACGCCAGGAGGCCCATCGCCCCGATGCCGATCGACTGGTAGAAGGGGTCCTCGAAGAGCGTGAGCCGGTAGGCGTAGAGCGCGAAGACCGACCCGATCAGGATCGTGATCCCCAGCCCGAGCATGCCGTTCTCGGCCGCCATGAGGATGTAGAGGTTGTGGGCCGGCCGGAAGTCGAACTTGTTCTCTTCGTACTTGTAGTTCTCGATCTGGCTCTCGAAGCTGTTGATCCCGGTGCCGACCAGCGGGTGGTCCCTCACCATCCGGAACGCGATCAGGTTGATCTGCCACCGGCCGTTCCAGTTCGCCATCAGGTTCGAGTCAGCCGCGTTCGTGCTGAACATCCCCTTGGCGAGGTCGGTCACCTGCGGAGCCATCGCGCCCGCGCCGACGAGCACGACCATCCCTGCGACGATGATCACTCGGATCGACAGCAGGTGGCGGCGGACGGCGAAGAACAACACGAGCACGATCCCCGGCGCCAGGGCCACGAGCGGACCGCGGGACCGCGACGCCACCGCGATCGCCACCGACAGCGGCACGCAGCTCAACAGGGCGTAGCGCATGAACGTGCCCTTGGGGACGTGCAGCGCGAAGCACGCCACCATCAGGCAGATCATGCCGACCACGCAGGCCAGGAACGCCGGGTGGATCTGGGTGCCGAACGGCCGGACGAGCTGCTGGCTCAGCGGCATGTACGGGTCGGGTGTCAGCTGGAACTGCTCGATGCCGAGGAAGCCGTGGGTGAAGTACTGCGAGGTGGCGACGATCACCTGCACGCTGAGGAACACCAGCCAGCCGAGCATGAACGCCCAGATGTGCTCACGTCGGCGGACCCGGATGCCGCAGTACACGAACAGGGCGGTCATCCAGGCGTAGCGGACGATCTCGGCCCAGACGAGTCGCTGGTCGACCGCGTTGACCGACGACATCAGCGCCACGGCGATGCCGGCGAAGGGCAGCATGAAGACCGGGTTCTTGAGGCCACGGCGAAGGTCCTGGAACAACGTCCCCTCGGCCGCCCACACGCCGTAGGCGAACAGGATCACCACGTCGATCGTCGTGATGTAGATCGCCACCGCGTAGCTCTCGGAGAGGAACGGCGTGAACTTCTTGTACCAGATCAGGCTGAAGGCGGCGGCCAGCACGAACATGAACATCAACGACCGGTTGCGCACCGTGGCGATGATCGACAGCAACCCGATGGTGAGGATCAGGAGCAGCAGCGCCTTCTCCCCGATCACGCCGGTCGCGATGGCGATCACGACCGTGAGCGAGAGCACGACGACGCCGGTGATGGCCTCTCGGGTGCGGGTGCGGGTGGCGCGGTCGGCCAGGTCCCGCAGGAACGGACCGTGACCGTGGGGTGCCACGTCGCCGGAGCTCTCGACGAGCAACCACGTCCGCAGGCCCGAGGACATGATGGCGGCGACGGCGACTCCGACCGAGATGACCGCCGCGACCGCAGAGCCCTTCGGACCGCCCAACGCCGCCGAAAGGACCCACAGCAGGAGCCCGACCACGACGGAGACGCGGATCGCGACAGTCCGAAGCCGCGGGCTCAGATGCAGCCAGGACCTCGGATCCCGCCTGGTGCCACGACCCTGTTGCGGGGCGGGATCGGAGGACCCGGGACCAGGAAGCGACGACCGGTTCCGAAGCTGCGACTCGGGGTCGACAGCAACCGCCACGTCATCACCCACCCGGTCGGGTGACCGCCGGTCGGTCGAACAGGGCCGCAGCGATGCTGCCGGCCTCGCTCGGCGTCAGGTCGCCGCCGACAGGCGCATCGCCCGCGAGCTTCGAGCCGAAGAGACCGGGGCGAGTCGAGGGAGCAGCGGGCTGCTGGGGAGCGGATGGGGCGGGCGGCTCGGCTGGCGCCTGCTGGTCCGCCTCGACTCGGAGGTCGAGCACCGGCACCGTGGCCTCATCGGCCTCGAGCGCTGCTGGAGCGACGTCGGCCCGAGCGGCATCGACCGGAGCCGCCGGCGTGGCGACCGGGGGTGTCGGTGTGCCGTCGTGCTGGTACACGAGCGGCCGCCCCGCAGGAGCACCGTTGTGGTGCGGCGCCGCGCCCGCGTCGGCGTACTGCGGGACCGGTGCGGCCTCCCGGACGTCGATCACCTCGTCGAATCGCACATCCGGACGACCCTCGCGAGCACGCTTGTGACCCGGACCCGTCGGATCTGGGCCTTCGCCGTCGCCCTCCTCGTCCTCGCGGATCGCCCGGAACCACGTGACCAGCAGACCGGCGAGTGCGCCGACGAGCGCACCGACGAGCAGGAACAGGTAGCGCATCGGCCGGGCCGGAGCGTCGGAGATCACCGCGACGCCCAGTCGAGAGGCATCGAAGCGGGGCTTGTCGACCACGGCGGACACAGCAGCGTGACGCTCCTCGATGACCTTGTTCGCCGCCTGCGCGTCGCTCAGGTCCGATTCCAGCGCCGACATCTGGACGGTCGCCGCGGCGATGGCCTCCGGGGTGGTCAGGCTGGCCTGCAGGTCGGCGACTGCCTGGGCCTTGGCCGCGACGTCGGCCTTGGAGGCCTCGAGCTGCTTGTTCAGGTAGTCCAGCTCCCGGACGGCGTTCTCCCGGAAGCGGGCCTCGCTCTGCTGGACCGTCACGTCCGCAGCGGTGTTCGCCAGCACACCGGCGGTCTCTGGATCCGGATCCCAGGCCGTGATCTCCATCACCCAGGACTCGTCGAGGACGACCGCCTCGACCGCACCCTCGACGTGGTCGATGGCCGCCTCGTCCGCGGTCGGTGCCGTGCCGGTCCCGCCGACCTTGAAGAAGTTGACGACCTTCGAGATCATGCCCGCCTCTGGGGCCTCGGCACCGCCGTTGATCGCCTCGACGCCGACACGGTTGACGATCTCCTGGGCCGCCTCGTTGGAGGTCGCCAGGTTCACGAGCGTGTTGCCGAGCGTGGTCTGCTTGGTGATGTCGATGCCGCCGATGTTCACGGTTCCGGCGACCTGGGCACCGGAGTCGGTACCGGCGTACGAGCTGTCGTTCGGGTGGATGATGAGCCGTGCCACGGCCTTGTACTCGGACTTGAAGATGAACGACACGGAGAACGCGAGGATCGCTCCCACGAGCGCGTACACCCCGACCCTCCAGTAGCCGCCAAGGGCCTGCTCCTTGAGCGGCTTTCGGGGTCGCTTCGAACGTCGTCCGGCCGTGGGAGCCGCCGCCTGACCGTTCGAGGGGGTGTCGTGGGTGTCGTTCATGGTGAAAGGAGCCTCCGGCTCACTTGCCCGGGTCGGCCGACCCGTCCGATGGATGCCCGTCCGGTGGGCGAACGGGTGCAGAACGTTGAACCATGTTGAGCCCGATGGTCGCAATGAGCCGAACTCCCAGGAGCACGGCGGTGAACCAACGACGGGGGTCGAGCGGATCGGGATAGCGGGCCTTGCGGGCGAAGAGATAGGCACCCCGGTGGAAGTACCACACCTGCGACGCAGGCCAACCTCCTCGGGATCCCCCTTCGGCGTGCACGATACGGGCCTGGGGCACGCACCACACATCGCGACCGGCCGCCCCCACCCGGGCGCACAGCTCGGCATCCTCGAAGTGCATGAAGAAGTCGGGATCGAAGCCCTCGAGCATCTCGAAGAGGTCCCTCGGCACCATCATCGCCGCACCGGACACCCAGTCGACGGTCCATGGCATGGTCCGATCGACCTGGTCCGCTCGGAGGAACTTCCTGGACCACGGGTTGTTGGGGAACCACCTGGTCAACGGCGAGCGCCGACCGAAGAGGCCTGCCGACGCGGTCGGGAACGATCGTGCCGTCAGCTGGTCGGTGCCGTCGGGGTTCAGCAGCATCGGGGCGACGACACCGACCGGACGACCCTCTGCGGCGCGGGCATCGCAGAAGTCGACCATCTCGTCGATCGCTCCCGACTCCACGACGGTGTCGGGGTTGAGCACCAGCAGGTACCGCCCGGTCGCGTGCGCTGCCGCCAGGTTGTGGGATCGACCGAAGCCGGCGTTGCGGCGTCGCTCGACGACGGTGACCTCGGGGTGGCGTGTGCCGATGGCGGCGGCCACGTCGTCGCTCGACGCGTTGTCCACGACCACGACCTCGATCCGACGACGGACCGCGGACCCCTGGAGCGTGTCGATGCACTTGATGGCGTCGTCGGTGCAGTTGTAGGTGACGATCGTGACGGTGACGTCGGGCCGATCGCTCTCGTGCCGGTGGTCGCGGGCGGAATCGTCCGCGCCGCGGACCGGCGACGGCGTCACTCCGCGCCGATCGCCTTGACGATCATCCTCGCCGTCTCGGCCATGATCCAGAGGTCGAGCTTGGTCGACTGACCGGCGACGTACTCCACGTCGGCGCGGATCTGCTCGTCGATCGTGAGCGTGTTGCGTCCGGTGCACGCCGCCAGGCCGGTCAGCCCCGGCTTCACGTTGAACTTGACGAGCTGCGATGGCTCGTAGTGGCGGATCATCTCGGGCAGCTCGGGACGCGGGCCGACGAGGCTGGTGTCACCTTTGACCACGTTGAAGAGGTTCGGCAGCTCGTCGAGCGTCGTCTGACGGATGATCGCGCCGAGGCGCGTGTTCCTGGGGTCGTTCGCCGTCTTGTAGTAGCGGCTGCTCAGCTCCGACGATTCGAAGTTGTAGTCGTACAGCTCGGGGAACCGCTCCTTGGCGTCCACGTACATGGTGCGGAACTTGTAGAACGTGAAGACGCGGCCGTCCGCACCGACCCGCTGCTGGCGGAACACGGCGGGACCGCCGCTCTCCATGCGGATCGCCAGTGCGAGAAGGCCGATGATCGGAGCGGTCAGCACCAGCACGGGCACCGCGATGAGCAGGTCGAGCGCCCGCTTGGCCGCGCGGTACAAGGGATTGCGGTTGCCGAGCACCTGGATCTCCAGGCCATCGAGCTCGCGCTGGACGTACGGGTGGATCTCGTGCAGCTCGAGGGCCGGACGGGTGACCGATCCACCTTCGACGGCGACGTCGACGTCACCTTCGACGGCGACCTCCACGGTCGTTTCGGCCTCGGTCCTGGTCAGCAGGTCCAGCTCGCGATCGAGCTCGTCGAGCTCCGTCGAGCGTTCCTCTGCAGTGGTCCCGACTTCGGCGCTCGCCGCGCCGACGGGCCGTAGTACCTGTCCGGAGTCGCCCGACCGACCGGTCCACGTACCCCAGGTGGATGCAGTCCTCGCCACGTATCACCCTCCACGCGTCGTCCCGACACCGCGACACGGGGAACAGCATCCCGTCCGCGGCTGTCCGCAAAGGGTAACCAGGGGCGCTCAGCGCCAGCAAGAGGTACTTCTCCTCGGTAACGGTGCGTTCACCCTCCCGTCACCGGCACCTCATGGGGTGAAGACCGGAGTGCCCCTTCCCGACGGCGCCGGCCGACCGCCGATGAAGCCGAGTCCGACGCCGTCGACGCCGACGGTCGCAGCGGACTGCCAGGTCGTCAGTCCGATCACGTGGCGAGAGAACAGCAGCGTCCGTCCGTCGGCCGAGAAGTCGACGCTCGAGTTGACGTTGCCGTCGTCGACCACCGGAGTCGCCGACATGGGCACCCGGGAGGTCGAACCCTTGAAGATGCTCCACGGACCGACGGGGAACGTGCCGGTGCAGCGCAGCCACACGATCGTGGAGCCGTCGGGCGACATGTACGGGTCGAAGTCGGCGAAGGTGTCGATCGTCAGCCGCTCGGCGCTGCCCGTGCCCAGATCCAGGCGGAACACCTCGAACTCCCACCACCAGCACGTGATGTTGGCGGTGGGACAACCGATGAACAGCACGCCGCTGCCGTCGTTCGTCCACGACGGATCGATCGCCGTGAGGACGTTGCGGGGGGTGACGACCTTCGGGTCGCTCCCGTCGGGAGCGGTGATGACGAGGTCCATCTTCAGCTCCCCGCCGGCCGACATCACGAGCTGGGTGCCGTCGGGTGACCACTCGACGTGACCCTGGCGGGTCCAGCCGTTGGCGCCGTCGGCCACGAGCAGGCGCTGGTTCGAGCCGTCGCGATCCATCACCCACAGGTTGTTGGTGTCGACGTCGGTGACCGACGATCCCGGGGCGGACCGGTAGAAGAGGACCTTGGAGCCGTCCGGGCTCGGACGTGGCCAGGTGTGCTCCACGGTGCCGTCGAAGGTGAGCTGCACCGGATCGGTCCCGTCCACCTCCATCCGGTAGATCTGCTGGGTCCGCCAGCCGGCCGGCACCGAGGAGTACAGGATGTGCGTGTCGTCGACGGCAGCGACCGGTGCCCCGATCGGCCTCGGCGACGAGCTGCCCTTCTCCGGCTGGACCGAGCCGGCGGACGCGCAGGCGGCGACGGCCGCCATCGCTGCCGCCACGACCACCGCCGCGATGCGACGTCGCGGACCGGTCCTGGGTTCTGATCGTCGTTCAACCATCGCCGATTGTTCGGCGTCACCCCTCCGGACCTTGAGCACAGTCCGCCGCGGGTGCACGACCGTTGGCTCACCGCGGTGCGGAGTCGGTCCCGCGGCCGGACGATCTCGTCCGGTCGCTGCCGCTGTCAGGACGGCGACGGCGTCACGAACACGAGCGACGTCGGGGCAGGGCTGATCCGACGCGACGGCTGGTCGTCGAAGCGGTTCGAGAAGAGGGCGAACCGGTCGGTCAACCAGAGCCTGCTGTAGATCAGGTTGCGGCTGTCGGCGGTCCAGTTGGCGTAGCCGCCGTGGGCATCGACCAGGGTGAGCTCGTCGTCGCGGATCTCCCGTCCCAGTTGGAACGGCGCCACGAACAGCTTGGTCTCGAGCAAGCCGAACTCCATCCAGGAGATGCTGCGGCCGTCAGGCGACACGTAGACGTCGTTCGCCCCCCGACCCTCGCCGTCGAACACCACCCGCGTGGTGGTGGCCTTGTCGGCGTCGGCCGGCACCGCCAGGATCTGCATGTCGTCGCAGCTCGGCTGGCGGTCCGGGCAACCGACGAACACGATCGTCGAGCCGTCGGGCGTGTAGGACGGATCGCTGGTGAGGCCGCGACCCTGGGCGTCGCGGCGCCGGGTGACCTGGGTCAGGTCGCCGCTGTCGACTTCGAAGTTGAACAGCTGCGTCTCACCCTGGTTCAGCAGCGGGATCGGTCCGATCGACGGTGAGTGACCGAGCACCATCACGACGTGGCGACCGTCGGGTGACCAGTCGGCGTGGCCCTGCAGCGACTGGTCGACCGGCCAGCCCTGCTGGGTGGCCACGTCTTCCTTCTGGTCGTTCGAGAAGATCCTGCGCACACCGGTGCCGTCGACGTTGGCGATCCACAGCTCCTGGGAGAAGTACCGGCAGTGCTCGCCGGACTTCCCGACGGGCGCCCGGTAGAACACGAACCGACGGCGGTCCGGTGAGATCCGGGCCCAGATCTCCTCGCCGTCGGTGTTGACCGCGGCATCGAGCGCCGGGTCCGCACTGATCCGCCGACGGTTCGCGCCATCGGTCCCCATCACCTCGACGTCGAGGTCGGGACCGGACCCTCCGCACGGATCGAGCGGCGGGTTGTCGGCCACCGACACGAGCATCTGGTCGTCGGCCAGCGGCTCGACGTCCTCGGCCCCGGGCGGGATCGACGTCGGAACCCCCGACTCGTTCTCGGGACCGACCGGTCGGTCCGCGACGGAGTCTCCCGAACGGGACGGGTTGGACTTGAGCTGCAGGATCGCCCACCCGGTCAGTCCGGCAACCACGGCGAGCACGATCGCCGAGCCGACGAGCATCAGCCCGATGCGGAAGCAACCCGCCTTCTGCGCCGGTCGAGCGCGCCGTGTCACTGGAACGGCGGGTTCGGGTACCGGCTGACCCGGCGGAGGAGGCGGGGTGGCCGACACGGGCGACATCATCGCGCACCGCTCCCCGCGCTCCCCGGCAGGCGAACCTTGACGATCGCCAGCCGTTCCGTGACCATGATGGGCTGATCCGATGTGGAGCGCGGCGACCACGCGCCGAGATGGACGGGACAGGTGGACAGGTGGACATGGGGCCGACGGCGGACGACGGGGACGCCGCTGCCGGTGACCTGGCCGCCGACGCCGTGACCGTCGAGTCGCTCACCACCGACGCGCTCGCGACCGAGGCGCTGGTCGCCACGGTGACGATGGAGGGCGCAGAAGCGGCCGGGGCGGACGGCAGCGCGGCACGCGGCGCCGCCAGCTCCGCGGCCGAGTTCGTCCGCCTGAGCAGCTACCTGCTGTTCAACATCATCTCGTTCCTGCTGATCATCCACTACCTCCCGCAGGAGGAGATGGGCTGGTACGCGCTGGTGAACGTGGTCGTGAACCTGGCCTACGTCCTGGCCGAGCTCCAGATGGAGAAGGTCGCGGTCCGCCGGATCACCCAGGGCATGCCGCTCGACGAGGTCATCGGCGCTGCGGTCGGGGTGCGACTCGCCGGATCGGTGGTCGCCACCTTCGCCACGCAGGTGCTGTTCCTGGCGATCGGACTCGCTCGCGGCGAGATCAACGGCCAGCTGCAGCTCGCGGCGTTGCTCGCGTCCAGCCAGTTCTTCGGCGAATCCATCTTCGTGCTCGGCTCGGCGTTCCAGGCCCGCCTCCGGGCCTACCTCGACGTGATCCCACGGATCACCTACGTGGTGCTGCGCTTCGCGTTCACGTTGGTGCTGCTCGCGCTGGAGGTGCCGTGGTGGGCGCTCTTCCTCGCCTGGGTCGGTTCGTACGCCATCGCGGACGTGCTCGCCTATGTGATCTACCGGGTCAAGACCCACCACCGCGTCCGCCCGCACGTGCGTGGGACCGGCCGGCTCGTCAAGGAGGCGCTGACGCTGGGCATCGCCGGCCTGCTGGGCATGGCGACCGTGCAGTGGGGGACGATCTACCTCGGCTTCACCGGCGAGCCCCAGACCGTCGCCGTCTACAACGCGGCGATCCTGCCGGTGCAGTACCTGTCGATGTTCGCGAGCGTCATCGCGATCGTCGCGTTCCCGTTGGTGTCGGCCGCGTTCGCCCGACAGGACCGCGAGGCGTTCGGTCGCATCGACGGATCGGCCCGCACCGCGATCCTCGCGCTGTTCCTGCCCGTCACCATCCTGCTGTTCGTGGCGCCGCTGCACGACGTGATGGAGAAGCTGTTCGGATCCGGCTACGGCGACGCCGCCCAGCCACTGCGCCTCATGTCGATCGCACTCATCCTGGCCAGCATGATGGTGTGGGCGGGATTCGTGTTCCTCTCGGTCGGCCACCTCCGGGCGATCATCATGATCAACGGCCTGTGCCTGACCGTCGGGGTGATCGCATCCCCCCTGGTGGTGCCCACCTACGGCATCGACGGCCTGGGAGCGGTCGGCATCGTGGCCACAGCCGTGGGCCTGACGACGGCCGCCGTGCTGCTGGCCCGTGACACGCCGGCCGGCTTCGACCTCCGGGGCACGGTCCGGGTCCTCCTCTGCGGCGCGGTGCTCGCCGTGGTGCTGGTCACCATCACCCGCGTCACCGATGCGTTCCTCGTGCTGGCCGCAGCGACCGTCGTCCTGTACCCGACGCTCGTGCTGATCGCCAAGGTGCTGCCCGCCGACGTGCTCGACGACCTTCGCGCCGGTGCCGCCGACGGATCGGACGCGGCTTCCGGCGACCTTGCCGTACCATCGGAACCCCCCGGCCGAGGAGCCTGATGACCGATGCAGACCGGGGCGTGGACGCGTCCCGCAGCGAGCAGGACCTCCGACGCTGGATCGTCGACCGCCTCGCGGAGCGCTCCGGCGTCACGGCATCCGACATCGACCCGACGGCCCCGTTCAGCTCGCTCGGCGTGGACTCCGTCGCGGCAGTCGAGCTCGTCGCCGACCTCGAGTCACGACTCGGGCGTGAGCTCGATCCGACGCTCGTGTTCAGCGCCGAGAGCCCGGTCCAGCTCGCTGCCGTCCTCGCCTCCGGGGCCAGCGGCGCTCGGCGTCGCCGACGCCCGAGCACGCCGACCGGGCCAGCGGACACCGAGCGTGCCCAGCCGATCGCCGTGGTCGGCATCGGCTGTCGCCTCCCGGGGGCCTGGGGTGTGGAGGAGTACTGGCAACTCCTCCGCGAAGGAACCGATGCGGTGTCGGAGGTCCCCGACCGACGCTGGGACCGCGACCCGGCACTGCCGGCGCGCGTGGACCTGGGTGGCTTCGTTGCCGGCATCGACCAGTTCGACCCCGCGTTCTTCGGCATCACCCAACTGGAAGCGGACCGCATGGACCCACAGCAGCGCATGCTGCTGGAGGTCGCCTGGGAGGCCCTCGAGGACGCGGCGGTGCGGCCGTCGACGCTGCGGGGCACCGACGTCGGCGTGTTCGTCGGGATCTCCACCAACGAGTACAGCCGTCGGCAATCGGCGTCGCCGGAGCTGATCGACGTCTTCTTCGGCACCGGCAACGCGCTGAGCATCGCCGCCAACCGCGTCTCGTACGCGCTCGACCTGCACGGACCGAGCATCGCCGTCGACACCGCCTGCTCGTCGTCGCTCGTGGCCGTGCACCTGGCGTGCGCCAGCCTGCGGCGCGGCGAGTGCTCGAGTGCGCTGGCCGGGGGCGCCAACGCCATCCTCACCCCCCTGCTCACGCTGAACTTCACCGGGGCCGGCGTCATCGCGCCCGACGGGCGCTGCAAGACGTTCGATGCCGCCGCCGACGGCATCGTGCGCGGCGAGGGCACCGGGGTGGTGCACCTCAAGCGGTTGAGCGACGCTGTGGCCGACGGCGACCGCATCTACTGCGTGATCGACGGCTCGGCGACCAACCAGGACGGACGCTCGAACGGGCTGACCGCACCCAACCCGGACGCGCAGATGGACGTGTTCGCCGCGGCGTGCGAGGACGCGGACGTCGACCCGGCCTCGGTCGACTACGTGGAAGCCCACGGCACCGGGACGGTCCTCGGCGACGCCATGGAGCTGCGATCGCTCGACGCGGTGTACGGCCAGGACCGCACCGACGAGCACCCGCTGCTGGTCGGCTCGGTCAAGACGAACATCGGCCACCTCGAATCCGCTGCTGGCATCGCCGGTCTGATCAAGACCGCCCTGTCGCTGCACCACGCACAGATCCCACCCACCCTGCACTACCGCGAGCCGAACCCGTACCTGGCCGAGACGAACCACATCGAAGTCGTCGACGAGCTGCGGCCGTGGGGCAGCGACGGCGTTCGCCGCGCGGGGGTCAGCGGGTTCGGCTTCGGCGGGACCAACGCCCACGTCCTGCTGTCGTCCGCTCCTGATTCCCCAGAGGCCCAGCCGAGATCGACCGCGGCCTCGTCCGGCGACGACCCGATCGTGCTGCCGCTGTCGGCCCGGTCCGCCGGAGCGCTCGTCGCGTCGGCCGAGCAGCATGCGGAGCTCCTCGCCGCACGTCCCGACGACGCGCGTGATCTGGCCATCGCGCAGGCGCTCACCCGGGACCAGCACCCGCGCCGCCTGGCGGTGGTCGCCAGCGACGGCGAAGCGGTGGCGGCTGCACTCGCGGAGGTCGCCGCCGGCCGACGATCCGGAGCGGCCATCGCCGGCGACCGACGCAGCAGCGAGCCGGTCCGAGTGGCGTTCCTGTTCAGCGGTCAGGGGCGGGCGTGGTGGCCGCTCGATCCCGAGCTCCTCGACGACCCCGTCATCGGTGCCACGCTGCGCACCTGCGACACGGAGCTGCGAGAGATCGCCGACTTCTCCCTGCTGGAGCTGATCCGCTCCGGCGAGGCGGTGATGGACCACGGCCGCGCCCAGCCGCTGCTGTTCGCCCTGCAGGTCGCGCTGGCGGCACGGTGGCGGGCCTTCGGCGTGGAGCCCGACCTGATCGTCGGCCAGAGCATCGGAGAGATCGCCGCCGCCCACGTGTCGGGCGCTCTCCCGCTCGCCGATGCGCTCGAGATCGTGCTCCACCGTGGTCGCCTCATGGAGGAGTCCAACGGCACCGGCCACACCGCGTTCGTCGAGCTGCCCGCCGCCGAGGTCGAGGAGATGGTCGCCGAGCTCGACCTGGAGGTGGCGATCGCAGCGGTGACCGCACCCGACAACTGCGTGGTCAGCGGCCCCAAGGCGGACACCGTGGCGATCGTCGAGGCGGCAGCGGCCCGCGGCGTGATGGCGCAGGTCTTCGACGTGGGCGACATCCCCGGCCACGGCCCCCTGATGGCGCCGTACGCGGACAAGCTGACGACCGCGGTCGACTTCCTCGACCCCCGGCCGACCACGGTGCCGATGATCTCGTCGGTCACGGCAGGCCCGGTCGGTGGCGAGGAGCTGGACGCCGAGTACTGGGGCAGGAACCTGCGCCAGCAGGTGCGCCTGCTGGAGGCGATCGAGGTCGCCGTCGACCACGGCGCCGAGCTGTTCATCGAGATCGCACCGCATCCCGTCGTCAGCTTCTCCACGCGTCGGACCTTGGAGTCGATCGGCTCCGACGCCGTGGTCCAGCACACTGTCAAGCAAGGCGAGCCCGGCGCGCTGGCGCTGCGTCGGTCGCTGGCCTCGGCGTGGACGGCCGGAGCGACCGTCGATTGGCGTGCGGTGACCGGCCGAGGCCAGGCCACCGCCCGTGCGCTCCCCTCCCCCTGGGACAACCGGCGGTGCTGGTTCGACCTGGAGCCGGACGGGTCGCGTGTCGCCGCCGCACCGATCGGCTCCGCGTGGCACCCGCTGCTCGACGACGGCGCTGCCGACGGTGCGGGCACCACCACCTGGCGGGCCACGACGAGCGACAACGGTCCAGCCACCCTCCTGGAGCTGGCGGTCGCTGCGATCGGGGTGGCGACCGGTCGCGGACCCTCCAACGACGACGGCTCGCAGATCGCCCTGACCGGGGTCGGCTTCGCATCTGGACTCGTGGACGGGTCGCCGCTCGGCGACCGCTCAGACCTGACCGTCAGCGTGCGGTCCCGTGACGACCACCACCGGTGGTGGATCGCCGCCGCAGGCGATCACGGCGCGCGAGTGGTGGCCCGCGGATCGGCCTCGGTGCTCGACGACGCCGCACCGCTGCTCCTGCCGCTGGATCGACTCGCCGTCGACGCTGACGCCGTCGAGGACGACCGCGAGCTGCCGGACCAGGTGGTCGCGGCCAAGGCCGACGACCGCACCGCCGTGCTGCAGATCGAGGTTCCGGCGGTCCGCGAGGGCATGCCGAGGTGGGCCGTCGACCCCCGGGTGCTCGACGCGGTGGTCGCCGCCACGCTCCGACTCGGCCCGAACGGCGACGACGCCGCCGAGCTCCGGCGGATCGACCGGATCGTGCTCCGCTCCACCCCAGGGACCTCGAGCCGCGCCGTCGTCGACCGCGACGACGGCGACGTCGTGCTGGTCGACGAGTGGGGCGCCCCCGTGCTGGAGCTCTCGGGCGCCGTGGTCGGGGCGGGCCGACCGACGACGCCACCCGGTGAGCTGCTGGTGACCCGCTGGAGCGAGCAACCAGGCGCGGGTGCCTCCGGCGACGACCACAGCGCTACGTCACATCGGTGGATCGTCGTCGGCAGGTCCGACGACGACCTGCTCCACTCGCTCGCGACCGCACTCGACGCGACCGCCCTCGACGCGACCGCCCTCGACGCCCCGCTCGGAGCGGACGGGGCCGCGGGCCTGCTCCTCGTCGACCCCGACCCGGGCCTGCTGGCAGATCTCCTGGCCGCTCCGACGATCGCCGGGCGCACGGTGCAAGTCGTGACCAGCGTGCGCTCGGTCGGCACGGTCGCCACGCTCCCGGCGCTGCTGCGCCGACACCCCGAGGTGGATCTCCGCTCGGTCGAGCTGGACGAC
>JAPXRJ010000031.1:0-20831 GCA_033813615.1 Microthrixaceae bacterium | reverse complement strand
GTCGAACACATGTTCGCAGTCTGCCCAGGGGGTGTGACACTCCCCGGCCAGCCCGCCAGATCGTGATCGACCCAGATGCTCACCGCGTCGGATCACCGCCGCCGTGGTGCCCGATCAGCAGCCGGGGGAGGTCACTGCGAACGCGTCACGTCGCCGAGCGAGCGCTGGCGCGGCGCCAACCGGAACTCGTCGGGCAGCTCGGCCGCCTCGCCGCCGTCCGCGGTGACGGGGACGAACTGCACGGCGATGCCGGAGCCGAGCACGGCGAGGGCGATCGCCGTCCAGACGTCCTGCGGCGGGACGACCAGATCGAAGAACGACGCGATGGGGGCGACGAGCAGCACCGTCACGATGCCCGACGCCATCGCCCCGACCAGCACCCACCGCCACGGTGGCAGCGTGCGGGTCAGGCGCAGCAGGAGCAGGAGCCCGACAGCGAGCAGCGTCACGGTGGCGGCGGAGCGTGCGTCGAGCAGCTCGTCGGCCGACCCGTCGAGCACGTGTCGGGACCAGAAGTACACCGCCAGGGCGGACGCGGCGGCGATCGCTCCAGCCGGGAGGGCGAAGCGGACGACCCGTGGGACGAAGCCGCTCCGGGCACGACGGTGGTCCGGAGCGAGTGCCAAGAAGAACCCGGGGATGCCGACCGACAGCGAGCGCACGAGCGTGAGGTGCCGCGGCAGGAACGGGAAGTCCGTGCCGACTGCCGCGATCACCAAGGCCATGCACACCGAGTACACGGTCCCGTAGATGAACAGGTTGGCCGCCCGCTCGACGCTGTTGATGACCCTCCGCCCCTCCGCGAGCACGCCGGGCAGGACAGAGAACCGGTTCTCGAGCAGGACGAGCTGCGCGACCGCCCGACTCGCCGCGGAGCCGGCGCCCATGGCGATGCCCATGTCGGCGTCCTTGAGCGCCAGCACGTCGTTGACGCCGTCTCCGGTCATGCCGACGACGTGGCCGCGTGAGTGCAGAGCTCGCACCATCGCCCGCTTCTGCTCGGGCTTCACCCGGCCGAACACCGCGTGGCCGTCGACGGCGTCGGCCAACGCTTCGTCGTCGTCGAGCGGCAGATCCCGCGCGTCCAAGACCTTCGTCGCTCCGGGCACGCCGGCACGGTCGGCGACCGCTGCGACGGTCCCCGGGTGATCACCCGAGATCACCTTGAGGTCGATGCCCTGCGCGGACAGGTACCCGAGGGTGTCGAACGCGTCGTCGCGGATGTCGTCCTCCAGCAGCACCAGGGCCCGAGGCGTCACGTCGGGTGCGAGCTCGTCACCGGTGAGCGCTGCCGCAGTGGCGATCAGCACGACCCGCCGGCCCAGCGCCGCGTGCTCCCCCACCCGGTCGGCGACGACGGCCCCCACCGGCGAGTCCAGCGTTGCGAGGAACTCCGGTGCGCCCAGGTAGACCGCACCGTGACCTTCGAACGAGGCGGCCGACCACTTGCGGGCAGAAGAGAACGGGACGGTGCCGGTGACGTGCCAGCCGGGGTCGTCGGTGTGAGCGCGACCGATCGCCAGGAGCGTTGCGTTCGGGTCCGGGTCCGATCGGGCGAGCGCAGCGAGGAGGTGTTCGACGTCGACGACGCGCTCGTCGCTGGAGCCGTCGGACCCACCTCCGGCGTCGAGCAGCTCCACCCCGGTCGCGACGATCTCGCCGGTGGTGATCGTGCCGGTCTTGTCCAGGCACAGGGTGTCGACCCGGGCGAGCAGCTCCACCGAGGCGAGCTCCTTGAGCAGCGCGTTGCGCCGGGACAGCTTCACCACGCCGGCCATGAACGCCAGGCTGGTCAGGAGCACCAGCCCGTCGGGCACCATCGCGACCGCCGCGGCGACCGTGCCCGACAGCGCGTCACGCCAGTCGTCGCTCGTGCGCCAGAGTCGCCACAGCAGGAGCATCGCCACCGGCGGCAGCACGAGCATGAGGAACTTCAGGATCCGGTTGACGCCGACTCGGAGCTCCGAGTGCACGAGCGAGAACTCCTTCGCCGCACCGGCCAGCGACGCGGCATAGGACTCCGCTCCGACCTTGGTGGCTCGGAACGCTCCGGAGCCCGCGGCGACGAAGCTGCCCGACATCACCTCGTCGCCGGCCTGCTTGTGCACCGGGTCCGACTCACCGGTGAGCAGCGACTCGTCGAGCTCCAGGCCGGTGCCGTGCAGCACCTCCCCGTCGACGACCACCTGGGCGCCGGGGGCGAGCACCAGCACATCGTCGGCCACGACCCCCTCGACCGCGATCTCCGACGTGGCGCCGTCGCGCACCACGACTGCATGCGGCGTGTTGAGCACCGCCAGGCGGTCGAGCGCGGCCCGGGCCCGCAGCTCCTGGATGGTGCCGATCAGCGAGTTGGCGATGATCACACCACCGAAGAGCATGTCGGGACCGATGCCATCCGCGATGACGACCAGCACGAGCAACGTTCCGATGATGGCGTTGACCGGCGTGAGAACGTTCGCCCGGAGGATCTGACCGGTCGTGCGGGACGGGTCCTTCGGGACGAGGTTGACCCGCCCGTCGGCCTCCCGCTCCGCGACCTCGCGGCTGGTGAGGCCGACGGCGCCGACGAAGGGCGCGGGTGCGGTTGCCGCTGCGTCCGACATCGGGCGGAGGCTACCGGCGCGCTCGATGCCGACCGGGGCCTACATTCGGTCCGATGACCGGCGTCGCTCGAGTTCCGCCACGGACCCACCGGCCGGAGGACCACAAGAGCCGGCGGGCGGGTTGGCTGAGGGCGATGGTGCTCGGCGCCAACGACGGCCTGCTGTCGACCGGTGCGTTGCTGCTCGGTGTCGCCGGCGCCGGTGCCTCCCGCGACGCACTGCTCACCGCCGGCGTCGCCGCGCTCGTGTCGGGGGGGCTGTCGATGGGACTGGGCGAGTACGTGTCGGTGAGCTCCTCGCGCGACGTCGAGCGGGCGGACCGCCACCTGGAGGCCACCGAGATCGAACTGCACCCCGACGCCGAGACCCGGGAGCTGCGGAAGATCTACCAGGAGCGCGGACTGGACCGGCAGCTCGCATCGCAGGTGGCGGACGCGTTGATGGCACACGACCCCGTCACCGCCCACATGCGCGACGAGCTCGGACACACCGAGGAGCAACGGGCCCGACCGGTGCAGGCGGCGCTCAGCTCGACTGGCGCCTTCGCCACCGGCGCGCTGGTCCCGCTGCTGTTGGCGTTGGTCGCCGTCGGCGACGCGCGCGTCCCGGCGATCGCCGGAGCGACGATCGTCGGCATGGTGTCGCTCGGCGCCGTCGCCGCCGCTCTGGGGGGAGCGCCGCTCTGGCGGGGCGCGCTACGTGTGGGCGTCGGTGGTTCGATCGCCCTGGCCGTCACCTTCCTGGTCGGCACGCTGTTCGGCACCGCCATCGGCTGAGAACGCGCCGAGGCCGACCAGCGACCCCCGGACGCGCCACGGCGGCCCCGGAGGGCCGCTGTGGATCGCAGCGATCTGCCAGCAGGTGAGCTGGCCGGATCGGCCCGGCGTTCAGCAGCCGGTGCCGTTCCAGGCGGAGCGACCGCCGTTGCTGTAGAGCCAGAGGGCCACAGCGTCCTGGACGTACCAGGGTGCGTGCGAGGCGCGTGCGTAGCCGCCATTGCCGGAGCGGACCGACACGTTGCGCCAGGTGCTGTCGAGGAACTGGTACGCGCCAGACGCCGAGCTGCGGGGGTTCTGCGCGGTGTAGCTGCCCTTGGACTCATGGGCGCGGACGCAGGACAGGAACGGGTGCGCCTGCACCGAACGACGATGCGCGTCGACGGCCTGGAGCGCCCGGTCGATCTCCGCACGCTGATGAGCGACCTCCGCCTCGTCGATGCGGCCGTCGCCGTTGAAGTCGGGCACCCACTGCTCGACCGGCAGGTTGCAGCCGGTCAGCACGAGGAGTCCGATCGCTGCACCGGCGAGCACGCCGACGCCGCCGCGGCGACGACGAGCGGCCGGTGCGGAGGGACTGCTCGGCGCCTCGGGTCGGGCGGCGGCGGTTCGGCGGCTGCGTCGCACAGCGACGGTGCCGTGTGCCAGCGCCGTGTCGTCCAGGCCGGTCGTGGTGGTCTCGTCGGGGTTCATCAGGGGCCTCCAGAAAGGTCCGTTCCGGGCCGGCGCTCTCGCCGGTCGGGGTCGATCCGCGTCACCTTCGTGTGACGACAGCGGGTCAGTATGACGGAATTGACGCACGTTCGTAACATCACGTCACGCGATTGTGACTGAAAGCACAAACCGCCCCTGAGGCCGCCTTCGCTGCTCCCGGTGCGGTTACCGTGGGTCACCCCCTGAACCCGACGTCGATCCGACGCCCACGAAAGGCCCCTCCACTGAGCGCCGAACGCCTCCCCCACGGGCGGATCAACCCGAAGACGTCGATCCCGTTCTTCCTCGTCCACCTGACCCCACTGCTGGTGTTCGTCACCGGCATCACCTGGACCGCGGTGGTCCTGCTGCTGGTCACCTTCTGGGGCCGGATGTTCTTCATCACCGCCGGCTACCACCGCTACTTCTCACATCGGTCGTACCGCACCAGCCGTGCGTTCCAGTTCGTGCTCGCGGCCGGCGGCCTCACGTGCGCACAGAAGGGTCCGCTGTGGTGGGCCGGGCACCACCGGGTCCACCATCGCTACGCGGACACGATCGACGATCCCCACACCCCGCTCAAGGGGTTCTGGTGGAGCCACGCCGGTTGGATCCTGTGCGACGAGACGTCGGCCCGACCCGAGGGCTCGATGAAGGACTTCGAGAAGTTCCCCGAGCTCGTGTGGCTGTCCCGCAACGACTGGATCGGCCCGTGGACGCTCGCGATCGTGTGCTTCGCCATCGGCGGGTGGTCCGGCCTGGTCATCGGGTTCCTGCTCTCGACGGTGCTGTTGTGGCACTCGACGTTCCTCATCAACTCGCTCGCCCACGTGTTCGGCCGACGCCGGTTCGAGACGACCGACACCAGCCGCAACAACCCCGCGCTCGCGCTGCTCACGATGGGAGAGGGATGGCACAACAACCACCACCGCCATCAGCACGTGTGCCGACAGGGCCTGCGGTGGTGGGAGATCGACGTCACCTGGTACGTCCTGTGTGGGCTGGAGAAGCTCCACATCATCTGGGGTGTGCGGCGCCCCCGGCCGGCCGCCGACCTGGTCGCCGCCGCGGGGTCCACGGTCTCGGTCGCAGCCGATCCGATCGCGACGACCGACCACGACGACGACTTCGAGCAGGTCTCCGTCTGACACCCTGATCCGGCCGGTTGATCCGCCTGACCCCCACGTTCCTCCCCCGAGCGAGCCATCCCCGGACAGAGCGAAGAGCCGCCCCGCTCCGTCCCGATGACCTAGCCTCCCGCTCATGGGATGCGGCTGCCTGATCGTCCTCGCCTCGGCGCTGTCACCGAGGTTCGCGCTCTTCCTCGTCTGGCTCTTCACCGACAAGATCCCCGAGGCGTTCGACGGCAACTGGCTGTTCCCGATCATCGGGTTCTTCCTGTTGCCGTGGACCACCCTCGCGTGGGCGGTCGCATGGGCGAACCCGATCGAGAGCGTCTCCGGGTTCGGCTGGATCCTGGTGGCGTTCGCGTTCGTGGTGGACGTCAGCACCCACCTCGGCGCAGGTCGTGCCGAGCGCGACCGCAGGGCCGTCGCGGTCGCCTGATGCCGTGACCGACCCGGCCACAGCCCTCGGCGGCGACGACGCCGCCGGCCACGCCGATCCCGACGAGCCGCACCGCCTGCGAGTGCTGCGACGCTACGTCGCCCCGACCGAGCAGCAGCCGATCGCCCCAGTGCTCGGACTGACCGTGCTCGCCATCGGGCTCAGCCCGATCCTGGCCGATCACAACTGGAGTCGAGGGCTGGAGGTGGCGCTGATCGGGTTGTCGGCGATCGTGGCGCTCCAGCGGACGGGCACCCACCGGATGATCCGCCGCACCGCCATCTTCATCGTGGCGTTGGCCACCCTCGCCGGTGGGACGATCCCCGTGCTGCACGAACCCACGACCGGTTGGATCGAGGTCGTCGCGGCCGGGTTGTTCGCCCTGCTGCTGTTGGTCACGCCCGTGCTGGTGATGATCCGGCTGATGCTGCGACCGCGCATCACCGTCGACACCCTCGCCGGTGCGCTCACCGGGTACCTGCAGATCGGCATCTTCTTCGGGGCGCTCTGCCTCTTCGTCTCCCTGGTGCAGTACCCGACGCCGTACTTCAACCAGTCGGCCAACCCGGTGTACTCCGACTTCGAGTACTTCAGCTTCATCACGCTCACGACCGTCGGCTACGGCGATCTGACCCCCGCCACCCGCGTCGGCCAGACCATCGCCACGTTCGAGGCCGTGCTGGGGCAGGTGTTCCTGGTGACGGTGGTCGCGCTCACCGTGTCGAACCTCGGACGACCGACGCGCCGAGGCGGTGCGGCGGCAGCCCCGGACGATCCGCCTGCGACCGCCGACTGAGACCGCCGACTGGGTCGACGGGGCAGCGACGACCGGGCGACGGCTTCAGCTCCCGCGCGACTCGATCGCCCGCCAGACGAGCAGGACGACGATCGCGCCGACGAACGAGCCGATCAGCCCACTGGGACGGATCTGGATCCCGTCACCGGCGATCAGGCTCGACAGGAGGCCCCCGACGAACGAGCCGACGACACCGGCGATGAGCGACTGGGCATCGGGACGGCTTCCCATCCCCAGCACGAGCTGGGCCAGCCAGCCCATCAGCATTCCGAAACCGAGGATGGCGAGGATCAGCACAGGAGGCGACGCTACAGGGAGTCGCCACCCTCTGTTGACGACGACGTCGCGGCGTCGGCGGACGACAGGAGCACCGGATCGTCGAGACGGACCATCCCCGGCCGACGCACCGTGGCGTACACCCCGACGACCTGCTCGAGGTCGCGCACGATGTGACGCAGCAACGAGCGATCGGCCGGCGTTGCGTCGTCGATCTCCCTGGTGACCATCACGCACCGCGGGCAACCGACGACCACCTCGAGCTCCGCATCGCCAACCTGCAGCACGTGTCCGATCCATCCCTGTTCCGGGTGTCCGGAGACGTCGCCGGTGTCGACCACCAGGTTCGGACGGAACCGTCGCACGTCGACCACCGATTCCGGGACGACCTCGGCCATCGATCGAAGGGCCGCGGTCGACATGATGAGGATGGGGAACGCGTCGAGGTAGGTGCCCAGCGGCGACTCGTACTCGAAGATCTCCGGTGGGAACACCGACAGGTCGGGCAGCGGTTCGTCGCCCTCACGGCCGAAGATCGCCCTCAACTCCTCGATCAGGTCATCGGAATCCGGGGCGCCCCGCCGGTAGTGGTCGAGATCGGTCGGCGGTCGCCTCGGCCACAACGTGACGTCGTGGCCCAGCGCTGCGCTGACGCGTGCCGGTGCGTCCGGGTCGGCTGCGCCCACGGTGGTGCCGTCGGGGAGCGTGATGGTCACCGACGATTCCGGTCCGTCGTCGAACGCCGCGGCGAAGCGCATGAGACCGCCCAACTTCTTGGCGCCGGCGAGTGCACCCCGGACCTCGTCGCGCACCGCCCACGACCGGTCACCGACCATCCCGTCCTCGGCGAGCCAGGCGTCGGCCACACGCTCGCCGACCATCGACTTGACGGGATGGCGCCAGATCTCGTCGATGTGCACGGCCAGATCGTAGGACCCGCGGCGTGGGTCGGGCCGTGGTGGATCAGTCCGGCGGTCCCTCGGTCAGCACCACCGCCGCGGATCGGTCCTGACCCGACGGGTCGGTCCATGACAGCTGCACCTTGTCGCCCGGCTTGGCCGACGCGAGCGCCTCGGTCAGCGCTTCGGCCGAGGTCACCTTGGTGTTGCCGACGGCGGTGATGGTGGACCCTTCGGTCACGCCTGCCTTGGCGGCGCCGGAACCTTCGGCGACCCCGGCGACGGTGGCGCCCGCGACGGCGGTGTCTGCTTGGCCGAACGGGTCGCTGGACACGTCGGTGACCTGGACGCCGAGCACTGCACGGGCACCGATGCGGACCACGTCGCTCGACCTTCCCGCCTTGATCTGCTCGACGATCTCCATGGCGTCGTTGATCGGGATCGCGTAGCCCTCATCGTTCGAGGACGCCTCGTTGGTGGCCGAGGCGGCAGCGTTGATGCCGATCACCTTGCCGTCGGCGTCGGCCAACGGACCTCCCGAGTCGCCGGGAACGATGTTGGCATCGATCTGGATGAGGTTGTTCAGGCGCTGGGCCTGGCTGCCGCTCTCGTCGCTGGCGGTGATGCTGCGCCCCAGGGCGACGACGTTGCCGGTGACGACGGACGGGAGTCCGCCCTGACCGCCGGCGTTGCCGACCGCCACGACCGCGTCGCCGACCTGGACCGAATCGGAGTCTCCGAGCCGCACCGTGTCGAGACCGGATGCGTCTTGGAGCTGGATGACCGCCAGGTCCTTGGTCTTGGCTGTGCCGACGACCTTGGCCTCGTAGCGATCGCCGGTGTCGGCGTCGGTGACGACGATGCGGTTCGCTCCGCGGACCACGTGGTTGTTGGTGACCACCAACCCGTCGGCACTCAGGGTGATGCCGGTGCCGGCGCCCTGGCCCACCGCCGTCTGCACGTTGATGTTGACCACACCCGGGACCACCTTGTCAGCGACCGAATCAGCGTCGGCCGTGGCGGAGGTCCCGCCGGTGCCGCCCGAACCGGGTGCCGGCGTCGACGGCTCCTGGGTCTGGCCGCTGCCGAACGGCGAGCCGGACGGCAGGTCCGGGACCTCCCGGCGTGGCGGAGTCGACGCGACGTCGTCGCTCGGCTGCGAGATCCGTGACAGCCCGAAGCCGCCGGCGACGCCGGCGAGCAGCGCAAGGATCAGCAGGAGGCCGATCGCGACCTTGCGACCGCCTTTGCCGCGAGGTGCTGGGGTGGGCACCGGCGCTCCGCCCGATGGGCCCCACCCGGTGCCATCGGAGCCGAAGCCGCCGGATCCGCCGGACCACGACCCGCTGTACGCTGGGGGTGTCGACGGGTAGCCGGTCGGCGCTCCGGGCGGAGCGAGCGGCGGGCCCATCGGCACCGTCGGCGGGCGCAAGGGCATCGCGGACGGTGGGCCGGCCGGGTAGCGGGCTTCAGGGACCGTCGGCGCAGGCGGAGCCGATGCGTCCGAGACCGAAGGCACGGGTGGCATGGGGATGGCACCCGTCACCGGGACGGGCTCAGTCGTGGGGTCGCCGTAGGACATGACGCAATGAGACTCCCAGAACGTGAAGACGAGGTAAGCGCGACCTGTGAGGACGCTGAGGCCTGTGGGCCGACTCAGGCTGCCGGTCACGTCGAGCCGGTGTGGCGCTCCGTCCTGGCTGCGGCGAGGTCGACGGCGACCACCCTGGCCCCCTCGCCGAGCACCGCCACGGGCACCTCGGCCCCCTCCACGACCAGGTCGAGGTCGGCCTCGGTGAGCGCGACGACTGCGGTCACCTGCACGGAGGCCCCGTCCTCGGCCAGGTTGAGCACCACCGTGTGCAGCTCGACGCCGTCGGAGTTGCGGAGCCCGGACGCACGACGGCGAACGACGAAGGCCCGTGCCGGCAGGCCGCGTCGCAGGATCTCATCTGTCGGTGTGGGCGGTTCAGCGATGACCCGATTGTCGAACGAGCTTCGCTGCGACGTATCGGTGACCGATACGCAATACTCGGATCCCGGGGCGACGTTTCGGACACTGCCGGGCGCGGGAGGACCATGCACCAGGACTGGGGACTCAGCGGCCGGTCCGTCGAGATCGCACGCCTGACGGCGCTCCTCGCCGGCGGCGGCACCGGGGCCCTGGTCGTCGGCGACGAAGGCGTGGGCAAGTCCCGGCTGCTCGCCGAGGTGAGCGACCGCTTGGAGCGCGGCCGGATCGTCGTGATCTCGATCACGGCCACACCTGGATCCGCCCTGCTGCCGATGGGCAGCCTGGCTCAGCTCATGCCGGTCGGCTCCGCGTCGACCGGCCTCCCGGTGCTGCCGGTGCTGCGCTCGACGATCGCCGAGCGGGCAGCGGGCCGCCGCGCGGTTCTCGTCATCGACGACGTCCACCACCTCGATGACGCGTCCGCTGTGCTGATCAACCAGCTGGTCACCAACGGCGACGCCGGGCTCGTCGCCAGCCAGACGTCGAAGACGATCGCTCCCGAACCGATGGCCCGGCTGTGGCAGGACGGCGTCGTCGAGCGCATCGAGCTCACACCGCTGGGTCGCGACCAGATGACCGAGATGGCCGAGGCGTTCGCCGGCTGCCCGCTCGACGCCTTGTCGCTCGAGCTGCTGTGGGAGACCAGCCGCGGCAACGCCATGTTCGTGCGCGAGGTCCTGATGGCGGCGCGCGAGTCGGGGAACCTGCGCGTCGAAGGCGGCTTCGCTTCGATCCGCTCGGTGCCCGCCACCGCGCCGCGACTCGTCGACTTCGTGCGCCACCGGATCGGCGACCTGGACGACGATTCGGCCGAAGCGCTGCTGCTGGTCGCCGTCGGGGAACCGCTCGGTCCGGGTGAGCTCCCCGAGCGCGTCACGACCGAGCTCCTCGCCCGCATGGACGCCGCCGGACTGATCACGACCGCACGGGACGGGCACCGCGTCGTGATCCGGCTGCTGCACCCGCTCTTCGGCGAGGTGCTGCGAGCCGGTGCATCGCCGTGGCAGCTGCAGCAGGCGCACCGTGATCTCGCCGCCGAGGTCGGGGCACGCGGCACGCGACGGCGCTACGACCAGCTCCGGCTCGCCCACTGGTCCGTGGCAGGGCAGGTTCCGGTCGAGCGCTCGCTCCTGCTCGAAGCCGCCCGTACTGCCCGGTTCAGCCAGGACCTGGACCTGGCACGGGACCTTGCCGAGTTCGCGTGGCAGCGGGGCCAGGACTTCGAGACGGGCGAGCTGCTCGCCGACGTGTACTACGAGCTCGGCGAGACCGCTGCCGCCGCCGCCCTCCGTCCTGCCTGGATCGCCGCCGCGACCACCGACGACGAGCGCATCCGGGTCGAGATCAACGCGGCGATCACCCACTTCTGGAAGCGCGGTGACGAAGCGGCGGCGATCGCCGCGCTCGATCGGGCGGAAGCATCTCCCGCCTCGAGCTGGCGCGACGAGGCGATCGCCGTCCGCTCCCTCCTGCTGTCGGCACAGGGACGAGCCAAGGAGTCGGCGGCGCTGGCCGAGCCGCTGGCCGATCGGCCGCCGGACCGCGTGCTGATCCAGGCCGCGATGGCCCTGAGCCACGCCTACCGGATCATGGGCCGACCCGACGACGCCGTCGCGGTCTGCGACCGGGCGATGCAGGCGTACGCGGGCCTCGGCGAGCAGATCGCCCTGATCACCATCAGAGTGCTCGGGGTCGGTCGATCGCTGGCGCTGGTCGAAGCCGGTCGGCTCAGCCACGCGGAGGACGAGTCGCGTCACGCGATGCAGCTGGCCCGGACCGAGGGTGAAGTTGGAGCGATCGGACTGGCGGCGCTCGTGCACGGCTGGCTGCTGTTCACCCAGGGCAGGCTGCGATCTGCTCACCGAGCGCTCCGCCTGGCCGAGGCGTCGTTTGAGCAGACCGGCCACCTCGGCATGCTCCGGTGGGCGCACATCGCGCTGGCGCTGACGTCGGCGACGATGGACGATGCGGCCGGCGCCGAGTGGTGGTTGGAGCGCCTCGACCAGGGCGATGCACACCCCGCGGACCTCTTCGGTGCATCGCTGATCCGGGCCCGAGCGTGGACCGAGTCGTCGAGAGGCGAACCCGTTCGTGCCCGGAAGCTGCTCGACAGCGGGGCCGACGAACGACGGGAGTTGGGCGACGTGCAGGGCGAGCTGTCGTGCCTGTACGACCTGGCTCGCCTGGGTGGCGCCGCAGGAAGCCTCGAGCGGACGCTCGCGGTGGCGCAACGTTGCCAGGGTCCGTTGTCGGCTGCGATCTCGGCACACGTGCAGGCCATGGCGTCGGGCGATGCCGCCGAGCTCGGAGCCGCCGCGGACCGCTTGGCCGACCTGGGCGCGCTGCTCTGGGCGGCCGAGGCCGCGTACTCGGCGGCCGACGCGTCCCGACGCAAGGGCGACCCGCGGATGGCAGCGCACTGGTCACGCCTCGCCAGCGAGTGGCGAGGGCAGTGCGAGATGGCGGCCACCCCGGGGCTCGTCGCGGACCTGGCCCCGGTGCCGCTCACCCGACGAGAGCGAGAAGTCGCGATGCTCGCTGCCGACGGCCTTCCGGCCCGGGAGATCGGCGAACGGCTCTACGTCTCGCGGCGGACCGTGGAGTCCCATCTGGCTCGGATCTACGGCAAGCTCGGCATCGGTTCGCGCTCCGAGCTGGCGACGCTGCTGAACGACGCCGAGGGCTGACCGCACCGACCGCCCCGACCCGCGTGCCACACGTGTCGCTCGACGGTGTCATCGCCCACCAACACGCCTTCCACCCCGAGACGGTCGAGCAGCGCAGCGCCGTCGTGCATCCCCGCCACCAGCGCCGCCTTGGCGACCGACTCCGCCCACCACGCTTCGGCGGCGACCGCCAACACCGCGGCCACGCCGCGATCCGCCGGCCGTCCGGTCCGCGGATCGATCAGGTGGTGGGCCCAGCGCCCGTCGTCGGTCTGCCAGCGGCGGCGGCGGGTGCTGGACATCACCACCGCCCCGGGCGCGTCGAGCGCCACGGTGAGCGCTGTGGAACCGTCCCAAGGGTCCACGACCGGGATCGACCAACCACCGGAAGGCGTCCGACCACCGACCCGCACGTCCCCGCCCACCGACACGATCACCGAGTCCACGCCCTCGGCCAGCAGGGTCGCGGCGACCACGTCCGAGGCCAGGCCCTTGCCGATGCCGCCGAGGTCGAGGCGGACGCCGGGCGGTCGGCTCACCGTCGCCGCATCCGCGTCCAGGTGGATCTCGCTGCAGCCGACCACGTCGACCGCTGCGCCCACCGACGATGTCCGCTCCGCCACCTCGTCGAAGGTCCGGTCGTAGCCGGCAGCGACCAGCGCGTCGTGGACGGTCGGATCGAACGCGCCCTCGGTCAGCTCCCATGCCCGGACCGCCCGCCACACCGCGAAGGCGAGCAGGGCGGGGACCTCGACGACCGGCGCGGGATCCCCGTTGAGCCGCGACAGATCGCTGCGGGGGTCGAAGCGCGACCAGCACCGCTCCAGATCCTCGAACAGCTGACGGATCCTGGCTTCGACCGTCGCGCCACCACCGTGCCACCGAACGTCGGCAGCAGCGCCCATCGCAGGGATCCGCACCGCTGACCAGCCGCCCTTCACCGGAGCTCCGAGCGCCGACGGGCCGTGCTCACGACGGGCCGGCCGGGGGCGGCTCGTCGGGCGGGTCGGGGGCCGGTGGCGCGGTCGTCGGCGGGGCAGTCGGCGGTGGGGCGGTCGGCGGTGGCGTCGTGGTCGGAGCCGGGGCGGTCGGTGCCGACGGGGCGGGCACGGGAGCCGCCGTCACCGGTGCCGGCGACGCTGCGGGGATGGAGGCCGCCACCGTGGACGACGGTCCGGGCGGCACCGGAGCTGCACCCGACGCGGCACCGACCGCAGCGCCAGGCGCTCCCGATGCTGCGCTCGACGGTGCCGACGGATCCGCTCCCGCGGTGCCGGACGTCCCCGGTTCCGCGACCGCCCCGGGCAACGAGTTGGCCGGGTCGACCGGCGCGCCGGCGGCGCCTGTCGATGTCGACGGCGTGGCCGTGTCTGCTGTCGGATCGCCGAGGGGCGCAACTCCACCTCCGCTCGCCGCTGTCACGGCCGAACCCGCGGCGAGCACAGCGACCAGTCCGACCGCAGCGGACCCACTGACAGCGGCGGCGGCACGGCGCGACCGCCTCGCCGGGTGGCGTCGCCGGCTCCGCCCGGGCCTCGAACCGGCTCCGCGACCCGTCGTCCGGGCCGGATGGGAGGCTTCGGTCGCCGCCGATCGTCGTGACGGATCGGCCCCGACCGTTGCGGCGTCGACCCACGCAGGCGGTCCTGAGGCGTGGGTCGCGGTCGGCGGTGCCACTGGTGCCAGCGGAGCCAGCGGCACGAAGAGCACCTGCGTATGGTCGTCCGCGGACGGGGGACCGCCCGTCTCGTGTGGTCCGGTCATCGTCGTGGCTCCCGTCGTTCCCGCCGTCTGGTGCGCTCGGCCCAGGGCCGATCACCTTCCGTCGGCAGATCGGGGGTCAGAACTCAAGCGGCGGTCCCGATCTCGGCCGAGATCAGGACCGGTTCAGGGCTTGCGCCACCAGATGCCGGTCCAGTCGACGGCGTGGACCGGAGCGGTGATCGCGTGCGATGCCCTGTAGTCGTCGACCGCCGCACGGCACGCGTCCCAGCCGCCGTAGTCGTCGACGATCACGAAGCCACCCGGGCTCACCTTCGGCTCCAGCACCGTGAGCGCGTCCATCGTCGAGCCGTACAGGTCGCCGTCGAGGCGGAGCACCGAGAGCTGATCGATCGGCGCGTGGGGCAACGTGTCGGCGAACCACCCCTCGAGGAAGCGCACACGCTCGTCGAGCAGCCCGTAGCGGTCGAAGTTGGCGCGGACGGCCGCCGCGTCGACCTTGAGTACCTCCACGTGGGACCAGTCGAGGTCCGCGTCGGCCGGGTAGCGCTCGTCGGGGACCGGAAGTCCCTCGAACGAGTCCGCCACCCACACTCGGCGTGTCGGGTCGTCCATCGCCCGCAGCACTCCCCGCATGAGGATCGTGGTGCCGCCGCGCCACACCCCGGTCTCGATCATGTCGCCCGGCACGCCGTCGGCCACCGCGGTCACGCAGCACCGCAGCACGTTGTCCAGTCGGGCCGTCCCGATCATCGTCTCCGCTGTCGGCGGCCAGTCCCGGCCCTCGGCGCGGGCGTCGGGATCACCCCGCCGCACCACCCGCCAGTCGCGCTCGCGCAGCGTCGTGAGCAGCTGCTCCCGACCGCCGGGCCAGTCGCTGAGGTCCGCGTCCCACCACTCCTGGTCCAGGAAGGCCTCCCGGGTGAGGCACCGCTGCAGCAGGTCGAGGTAGGCGCGGGCCGACGGGTCGAGGCGGTCGAGCGATCCGGCCAGTGGATCGGCCGGGACCTCCGGTGCGTCGAGCTCGGACGCTCCTGCGGTTGGCGAGGTGGGGGACATGGCGGCGACGGTACCCTCGACGCGTGGCCGAACCCGACGAACCGCTGGTCGTGCGGCCCGGGTTGGAGATCGCCGCCGTGGAGCTCGACGAGCGGTTCACCACCTCCGGAGGGCCGGGCGGCCAGCATGCCAACCGAACCCGGTCCAGGGTCGAGCTGCGGCTGGACCTGGCCGGCTGCTCGGCGTTCAGCGACCACCAGCGCTCGATGCTGGTCGAACGCTTCGGTCCCGAGCTGAGGGTGGTGGTCGACGACGAGCGGTCCCAGCTGCGCAACCGGACGATCGCCCGCGAACGGATGGCCGCTCGGCTGCGCACCGCGCTCGTCCCCCAGCGGCGCCGGACACCCACCCGGGCGACGCGGTCGTCGCAGCGCCGGCGGGTCGACACCAAGCGGCGACGAGGCCAGATCAAGCAGGACCGCCGACGCCCCACCGCCGACGACTGACCGGCTGACAGCTCCGACCGGGCTGCCCCCTGCCCCCGAACAGAACGACCGAACAGAGCGATGGGGTCGGCGGCACCGTCAGAGACGGATCACGATCTTGCCGGTGTTGGCGCCGGTGAACATGGCGTTGAGCGCGTCCACCGACGAGCCGAGTCCGTCGAAGACGTCCGCGTGGTAGCGCAAACGGCCCTCGCGCTCCCAGGTCCGCAGGCGCTCGCCGATCTCGCCGAAGCGCGGGACGTCGTCGAGCGACAGGAACCCGGTCATCGTCGCCCGCTGCTGGATCAGCTGCAGGTAGTTGGACGGCCCCGGGGCCTTCTGCGTGTCGTTGTAGGTGGCGATCGCTCCGCAGAGCACCACCCGGGCGTGCAGGGCCAGGCGACTGAGAACAGCGTCGAGGACGGCGCCACCGACGTTGTCGAAGAACAGGTCGACCCGCGGACCGAGCTCCTTGATCCGGGCCGACACGTCCTCGGTCCGGTGGTTGACGGCGCCGTCCAGGCCGAGCTCGTCGAGCAGCCACTCGCACTTGTCGTCGGTCCCGGCGATGCCGATCACCCGGGCGCCGTAGAGCTTGGCGATCTGGGCGGCGATCGAGCCGGTGGCTCCGGCCGCTGCGGACACCACGACCACGTCGCCCTCCTGCACACCACCGACCTCGACCATGCCGATGTACGCGGTGGCGCCCGTGGACCCGTACAGGGAGAGGTAGCCGGTGGTGTCGTAGCCGGGATCCGGAGCGGACAGCCGGCTGGTGAACAGGTCGTCGCGGACGATCGAGTACTCCTCCCACGCCGCCAGCGAGGTCACCACGTCATCGAGCCCGTAGGCATCGCAGCGGGTGGCCACGATGCGACCGGCCGACGAGCAGCGGACCGCCTCGCCGATCGCGACCGGCGGCAGGTAGCCCTTGGCCGGACTGAGCCACGACCGGACGGACGCGTCGATGGCCAGCACCTCGTTGCGCAACAGGGACTCGCCGACAGCCGGTTCGGGCAACGGCACCTCGACCAGTTCGACGTCATCCCAGGTGAGCAGACCCTCGGGCCTGTGCCGCAGCACGATGCGCGCCATGGTGTCCGGCAGGTCGGCAGAGCTCGTGTCCACGGGCAAAGGACCCTAGCGATCCACCGTCGTCCTGGGCCGACCTGCCCAGCCGGACTGGGTAGATCGGTTCAATAGCCTCCTCGAGTGGTGCAATCGGGCTCGGGTCGCTTCACACTCGACCCATGGACCGCATCGGCATCGCTCGGCACCGGGACTCCGGAACCGCACTCGGATCCGGTCGCACGCCGCGTCCGGCTCCCGGCAGGTATCGCCGCGTCGAGCGGGCGGCCACGCTCACCGAGTACGCCCTCATCGTGTCGGTGTTCGTGATCCCGACCCTGCTGGGCGTGTCGTTCCTTCAGAGCACGGCCAAGTCCAAGATGAGCAACGTGGCGGCCAACGTCGCCGAGCGAAGCACCACGACGACCGATGCGAGCGACGGCGGTGGCGGGGGTGGCGGGGGTGCCACGACCACATCGACCACCACCACGACGACCACGACGACGACCACCACCACGACGCAGCCACCGACGACCACCACGCAACCGGCGGTGGCCAGGGCCAACGCACCCACGCTGTCGACGTCGATCTACTACAACTGGAGCACCAAGCTGTGGAGGGTCGACGGCTCCCTCAAGGTCACATCGTCGACCGGAACGGCGATCAGAGGAGCCACCGTCACGATCAGGGTGGAGGAGCTGGACCGGTGGGGCGACGTCTCGTCGACGAGCACCACCCAGGTCGGCCCGACGGACGCCAGCGGCAACGTGGCGTTCGAGATCACAGGGCTGACCGGCGGCGACCGCAACGTTCGGGTCACCGTGACCTCGATCACCGGGTTGCCCGCCGGGACCAACTGGGACCAGACGGCGTCGACCGCCACCGCCGCTCGACCCTCCAACTGGTGAGTCGATCTGCTGGTCGAGCGTCAGTACGCCACGACGTCGAGTTGCGACGCCGGTCGCGTCGGCGACTCGGATTGCCACCCGTCCAATCCGACGAGCACCATGAGCAGCTGGCGGGTGGCGTCGTCGGCGATCGCCTGCAGCCGCTCCTGGTCGTCGGTGCTGGTGTCGAGCGTCAGCTCGGTGGCGAACATCACCGCCTGGACGACCAGGCCGGCGAGCAGCTGGAGGTCCGACGTGGTGACGGCGGCCAACGCCGGCCATCGGGCCAGGTCGGTGGCGAGCTCGCTGGTGAACAACCGCACCTCCTGACGGATCGCCGTGCGCAACGTGGTCGAGCCGCCGTAGCGCTCCTTGGCGATGAACCTGAAGTGCTCGGCGTGGGTCAGCACGTAGCCGAGGAACGTGTCGACGGACCGGCGGATCAGGTGCGAGGTGCCCGCCGGTTCGGTCCTGATGTCGCGCATCGTCCGGCGCAACGTGGCGAAGCTCTCGTCGACGAGGGCCAGACCGAGCGCCTCCATCGTGTCGAAGTGGCGGTAGAACGCGGCCGGCGACAGCCCCGCCTCCTTGGTCAGCTCCCGCAGGCTGAGGCTGGTGAAGCTGCGCTCGCCGCCGAGCAGGCGAAGCGCGGCGTCGAGGATCGCCCGTCGGGTCCGGGCCTTCTGGCGCTCCCTGGGCTCGCGGGGTGCACGCCGTGAGCGGTCGTTGCCCACGTCGTCGGTGGTGCGTTCCGACATGTCGCTCAGGGTACCGCCGGCCGACCGCACGTCGCCTGGTTCAGTGAACGAGTGTTGACTGAGTTCCTTACCGTCGGTAAGTTGCTCCGATGGCATCGGTGGCCGCACCGGGGGTCCCGAGGGGTACGTCGACGTCGCCGGTCGACGCGCCGGCTCCGGGCACCTCTCCCGAACTCGATCCGGAGCCCGCGTCCGCCCCCGGGCCCCTGCAGCGGCTGGCCGCCGTGTTGCGCTGGCCGGCTCCGGCCGGCGCCTTCCGTCGGCTCGTCGACCCCCTCGCTGCGGGCAGTGGCGTCCTCGCCAGGATCGAATCGATCGTGGTCGAGACCGAGCGGGCGTCCACGATCGTGCTGCGGCTGGGTCGGGGGTGGACACCGCACCGGGCGGGCCAGTGGGTGTCGGTCGGCGTCGACGTCGACGGCGTGCGCCATCACCGCTGCTACTCCATCACCTCGCTGCCGTCTCGGGACCGCGTCACGATCACCGTCCAGTCGGTGCCGGGCGGCATCGTGTCGAACCACCTGATCACCGACGCCCGACCCGGCGACGTCGTCCACCTCGACGGTCCCGACGGCGACTTCACCCTCGAAGCCGTGTCGGGTTCCGCCACCGCCCCTCGGCGACTGCTGATGGTCACCGGCGGCAGCGGCATCACCCCGGTGCTCGGCATGCTCCGAGCGCTCGATGCAGGCGTCGAGCCCGACGCCTGCATCGGCGACGTCGTGATCCTCCACCACGCCCCTTCGGAGCGCGAGTCGCTGTTCACCGACGAGCTGCTGGCGCTCGAGCGGCGTCGCCCCGGCGTGCGGGTCCACCTGGTGGCGACCGGCGCGGGCGCACCGCCACCCGAGCTCGAGCTGCGCAGCACGCGCCTGGACGAGCTGTGCCCCGACTGGCGTGACCGGGAGGCGTGGGCGTGCGGGCCCCAGCCGCTCGTCGACGCGATCGGCGAGCTGTGGGGAGGCGGGACCACCAACCCCCACGGCACGACCGAGCCACTGCACGTCGAGCGCTTCACCCCCTCGACCCAGGTCGTCGGCGACCAGGTCGCCGGCACGCTCACCTTCGCCGCCGCCGACGTGTCGATCGCGTCCGACGGCACCCGCACGGTGCTGGAGCTGGCCGAGGAAGCCGGTCTCGCACCGGTCGCCGGATGCCGCATGGGCGTGTGCCGACGCTGCGTCGTCCCGCTGCGGTCCGGCGCGGTGGTGGACCTGCGCGACGGCCGTTGCGAGTCCGAGGCCGGCACCCACGTGCAGATCTGCATCTCCGCCCCGCTCGGCGATGCCGAGCTCGACCTGTGAGACACCTCCCGCCACCAGAACCGAACTCGGGGGAATCGGACCGCTCAGACGTCGAGATCCCCCAAGTTCCGCCACCAGAACCGAACTCGGGGGAATCGGACCGCTCAGACGTCGAGATCCCCCAAGTTCCGCCGACTTCGTCGACATCGCCCAGGAGGACCCCATGGTCGCCGTGATGCGCACCCCCAAGAAGAGCCACGACCCCCACGCCGGGCACCCTCAGGCCGCAGGCCTGCGGGGCAGCAGCGAACGCTCCGACGAGACGATCGCGCCGACGACCGAGATCGATCCCACCGAACGCCCCGCTCAGGCTGACCGGCCCGGGCCGTCTGGGTTGACCACCGAGCAGATGGCGGCGTTCGGCGAGGAGATGGAACGCCTCCGGGAGGAGATCCTGGCCTCCCGCGGGGCCGAGGACGCCGCCTACGTGCGCCGGGTCATCGCCCTCCAGCGCCGTCTGGAGGCCGCCGGCCGCCTGGCGCTGTTCGCCGGGATCCTCCCGCCCGCGTGGATCGCCGGCACAGCCATGCTCGCCACCTCCAAGATCCTCGAGAACATGGAGATCGGCCACAACGTCATGCACGGGCAGTGGGACTGGATGCGTGACCCCGAGATCCACTCGACCACCTGGGAGTGGGACAACACCTGCCCGTCGTCGCAGTGGAAGCACACCCACAACCAGATCCACCACGTCTGGACCAACGTCCTCTACAAGGACCGCGACGTCGGCTACGGCCTGCTGCGGATCACCGAGGACCAGAAGTGGAACCCGGTGTACCTGGCCCAGCCGATCTACGCGGCGATCCTTGCCAGCCTCTTCCAGTGGGGCGTCGCGCTGCACGACGTCGAGGTCGACCGCCTGCTGAACGGCCGCGGTGACCGGGCGCAGTCACGTGAGCGTCTGCGCGAAGTCGCTCAGAAGGCCCGCAAGCAGGTGCTGAAGGACTACGTCGCCTTCCCGCTGCTGGCCGGCCCCTTCTTCCTGCCGGTGCTGGCCGGCAACGCTGTGGCCAACCTGGCCCGCAACCTGTGGTCCTTCACGGTGATCTTCTGCGGCCACTTCCCCGCCGCAGTGCCCACCTTCACCGTCGAGGACGTCGTGAGCGAGGACCGCAACGGCTGGTACGTCCGCCAGGTGATCGGCTCCGCGAACATCACCGGTGGGGCGCTGATGGACCTGATGACCGGTAACCTCAGCTACCAGATCGAGCACCACCTGTTCCCCGACCTGCCGAGCAACCGGTACGCGGAGATCGCACCGTCGGTCCGCGATGCCTGCGAGCGGTATGGCCTGCCGTACGTGACCGGATCGCTCC
>JAPXRJ010000030.1:0-21527 GCA_033813615.1 Microthrixaceae bacterium | reverse complement strand
TGTTCCCGGCTGTCCTGATCTGGCTCATGCTCATCGTCCAGTACGGGCTGTGGTGGCACGCCAAGCAGGTCGCCAACGCCGCCGCGGCCGAAGCCGTCGATGCCGCCCAGGTCCAAGACGGCTCAGCCGCCCAGGGCGAAGCCGCTGCGGCCAGCTACCTCGCCCAGTCCGGCAACCTCACCGGCGTCACCATCACCGTCGACCGCCAGGCCACCGTCGTCGTCGCCGAAGTCCACGGCGACGCACCGCAACTGGTCCCTGGCGTCGAATGGGCGGTCACCGCCCGCAGCGAAGCCCCCGTCGAACGGTTCATCCCGGAGCCCGAACGATGAAGCGCTCATCGCTCGACCGGCGCAGCGAGCGTGGCTCGGTATCGGTCGAGGTCGCCGTCATCGCCCCCGCGTTCGTGTTCCTCATGCTGCTCGTCGTGTTCGCCGGCAAGGTCTCCGAGGCCGACGGCAACGTCGAGCGAGCCGCAGCCGAGGGAGCACGCGCCGCATCACTGCGCCAACACCCCGGCAACGCCGCAACCGATGCCCGATCCACCGTCGAGGCCAACCTCGCTACCGCAGGCGTGTCCTGCTCGACGCTCGAAGCCATCGTCGACACCAGCGACTTCGAACCCGGCGGCACCGTCACCGTCACCGTCGAATGCACCGCGTCGATGGCAGACGTGACCCTCCTCGGCGTCCCGGGAACCCGGACCTTCACCGCGACGGCCACCGAAGTGATCGACACCTACCGAGGAGACGACGGCCCGTGACCCGATGGAACGACGAACGAGGCAGCATCACCGCGTTCGTCGCGGTCGTCGCCACCGCACTCGTCATGGTCGCCGGCATGGCCTACGACGGAGGCCAAGTCATCCACGCCCACAACGCGGCGCGCAACGACGCCGAACAAGCAGCCCGCGCCGGCGCGCAAGAGATCGACCTCACCCACCTCCGCCAGACCAACGAACCCCGCCTCGACCCCGGCTCCGCTGAGACTGCCGCGCTCGACTACCTCGCCCGCGTCGGTGCCACCGGTACGGCGCTCGTCGACGGCGCCGACATCACCGTGACCGTCACTCGCGTCCAGCCCCTGCGCGTCCTCCCCGGCGCCGACCGGACCATCATCGTCACCGAAACCGCCTCCGCCGTCCGAGGAGACGACCCATGACCAGCCGCCGATCGACCGCGGTCCTTCGAGGCCTGGGCTCCCTCGCGGTCGCCGCCCTCCTTCTCATCGGTGTCCCGATCGGCCTGGCCACACTCGTCGGTTGGCCGCTACCGACCACGATCCCCGATAGCGACACCCTCTCCACCGCCATCAACACCGGCATCACCGACACCTTCATCGTCAACGCCCTCGCCGTCGTCGCATGGATCGCCTGGGCGCAGCTCGCCTTGGCGTTCCTCATCGAGGCCACCGCCGCGTTCAAGGGGCGCCAACCCCGCGACCTCCCCATCGCCCCCGGACTCCAAGCAGCCGCGGCCCGCCTCGTCGCAGGCATCGTCATGCTCGTCGCCCCGCTCCAACCAGCTCGAGCTGTCGCAGCTCCACCACCGCCAACACCGGCCGTCGCCACCGTCGAGTCCGCCGCAGTGGCCGCGCCGCCGTCCATCGCCGCGCCGGTCATCGACCTGCGCGCCCAGCTCGCATGCGACACGCCTTCGTGGCCCACGACCGAGCCTGCGCCGACGTTGGTGGCGGCGCCGACTCGAACCGTTTCGGTCGAACGCCACGACACCTACTGGGCCATCGCTGAACGAGAGCTCGACGACGGGCTGCGCTGGCAAGAGATCCAGGCACTCAACGTCGGGCGCACCATGGTCGACGGGCACGTCCTCACCGCCGCAGACGAGAGCCTTCGGTCCGGATGGGTTCTCGACCTCCCCGCCGAAGAACCAACCGTCACCTCCCCGGAACCCACAGCCAGCGAAGTCGTGGTCGTCGATGGCGACAACCTGTGGGACATGTCCGAGGACCGCCTCGCCGTCGACCTCGAACGCCCACCAACCGACCCCGAGGTCGAGCCGTACTGGATCGACGTCATGGACGCGAACCGCGACCGCCTCGTCGACCCCGCCAACCCCAGCCTCATCCACCCAGGCCAGGTCCTCGTCCTTCCGCCGACCGGCCACGAACCTGCACCCCCGCCGCCACCTCCTGCCGCTCCCGTCGAGCCGGAGTCCCCGCAGCCCGAGCCAGCCCCCGAGTCCGAAGCCGAAGCACCACCGCCTACCACCGAACCGGCGCCGACCACCACGACCACGATCGTGCCGACGTCCACAGCCCCGGTCTCGACGGTCGAGTCACTCCCGCAGGATGAGGAGGCTGAGCCGACCGCCGAGGACCAGCCAGAGACGGCGACGGGGTCGGACTCCGGGTTGGGCTGGTGGCTTGCCCTCGGCGGACTGTCGAGCGTGGCTCTCGCCGTTGGCGCCAAGCGGCACATCCAGCGCCGACGGCGCGAGTTCGCGCTCGAGCACGACGGCGCAGATCTACCCCCGCCCGTGCCCGACCAACGACAGGTCCACCAGACCGTGGTGGCCATGGCCGACGAGGACCTCATCGCCGAACTTCAGTACGCGCTGGGCGAGCTGTCCGTTGACTTCGCCGACAGCGGAGTGCCTTGCCGCCCTCGCCTTGTTCGCCACAGCGCCGACAGCCTCGAGGTGCTCCTCGACCAGCCGGCAACGGTGATCCCCGACGGCTGGAGAGCTGAAGGTGACGGGCTCGTGCTCACCCTTGAGCACGGCATCAACCTCAACGTCGATCTCGATGGCCCATCCTGCCCTGCACCGCTCATGGTCACCATCGGCCAACCAGACGAGGGCGCCCACCTCTACCTCGACCTCGAGGTCGAAGGCGTCCTCGCACTCGAAGGAGACGTCGAAGCCGCCCGCAAACTCGCCCGGTCGATCCTCACCGAACTCGCCCTGACCCCGCTGGCCGACAGCAACCGGGTCATCACCATCGGCGACCTCGTCGACCCCGAAGCAGCGGGCCTACCCCAGCTCACGCACAAGGAGACTTGGCACGACTTCGCCGATGACCTCACCGCATGGGCGACCGGTTCGCACCGCGCCCTCACCTTGAACAACTGGCCCAACGCCTTCGTCGGCCGTGGACACGATCCGAACCACGACGCGCTGATGCCGATGGTCGTCGTTGCCACCAAGCCACCCCCACCCGAGCTCCTCGACTTCCTCGTCGACAACCAGCCCTCCGCTGTCGCCATCGTCGTCGCCGATGCATTCGAGGGCGCCCTGACCACCATCCACTGCGACGCCGGGGAGATCTGCCTCGACGACCTTGACGTCTCCTTCACCCCACAGCAGGTCGACGCCACCGCCCTTGAGGACATGGGTCGCCTGTTCAACATCCCCGACCCCGATGACGACCCCGGCGATGGCGTCGGCGAGGATCACCGCGAAGGTCTCGACCTCGACGGATCGGCCAGCGAACCACCCACGTCTGCCGAACACGAGGCCGGAGCCGAGGAGGCCGCAGAGGTGGCCGAAGAGACGGTCGAGCCGCCTGGCCCACCCACCTACGAGATCCTGGTCCGGCTCCTGGGCGAGATCCGCGTGGAGGGCGCTGAGAAGACCATGCACGCCAAGGCCACCTCGGTCACCGCCTACCTGGCGCTCAACCGAACCGTGACGTCCGACGCTCTCGAGGAGGCGGTCTGGTTCGGCGCGTCGGGGTCGTCGAACCGCAAACGCCTCCTCGAGACCATGACCCGCTGCCGGGACGCCATCGGCTCCCAGCACCTCCCACCCAACGAGCGGGGCTCCTACACGATCGGTCCCGGCGTGCGGACCGATGTCGAGCTCTTCGAGTGGCACGTTGCACAGGTGCAGCGCCAGGAGCCACCCGAGGCGATCGAGAGCTACCGATCCGCGCTCGACCTGGTGACCGGCCGACCGTTCAACTACACGAACACCGGCCGCGCCTCGTTCGGCTGGGTCGACTTCGAGCACCAGGCCACCACCTGGGAAGGCCGCATAGCAGGGGTCGCCAAGGCGTTCACCGAGCTGTGCCTCGACAACGACCAGCCCGACGTTGCCATCGCCACCCTCCGCCGCCTCCTCCAGGCCGCACCGCTCAACGGCGGTGTCGTCGCCGCGCTCATGCGAGTCCACATCGCGACTGGCGACCGCTCAGCCGCCGACCACCTCTACCAAGAGCACGCAGCCGCCCTCGACCAAGCCGACCTCGGCGACCCCGACGACGATGTCGTTCAGCTACGTCTCGACCTCGGTGGGGGCGGTCCACCCTGATGTGGGGCCTCTGGGGTCCGTCGGTCTGTCAGGCCGAGGAACATCCTTGAGCCACCACGGGCTGCGAGGATGGATGAGTGGCAGGTCTGGATACCGGGTGGGCGGTGAGCGAGATCGACGGGTTCTTGCACGTCACTGGTCAGGTAGTCCCCGATATGGGGCCTGGAGTGGCGTACTTCGGCACGGTCATGCGCGGCCCGGCAACGGATGCTTCGGCCCGGGCGCACGTCGTCGAGCAGATACTGGACCGCGTGCTACCTGGGTGGAAGGTTGATCGCCCTGCAAAGGACAAGGACTTCCGATGGCTGCGGGACCAGGCATCACGAGCCAAGGCGGAGTTGCAGCGCTCGGAGGAGCTGGCCGAGAGGCTGGGGGACAACGCGCCAGACATGGACGCGGGCGATCTGCATCCGTGGGCATGGGAGAACGGCCGGTCGTTCTGGAACACGGGACACTTCCATCAAGCCGTCATGCAAGCGGCCATGCGGATCAACGCCGAGACCCAGTCGAAGCTTGGCCGTATGGATGTCTCCGAGACGGCCTTGTTCAACGAGGCGTTCTCGTTGAGCGATCCGAAGCTGGGGTCTCCTCGGCTGCGGCTCGCCGAGAACGACGGAAGCAAGACCTACGAGAGCCTGCACCGCGGTGCACGAGCATTCGCCGAAGGCCTGTACGCCGCTATCCGCAATCCGGGAATGCATGTGCCGACCGACGGCGGCGAGGAGCAACTCGCACTTGAACAGCTCGCTGCCTTCAGCCTGCTCGCCAGGTGGGTTGATCAGGCCGAGGTTGTTGAAGGCTGACCTGACGATCGATTCACTTCGCAGCGGTCCCTCGCGGGCCCGAACGGGGTGTCTCAGTACGAGCACCCGCTCGCTGCCAAGGAACCTGGGGTGACGGGCGCTCCGTCGGCGATGCTCACCAGAAGCGCCTGGGGGCACCTCGCGGTGCCGTCGACCTTGATGGCGAAGTGGAGGTGGGGGCCGGTGCTGTTGCCGGTGGAGGCGCTGTTCATGAGGTGCTGGCCGACCTCGACCCGGTCGCCGGTGTCGATGGTGTGACTGCCGGGGAGGCCGTGGCAGTAGGTGTACTGGGCTCCGTCGTCGCCGTTGATGATGACCCCGATGCCGCAACGGCCGCTGGTAGGCGTCGAGATCACGACGCCGTTGGTGATGGCGTAGAGCGGGGTGCCAGTGGGGACGGGGATGTCGGCGGCGGGGTAGTCGTGGTGGGGCTTGGTGAACCACTCGGGGTGCTCGTCGTACCAGCGGCGTTCGACCGGTAGGGCGTAGTCGCCGGCCACCGCGAGGTCGCCGGTCGGGCATCCGGTGACCATGCCGGTGCCGGTGCCGGTGCCGGGGTCGGCGTCGGCCTGTCCGGCAGCGTCGAGCATGGAGCCGTAGACGTCGCTGAGCAGGGTCCAGTAGGTGGGCGAGGTCGCCCAGGTCCCGGCGAGTCCACCCCAGGTGGTGGCCGAGGCCCCGGCGTTGGGGGACACGTCGGGGTTGGCGAGCGCCGTGTCGTTGCCTGCTGCGTACTTCTTGAGGAGCTGGATGTGGGCTCGTACGCCGATGACGGGGTCGGCGAACGCGCTGCCGGACGCAGCGTTGTCGTAGTGGGCGATGCCGGCGAAGTTGTTGATCGACGTGTCGCGGTTGGTGAAGTGGCCGGTCTCGGCAATGGCCTGCGCGAAGGCCATGTCACCGCGGACACCTTCGGCATCGCCCTCCGACAGGTACAGGGCGATCAGATCCGCGATGTCGATGCCGAGACGGCTCGGTTGACCTCGGCCGCTGGCATCCCACCAAGCCCGGAGGTCGGTGACGGTGAGCGTGGAGGGTCCGAGGATGCTTGGCGTCCCGTCGTCTTCGACTTCGAGCGGACCCCCGGCGTCGCACGGTGGCGCCGCGCCCCCGGCGGCGACCGCGAGGAACGGCACAGCTACGAGTCCGCTGAGGAAGATCAGGAACGTGAGGGCGATGGCGGCGGGGAGCTTCGAGCGCTTCATACCTGAGTAGGCCGCGACAGGCCGAGGTTCCCGCGGGATTTCTTGTCGATTTTCGGGCCGGTTCGCGGCTTACCCCTGTGCCGCTCGTTTCCCCGACTCGAAGGAGGTGGCCCGATGACACGTCTCGTCGGAGTTCTCGCCCAGGTGTCTGTCGACCCGAACTCCACGGGCATGCCCGGGGCCGACCTGATCCAGAGGCTGCTCAACTGGTCCCAGATGCTCGCCCTGTGGGGCAGCCTCGGCGCTCTGCTCATCGGCGCCGCCATGTACGGCCTCGCACGTGAGGGCGGCAGCTACGGCGGTGCGAGCCGAGGCAAGGCGCTCGCCATGGGTGGCGTCGTCGGCGCCATCCTCGCCGGAGTCGCCCCGACCGCGGTGAACATGCTGTTCGAGGCGGCGAGCTGATGCCGTCCACCACCTCCCCGATGCCGAAGCGCAGCACCGTCATCGTGGCGTCACTGGCCACGGTCATACTCGTGGCCGGCGTCGCGGTCACCCGCTTCTCCGGCAACGACAGTCGGTCCGGCCATCCGACCGACCCTCAGGCCGCCGCCGAGCCGACACCTCGGCCACCGGTCGCCGAGGGAACCCCCGGACCGACGCTGGAACGAGCTGGCCTCGATGTCGGGTTCTCCGATGACGAAGAGGGAGCGGTCGCCGCCGCGGTGTCGTACTCGACGGCGGCGCAGCGCTGGCTGTACTTCACCGACGACGAGATCCGTGCCGCGGTCGACGAGATCGCCACCCCGGTCGCTGCGCCACGCATGGCCGACGACATCGTCCTCGAGGTCTCGATGGCCCGCGACCAGCTCGGCGAATCGTCGGGCCGGGTCTGGTGGCTGGTGCGGCCCCTGGCCTGGAACGTCGAGACCTTCGACGGCGACCAAGCCCGCGTGGCGGTGTGGGTCGTGACGATCCTGTCGGCCGCGGAGGTCGCCGCCCCGCAGAGCGAGTTCCTGACCGTCACCGTCGACCTTGCGTGGCTCGACGGCGACTGGCGCGTCGACGGTGTGCGTGACCACCTCGGTCCGACCCCGATGACCGGACCGCAGGACCAGCCGTGGGATGCCGTCCCCTTCGACGAGACCCTCGCCGGGTTCACCCGACTCGACGGGGAGCCGGTCCAGTGATCCTCGGCATCGGATTCCCCAATCCGATCGGTTGGGCCATCGACAAGGTCACCGGGTTCGTCGGCGGTGTCGCCACCGCAGGGTTCGAGATGATCATCGGTGGGCTGGTCGCCTGGGTGGTCGACGCCGTGGTTTGGGTTGTCGGCGGGGTGTTCAACTTCTTCTTGGACTCCACGGACCCCAACGTCCAGGCCGACTGGTTCATCACCGGTGACGGCCCCTACGCCACCACCGTCGGGATCGGTGCCAGCCTCCTGTTGTTGTTCGTCCTGGCCGGGATCGTCCAGGGAACCCTCAGCGGAGACGTCGGCGGGATGCTGCGCCGCATGGGCCTCGAGCTGCCGATCTCGATCATCGGGATGGTCGGGCTCGTCACCGTCACGCAGATCCTTGTCCAGCTCACCGACGCGCTCTCCGGCGAGGTCCTCGGCAACTTCCAAGACGACATCTCCGATTTCGGAGCCGTGGTCGCCACCCTCAGCCACCTCAACGGCGGCACGTCTACCGCGTTCGTGGTCTTCGTCCTCGGGCTGGTCACTGTGCTCGCCGGGTTGATCCTCGTGGCCGAGCTCGTCGTGCGCTCCGCGCTGATCTACATCGTCGTCGCCCTCGCCCCGCTCGTGTTTGCCGCCCGACTTTGGCCCGCCACCCGCGGCGCCAGCCGCAAGCTCCTTGACCTGCTCGTCGCACTGATCGTGTCGAAGCTCGTCATCGCCATCGCGCTGTCCGTCGCAGCTGCGGCCGCGGTCGGGGCCGGTTCGGGTGGCGAGGTCACGGCGTTGCCCGAACCGGAGGTGTTCGCCGAGGACCCCGGCGGGTCGGTCACCCAGGCCGTTGGCATATTGCTCACCGCCGCGGCGGCATTCGGTGTCTCCGCCTTCTCGCCGTTGCTGATCGCCCGGCTCCTACCGCTCACCGAGGGCGCGCTCGTCGCTCAAGGCGTGAAGGGCGGACCCGTCCGCGCTGGGCAACAGGGGATGATGGCCGCCAACACCGTCCAGATGGTGTCGGGTCGGCGCTACAGCCAGATCGCCAACGGCAAGGCTGCTGCGTCGGGCGCCAACGGTGCCGCACTCCCGGCGGGTGGTGGTGCGGCTGCATCCAAGGCTGGCGCGGCCGGAGGCGCGGGTGGAGGTGCCGCAGCGAGCGGAGCCGGCCCTGCTGGTGCAGTGGCTGGGCCCGTAGCCGTCGCGGTCGTCGGTGCCCAGGCGGCAGCCAAGGGGGTCAAGAAGGGCGCGTCAGCGGCAACTGGGACCGCGGAAGCCGCGTCCGACGCCAGCGACGCAGGGTCCAGCTCCGGATCGGGGTCCTCTGGTCCGGCGTCGAGACGCCCCGAACGACCGGCCAGGCCGCCGGGGTCGGGCCGCAACGGTCAAGGGCCACAGCGAGGAGGTCGTCCCGATGCGAGCTGAACGCACCGACCGCAACTACAAGCTCGAACCGCTCGACACCTCCGGCGTGTTCCTCGGCCTCGGCGTTGTGCAGTGCGGGCTCCTCGGCGCAGGGATCGTCCTCGGTGTGGGTGCGCTGACCGTCGGCGCTCCACTGCCGGTCGCAGCGGTGCCGGTTGTGGTGTCCGTCGCGGTGAGCTTCACCCGCATCAGCGGTCACGCCAGCTGGGAGTGGCTGCCCCTGCTCGTGGGCTGGCTCGCGGCCCGTGTGCGACGCGGTCGGCGCTGGCAGGCACCGCTGCCGTTGTGGACCGACGGGGATGATCCCGCGCCGATGCCACCGTGCCTCGACGGCATCGACATCGTCGACATCGACTGGCGGGCTGGAAGCCGCCTCGGTGCCTTCCGCGACGGTCACCGCCGAACCCTCACCGCGGTGATCCCGGTGTCGGGTCCACAGTTCGTCGTCGAACCGAGGGGTGAACAGGAACGACTCCTCGCTGGTTGGGGCGACCTGCTCGGACAGTTCGCGGTCGAGCGAGGCGTCGTCTCGCACCTCTCGTGGTCGGACCTCGCCCGTCCGTCGGGCATGGGCGACCACATCACCTGGCTCGACAGCGATCAGCGCGGCAACCCCGTGCCGGGCGCCGCTGAGTCGTACCGAGAGCTGCTCGAGGACGGCACGACCACGGCGATCAACCACGAAGCCGTCGTCACCATCACCGTTGCGAAGGAACGCCTCTCCCGTCACCGCACCAGCGCTGGCAACGCCGACGACCACCTCCGTCGAGCGCTCATCACGTCCGTCGAAGCGCTGCTCCGTGGTCTGCGCTCAGCGGCGCTCAGCGCCGGTGACCCGTTCGACGCGACGGGTCTCCAGCGGCTGATCCGTTCTCGCATCGACCCGGTCAGCGCCCGACCGCGACCGAGACGAGGACGTCTCGTGGAACGTCTCGCCCTCGTCCGCGCTGCCACGGCAGGCCCACTCGTTCTCGACGCCGGATGGCGGGACATCCAGGTCGACGCCGCGCATCACCGCACCTGGTGGGTCGGCACGTGGCCCCGACTCGCTGTCCCCCCGGCATGGCTCGAACCGTTCCTGTCCAGCGGCGGGATCACCCGGTCGATGACCGTCTACTTCCAGCCGGTCCCGACCCATCAGAGCCGCCGCCGCATCGAACGAGACCTGGTGAAGCTCGAGTCCGACGCCATCGCCAAGGAGGACAAGGGTCGACGGGTCGACGCCCGCCACCGGCGAGCCACCCAAGCACTGCTCGACCGCGAGGAGGAGCTCGTCGCCGGCTACCCCGAGATGGGATACGCCGGGCTTGTCACCGTGTCGGCCCGAACCCAAGAAGACCTCGACGAACAGGCCGAGGTCGTCGAGCAGCTCGCCCGTGAGACCGGCATGGACCTGCGGGTGCTCGACGCCCGTCAAGACATCGCGTGGGCCGCGTCGCTGCCCCTCGGTCTCGCCCCCTCCACGTTGCTGGCGTCATGAACCGCGCATCGCTTCGACTCAACTACCACCGCGGAACCACCGCGCACGTGGCCAGCATCTACCCGTTCTCGGTCCAGGGCTCGTTCGGACACCGAGGCACCTACGTCGGCCTCGACCTGCTCGCCGGGGGAGGCGAGTTCTGCTGGGACCCCTTCGAGGCTTACGCCGCCGGGCTGGTCACCAACCCCAACGGCTGGGTCCTCGGCGAACCCGGCAACGGCAAGTCCGCCCTCGTGAAGTGCCTCCTGTGGCGCCAAGCCGCCGTCTACGGCACCGGCAACGCCGGACGCTGGATCGCAATCGCCGATCCGAAAGGCGAGTACGCGTCGCTCGCTGAGCACCTCGGGCTCACCACCGTGCGGCTCAGCCCCGGCGGCACCGCCACCATCAACCCGCTCGCTCCGGGTCCGGCGGCCGAACACGAGCCCGAAGACCGTCAGATCCTGCGACGCGCCGAGATGTGCACCGCGCTCGTCGCCACCGTCCTCGAACGCAACCTCACCCAGCTCGAGGACGCCGTCGTGTTCGCCGCGGTCGAACAGCTCACCGCCGCACCACTCATCGAGCCGACGCTCACCGACGTCGCCCACCTCGTCGCCGACCCCACCGACGAGATGGCCGAACGACTTCGCTCCCACGGCCGGGACCTCGCGGCCGAGACGAGCAACGTCGCCTACGCCCTCGACAAGCTCCTGTCCCGCTCGCTGCGCGGCATGTTCGACGGGCGTTCCACGGTCCCGCTTCGCTGGGACGGCCCCGGCGTCGTGCTCGACCTGTCCGCAGTGCCGCTCGACTCCGAGGCTCTCCCGCTGGTGATGGTCGCGACCGCCGGATGGTTCCAACAGCTCATGGCCTGCCCCGGACCGCAACGCATCCAGGTCCTCGACGAAGCATGGGCGCTGCTCGGCAACCGCCACACCGCCGGCTATCTCCAGACGTGCTTCAAGCTCGGCCGCACCTACGGCGTCGCCAACCTGTGCATCACCCACCGGGCATCCGATCTCGTCGCCCAAGCCGACGACGGCACCGCGACCAGCAAGATCGCCGCAGGGCTCCTGGCCGACTCGGCCACCAAGATCATCCTTCGCCAGGCCCCAGACCAGCTCGACGCCGCGGTCACTCACTTCGGGCTCACCGAACCCGAAGCCTCCATCGTCGGACAGCTCACCCGAGGCCGCGCCCTGTGGAAGCTCGGTGGGCGAACGGCCGTTGTCCACCACGTCCTCGGCCCGAGCGAAGCCGCGATCTGCGACACCGATGCCCGGATGAATGCGAGGCACGCCGGCGAGGTCGAGGCGGCGTGACATGTACGACCGCGAAGCCCTCCTCGCCGCCACCGATCTCTCCGCGCTTGCCGATGACCTCATCGGCGGCCACGCCGGAAGCACCCGCAGCCCGATGTGGACCTGCCCCAACCCGAACCACGTCCAGACCGGCCGCACCCCGCCGCTCAGCATCTTCCGCGGCCACCAAGGCGACCAACGCTGGCGTTGCCACGGCTGCGGCGACGGCGGCTCGGCCATCGACCTCGTTCTCGCCTGCAAGGGCGGCACCGTGCGCGACGCCCTCGAGTTCCTCGCGGATCGAGCCGGGCACCACGACCAGGGAACCGACTGGCAGCCCTCCCGTTCGCTGGCGCCCGCACTCCGCCCGGCGACGCCCCGCTGTCGGGACCCCGAAGGCCTCCAGCGTTACGTCGACGAGTGCGCCGAGCGGCTGTGGAAGCCTGAAGGACGAGCGATCCGACGGTGGCTCACCAACGTCCGCGCCATCCCCGCCGATGTCCTCGCCCAGAACCGCATCGGGGTCGATCTCGGCGCCCGCTACCAGGACCGCCCGGACGGAATGCCCCGAGCCCTCGGAGCTGTGTTGCCGACGATCGCCGACGGCCGAGCCGTCTACGCCCAGATCCGCGTGCCCCACCCCGATCCCGACCGGCCCCGTTACCTCAACCCGAGAGCCGACCTCGCCTCCAACCCCAAGCTCACCAGGATGCGCCCCGCCGAGCGCCGACACCCCGAGGTCATCGTGACCGAAGGAGCGATCGACGCGCTCTCCGCGGCCACAGCCGGCTACCGGGCCGTCGGCGTGCTCAGCGCCACGTACGGCGATGAATCCGTCGCTCTCGCGCTCGCTCGCCTCCCACACCCGCTCGTTCTCGCCTTCGACGCCGACGACGCAGGCAACGCCGGGGGCGATCGACTCGCCGCCCTACTCGAAGCACGAGACCGGACCCCCGTTCGTCTCGACCTCGGCACCGGCGACCTCAACGACGCGATGCGTCGATCTGACGATTGGCCTGCCCGTCTCGAGTCTGCCGTCGATCGGGCGATGGCAACCCGCTCGGTCGGGGCCGGAGTCGAGCGGTGACCCCTCACTGCGGGAGCAGCGCTGCCTCCACCGCGTCAACCCCGAGACGGTCAATCATGCAGGTCGTCATCAACACGACCAGGTACGGCACCCACGGTCCCGCAAGGGCGTAGGGCGGGTCGTCGTCGAAGAGGATCGTCACCCGACGAGCAGAGAGGTCGGGGTGGATCTCGCGGATGCCCGCGTACCAGACCGATGCCCAGGCTCCCTCGAACCACACCAGCAGTCGCCGGTCGGTGGCGAGGATTCGCAGACCGCCAAGCGAACGCCACTGCGGTGCCGCCAGCCGTTCCGCCTCGGCACGTGCTCGGCGCCGCGCCGAACCCGCTGACAGCGCTGTCGTGGCGAACAGAAGCGGCCCACCGAACGCAACGATCCGTGGCTCGTCGTAGAAGACGTCCATCGCCAGGAACCGCCACCCATCGGCCCACAGGTCCGCATGGAGGACCTCGCTGGGATCGAGGAGAACCGGACTGGCGAGGACCGGAACCTCGCCACCGGAACCGACGTGCTCGGCGAGTCGAACCGCGAGGTCCCACTCTCGGCCGATGGAGTTGCTACTGCTTCGAGTCATGTTGGTCACCTCCTGCTGCGGAACCCTGAAGTGGCCTACCTGACGCGGCGGACCCGGACTCCGCGGCTCATCCCCTCAACGAACAGTTCGTCACGTTCGAGGCGGGCCTGCGGGCGGTAGGCGTAGTGGTACTCGTAGTGGTACTCGGCCTGCCGCCAGACGGAGCCGTCGGTCAGCTTCACGACTGTGCTCCCGTTCCAGCCGGACCAGCTGCCGTTCACGTAGGTCGTCATCCTCGTCCTCCGAGTCGTTGACGTCGGTGCCTCCAGTGTGATCGCGGGGTGTGACATTCCGAGGACGCCGAGGGATATCAAGGGGCTGGTCGCGGCGGCCTCGAGACCTCCGGTCGGAGGGAAGAGCGCGGTTTTCTCGGCGTTTCGCGGCTTACCTGGGTATGGAACGCGATGGGCTTGGGGTGTTCGAGGTCCTGGTCCTCGTGCTGGCCGGGGCTGCGCTGCTGGTCGTCGGGGTCGTGTGGGCAGGAGCGGCACTGGCGCTGCTGCTGTCCGGGGCGCCCCAAGGGGTCACCTTCTCGGCGGCTGCTGACGCCACCGGTGGCCTGCCGTCGAACCTGGCCGCACCGGCCGCTGCCTGGCCGGCGCCGTACGCCGAGGCGTTGCCGGGGGCGCCGCTCTACTGGCTGAGCACGGGAATCGCTGGAGCGATGGTGGCGGCGATTGTCGGCCTCGGTGTCCGCTGGTTCAGTCGATCGAAGGTGGGGACGACCCGCCGTCGGCCGCTCGGGGTGGATGCGAGACCGGGGTTCGCTCGGCATCGGGACCTGCGGGCGCTGTTGGTGAAGGAGCCGGTGGCGGGTCGGTTCGTGGTGGCCCGGTTCGGTCGTTGGCTCGTCGCCACCGAGCCGTCGCCGCTGCAAGGCGCTCAGCCGAAGCATCGGTTCGGTGAACCGCGCCGGGGCGACCGAGGAGCGGTCGCGCTGGTCGGGCCGTCGCGGTCGGGCAAGACGACTGCCGCGGTGGCCGGAATCTTGGAGTGGCAGGGGCCGGCGGTCCTGTCATCGGTGAAGGCTGACCTGCTCGGAGCGACCCACGGCTGGCGATCCAACGTCGGCGAGGTGCGGATCTATGACCCGATGTCGTCGTCAATCCCGAAGGGGACGACTGCGTTGTGGTCACCGTTGCAGCAGGCGGGCACGGTCGCCGGGGCGCAGCGGGCGGCGCGGGCGCTGTGCGACGCGGCGCCTCGTGGTGGCGTCGAGGGCGGCATGGACTTCTGGTTGGCGCAGGCCGAGATCCTGCTGTCGGGCCTGCTGTTCATCGCCCATCACGGCCACCGGGACATGGGCGCGGTGTGCCAGTGGGTGTTCTCCCAGGACCGTCCGACCGATGCCGGTGACGGCGAGGTCTACGACGCCATCAAGCCGTTGCTCAACTCGAACAACAGCGCCGTGTCGAACGGGGCGAGCGATGTCCACCAGAGCCTCAAGTCGGTGTGGCAGATGGAGGACCGCACCCGCTCGTCGATCTACGCCACCACCCAGACCGTGGTGTGGCCGTGGTCCGACCCTGGGGTCGCGGCCTCGGCTCGCCTCGCCCATGTCCCACCGGGGAAGGGCCGTCGACCCAAGCCTGGCAAGGATGGAGACGGCCAGATCGATCTCGGTTGGCTGCTCGACCAGCGGAGGCAGAACACCGTCTACCTGTGCTCGCCGATCGAGGACCAGCGCCGGCTAGCCCCGGCGTTCGGCGGTCTGCTCAACGACCTGATCAACCAGGCGTACCGCCACGTCGCAGAGACCGGCAAGCCCCTCGACCCGCCGCTGCTGGTGGTGATCGACGAGGCCGGCAACACGCCGCTGCGGTCGCTGCCGGAGTATGCGTCGACCCTCGCGGGCATCGGCGTGTTGCTGGTGACGATCTGGCAGAGCCTCGCTCAGCTCAACGCCGCCTACGGGCCGCAGTCCGACACGATCCTCACCAACCACCTCACCAAGGTCATGTACGCCGGGCTGTCGGACCCGGCGTCGCTCGGCTACGTCGACCGAATCCTCGGCCAGGCTGAGGTCGACACCCGGTCTCGCACCGCGGCCGAGCGGCTCAACGGTGGCTCGGACCAGTACTCGACGACCCAGGTCCCGCTCGCGCCCGCCCACGTGCTGCGCCAGATGCGACCCGGCGATGCGCTCCTGGTCCACGGAACCCTGCCGCCGGCGCACGTCCGCACTCGGCCGTTCTATGCGACACCGCATCTGGCTGAGCGCGCCGCCATGGAGCCGCGCAAGCAGCGCACCGGGCAGGAGGCGGCGGCGTGAAGCCGTTCCTGCGACCCACGTCTCGTGCCCGGTTGGCCCCGGTCGGTTGGACGTCCGAACCTGCCGGGCAGTGGGCGGGTCGTGAGGTCGAGGTCGTCTACGACCCTCGACAGCACCAGGTCGTGCTGTGCCGCAACGACCCTGGCGATCGGACCCGCGCCGAGCTGGCCGGTGCCGGCTACCGACGGTGCGCCAGCGACGGAACCCAGGAGATGTGGGTCCGCGACCGCAGTGTGGAGGCCGCTGCCGCGCTGGAACGCGAGACCGGACAGCAGCACCGCCCGCCTGCGGTGGCGATGGAAGGCCGCGGGCTGTGACGACCATGCTCCGCTGGGGCGGCCGGTCGTGGCGGTAGCTTGTGTCCAGCGATCGGAGCACGCGCCGCACTCCATCCGAACAGCTCTCGCTGTTCGACATCGAGCTCCCTCCCACCGAAGCCGACACCACGGCAAAGGAGGCGATTCGCGATGAACCGCTACGGCCGGCTCGTCCTCGAGCACAACCGGACCCACCGCCCGGACGCCTATTCGCAGATCCCGGACCCCGACGACTTCTTCACCGAGGCCGGAGAGACGATCGCAACCGCGATCAGCGACCTGCGCGACCAGATCCTCGGCCAACCCCGAACCAACGAGAACCTCGAGGCCTACCGGCACCGCGGCTACCAGGCATGGTCGACCGCCGAGGAGATCGTCCTGACGGACCACCACCTCCTCCAACCGGAGACGACCGAGACGACGGACGAGGACTGGGACGCCCCGGAGCTGGCGAACCGTTACCAGCTCCTGGCCGAGATCAACCAGATCATCAACCAGCCCCTGTAGCCCCGACCCCGACCGGGGCCACGGCAACACGCGACGACGCATCCTCAGCCGAGCGCGAATCGTTCCGACCGGCGAGCCAGGACGACCTCGCCCCACCGGGTGCGACGGCCAAGCTGCGCGCCAACCTCGATGCGCTCGAGATCGTGCGCCGCTGCCGCGACGAGGACCGTGCGGCGAACCCGGCCGAACAGGCTGCGCTCGCCCGGTGGGCCGGGTGGGGGTCGATCCCCCAGGTGTTCGACGACACCGACGACCGCTTCCCTGCCGAGCGAGCGCAGATCCGTCAGCTTCTCGGCACCGAGGAGGCGTGGAGCCAAGCCCGTCGCACCACCCTCAACGCTCACTACACCTCGGCGTCGGTCGTCACCGCCATGTGGTCCGCCGTTCGTGACCTGGGTGTCGACGGGCCGGTCCGGGTGCTCGAACCGGGCTGTGGGTCGGGGAACTTCCTGGGGTTCGCTCCGCTCGACGCTGTGCTCACCGGGGTCGAGCTGGACCCCACCACCGCGGTGATCGCCCGCCATCTCTACGGCGCCCGCGCCACCATCCACACCGGAGCGTTCGAAGACCTCCGCGTCGAGGACGGCGCCTTCGACGTGGCGATCGGCAACGTCCCGTTCGCCAAGGTCACCCCGCACGACCCCCACCACAACCGGGGCCGCCACGCCCTGCACAACTACTTCCTCCTCAAGTCGCTCCACCTCACCCGACCCGGCGGGCTCGTCGTCGCCCTCACCTCCCGCTACACCCTCGACGCCCGCAACGCGGCCGCTCGCCGGGAGATGGCGATGCTCGCCGACCTCGTCGGTGCCGTCCGGCTCCCCGAGCGCGCCTTCGCCCGAAGCTCGGGCACCGATGTCGTCGTCGACCTGCTGGTCCTGCGCCGTCGGTTGCCGGGAGGTGCGCCGACCGGCCCCGCGTGGGAACACGTCGTACCCATCGACCTCCCCCCAACCAGTGCGACCACGGACCGGGGGAGCTGTGAGCCGCTGGAGGTCAACGAGTACTTCGACGCCCACCCCGACCGAGTCCTCGGCGACTTGGCCGCGGCACGAGGCATGTACCGCGACCACGAGCTCACCGTCACTCCCAACGGCGACCTCGACACCCAACTCCCCGCCGCACTTCAACGACTTGTCGCCGACGCCACCTCGACCGGTCTCCGATTCGTCGCCGCGCCGGACAGCAGCGCCCAGCGTCGACCTGCGCCGGAGGTGGCGACCGGCACCTTCGACCTCACCCACGCCCAAGACGGCAGCTTCGTCACCAGCACCGACGGCGACATCGCCCAGCTCCGCGGTGGCGCCACGATCACCTACCAGCCCCGCGTCGCCAAAGACCGCTCCGAACTGGCTCGCCTGATCGGCCTACGCGACGCCGCCCGCTCCGTGCTCGGTGTCCAGCTCGATGGAGGCAGCGAGGACGACCTGCGCGCCGCGCAACAGGTGCTCACCGACCGCTACGACAGCTACCGACGTGTGCACGGGCCGATCAACCGGTCCAGTCAGGCCCGCACCGGGCGCCGTGACCCCGAGACCGGCGAGGAGCTGTACCGCAGGGTCCGGCCCCGCATGGGTGGCTTCCGAGAAGACCCCGACTGGCCCCTCGTCGCCGCCCTCGAGGTGTTCGACGACGAGACCCAACAGGCCCGGCCCGCCGCCATCTTCTCCGAGCGGATCATCGATCCGCCCCATGAACGCCACTCCGTCGACAGCCCCGACGAAGCCGTCGCCGTCTGCCTCGACGAGTCCGGCCGCGTCTCGCTCGAACGGGCAGCGGAGCTTCTCGGCCTCGATGCCGACACCACGAGGCAACGCCTCGGCCGCCTCGTCTACGACGAGCCCGGAACCGACCGGCTCATCCCCGCCGCGGAGTACCTGTCGGGCAACGTACGCACCAAGCTCGACGCCGCCCGCGTGGCCGCGCTCGACGACCCCCGCTACCGGGTGAACGTCGCGGACCTCGAAGCGGTCCTGCCCCGCCAGCTCGAACCGGCCGACATCACCGCCCGACTCGGCTCACCGTGGATCCCCAGCCGCGACGTCGAGTACTTCGCTGGCGAAGTGCTCGACGCAACGGTCGATGTCGAACACCTCCCACAGCTCGGCCACTGGTCCGCTCGACTCCGCGACGGCAGCCGGCGCAGCGTCGCCCTCACCTCCGAATGGGGCACCTCACGCGCCGATGCGATCACGTTGCTCGACGCCGCGCTCAACCAACGGCTCCACACCGTCACCGACGCCACCGACGATGGACGCCGCGTCCGCAACGACGCCGAGACGCTCGCTGCCCGCGACAAGCAGGAAGCCCTCACCACCCGGTTCTCGACCTGGGTGTGGGAGGACCCCACCCGCGCCGAACGCCTCGCCACCACCTACAACGACCTGTTCTCCTCGACGGTGCTCCCACACCACGACGGCAGCCACCTCACCCTTCCCGGCCTCGCTGGGAGCTTCTCGCCCCGTGATCACCAACGCGCCGCGGTGGCCCGTGTTCTCACCGACGGCCGCACCCTGTTGGCCCACGCTGTCGGCGCGGGCAAGACCGCCACGATGGTCATGGCTGCCATGGAGCTGCGACGGCTCGGCTCCGCGTCGAAGCCCGCGGTCGTGGTCCCGAACCACATGCTCGAGCAGTTCTCCCGAGAGTGGCTCCAGATCTACCCGACCGCCCGGATCCTCGTCGCTGATCGGGAACGGCTCTCGAAGGGCCGGCGCAAGGAGTTCGTCGCCCGCGCCGCTACCGGCGACTGGGACGGGATCGTGTTCACCCAGTCCGGCTTCGCACGTGTACCCCTCGGCGCCGATCTGATGCGCGAGTACCTGGCCGGTGAGATCGAGACAGCCCGCGCTGCGCTCGCCGGGTCTCGTGACGGAAAGGGCCTGTCTGTCAAGAAGCTCGAACGGCGCATCGCCCAGATGGAGGAGAACTACAAGCGGCTTCTCGCTGAGCACACCAAGGACGACGGCGTCCGCTTCGAGGAGACCGGCATCGATTTCCCTTTCTGTGATGAGGCCCACGCCTACAAGAACCGGCGGGTCGACTCGAGCATCGACGGTGCCGCCAACACTGGCTCGCAACGGGCCCAAGACCTCGACTCCAAGCTGTGGGCGCTTCGTCGCGCCCACGGGCCGCGGGTGGCGGTGTTCGCGACAGCGACCCCGGTGGCGAACTCGATGGCCGAGCTGTGGGTCATGCAGACCTACCTCCAACCCGACCAGCTCGAAGCGGTCGGGCTGCGACCCTTCGACGCGTGGGCCGCCACCTTCGGCCGGACCCACACCGCTCTCGAGCTGGCACCCGACGGGTCGTCCTATCGGATGCAGACCCGCTTCGCCCGGTTCCAGAACGTCCCCGAACTACTCACCCTCTACCGCCAGGTCGCCGACGTGCGCACCCTCGACGACCTCGACCTCCCCACCCCTGTCATCGCCGGCGGACAGGCCGAGACGGTCGTGGTCGACCCGAGCGACAACCTCGTCGACTACGTGCTCGACCTCGCGGCACGAGCCGAACGCATCCGCAACCGGGCCGTCGACCCCGCCGAGGACAACATGTTGAAGGTCACCGGCGACGGACGCCGCGCCGCGCTCGACCTCCGCCTCGTCGGCCTGGACGCACCGACCGAGCAGGCCAAGCTCGACGTCACCGCCCAACACATCTCCGCGATCCACCACGCCACCCGAGACCACCGCTACGCCGATGACCACGGCCAGCTCACCCTGCGCCCCGGTGCACTCCAGCTCGTGTTCTGCGACGTGTCCACCCCAGCGGGTGACGGCTGGAACGCCTACGACGAACTGAAGTCGCTGCTGGTTCGGAGGGGAGTCGAGGCCGGTGCGATTCGCTACATGCAGTCCGCCCAGACCGACCAGGCCAAGGCCAACCTGTTCGCCGCCTGTCGTGACGGCACCGTCGCCGTGCTCATCGGTTCCACCGAGACCATGGGCGTCGGCACCAACGTCCAGGCCCGCGCCGTCGCCATGCACCACCTCGACGCACCCTGGCGACCCGCCGACATCGAACAGCGAGACGGCCGCATCCTCCGCCAGGGCAACCAGAACCCCGAGGTCCGCATCCTCCGCTACGTCACCGAAGGCAGCTTCGACACCTACATGTGGCAGACCCTCGAACGGAAGGCCGCGTTCATCGCCCAGGTCACCCGCGGCGACCTGCCCGACCGCGACGTCGACGACATCGGCGACCAGGCCCTGTCCTTCGCTGAGGTGAAGGCCCTCGCTACCGGTGACCCGCTCGTGTTGGAGAAGGCCGCCGTCGACGCAGACGTCGCCCGGCTCACCCGCCTCGAGCGCGCCCACCAGGACGACCAGCACCGACTCCGGCGCACCCACGACACCGCCTCTACCCGCGCCGAGCGAGCCTCTGGTCGGGCCGCGCAGATCGAGGGGGTGTTGGAGCGAGTGGTCGACACCCGCAGCGACCGCTTCGCCATGACGGTCGTCGGCCATCGGCACTCCAAGCGGGTCGATGCCGGCGAACACCTCCAACGGCTCATGGCTGACCGGCTCGACCAGACCCCACCCGAGACCAACGGCCCGATCGTCGAGATCGGCACCCTCGCCGGGCTCACCGTCACCGCCCAGGCCGTCACCACCATCGACGACGAGATCCGTCTCACCATCGCCGACGCCCACATCGAAGTCACCTACCCGGCGCTCGACTGGAAGCGCAGCGAACCCGCCAACCTCGTCACCCGCCTCGAACGCCAGATCCAACGCCTGCCCGAAACCCTGACGTCCCTCCAGGCCGAAGCCGACACGGCTCGCGGTGAAGTCGACCGTGCCGCCGCCCGCATCGGCGCGCCGTGGGACCGCGCCGAGGAGCTCGCCGGACTTCGTCGCCGGCAAGGCGAGATCAACGACACTCTCACCGCCGCTGCGAACTCGGAAGCAGTCGAGGCGTCTCCCGCCGCGATCGGTGCAATGCCACCTTCGGAGCCCCCGCCCCGAAGCGACGGTCTCTCTCTGTGACGTTTCCCTGTTCAGCATGGGCCAAACGGCCTACTCTCGTGACTCATGTGCGACTGGACTTCGACCGAGCGGCCCGGGTGGGTCGGGCCAGGTCGAGGGCTCTGTCGGCGGGGGAGCAGCGGGCGACGGACTCCGGTCCACCCTCCTATCAGCGACCTCCCGGCGGCAGACCATGGGCACGGAGCACTCCGGTAG
>JAPXRJ010000029.1:0-22163 GCA_033813615.1 Microthrixaceae bacterium | reverse complement strand
AGCCAGGGAGGCGGATCGCGCCGCCGTCCGGGCCCTCGGTGAGCGAACGATCGGAGCGCTCGGCGAGCACGTCGACGAGGCCGAGGACGAGCTCCGCCGTGGCCGCCAGCTCGCCAACCACGTGGTGGCGGAACGCCGTGGCCACCTGGTCGTTGCGGGACCGGCCGGTGTGGATCTTGCCGCCTGCCGCACCGACGAGCTCGGTGACCCGACGCTCGATCGCCGTGTGGACGTCCTCGTCGGACGCGGCGAACTGCAGTTCGCCGGCACGGAACTCCATCTCGACGGCGTCGAGACCACCGAGCAGAGCGGCCAGCTCGTCGTCGTCGATGAGCCCCGCTCGGTGCAGGCCCCTCACGTGCGCCTTGGAGCAGATGACGTCATCGGGCAGAAGTCGCTGGTCGTAGCTCAGCGACTCGGTGAACTCGACGAGCGCGTCCGCCGGGGCCACCTCGAACCGGCCGTGCCACAGCTGGCCGCGGCCCCCGGCTCCGTCGTCGCCGAGCAGGTCTCCGGTCCCGGCGGTACCCGTGGTTCCAGCGTTCATCGCCGAGAGCCCGGGCCCTGGATGTCGGACCACGTCTGCACGCCGAGACCCCAGAGCCGCACGAAGCCCTCGGAGTCGGCGTGGCGGAATCGGTCCGCTGCGTCGTAGGTGGCCAGTCCGTAGTCGTAGAGCGACCTGGGAGCGCGACGGCCGACCACCCAGCAGCGGTTCGGCTCCAGGCGCAGCCGGACCTCTCCGGTGACGTGGGCCTGCGAGACGTCGACGAACGCGTCGAGCGCGTCGCGCAGCGGAGAGAACCACAGTCCGTCGTAGACCAGCTCGGCGTAGCGGTGCTGCAGCGCGATCTTCTGGCGACCGAGGTCGCGCTCGACGGTGATCGACTCCAGATCGCGATGCGCCATGATGATCGCCAGCGCGCCCGGCGCCTCGTAGGTCTCACGGCTCTTGATGCCGACCCGCCGGTTCTCGACCATGTCGATGCGGCCCCACCCGTAGCTGCCGACCAGGTGGTTCAGCTCGATGATGATCTCGAACAGCGGCTTGGGTGTGCCGTCGAGCGACACCGGCACGCCCCGCTCGAACCCGACCGTGATCTCGACCGGCTGGCTGGCCGTTCGCTCGGTCATCTTCCAGACGCCCGCCGGCGGCTCGGCCCACGGGTCCTCCATCTCGCCGCACTCGATCGCACGGCCCCACAGGTTGTCGTCGATCGAGTACAGCTTCTCCTTGGTCGCGCCCACGGGGATGCCGTGGGTGCCCGCGTACTCGATCGAGTCCTCTCGGGTGAAGCCCCAGTTGCGGACCGGTGCGAGCTGCTCCAGGTCCGGGGCGAGCGCCATGTAGCTGACTTCGAAGCGCACCTGGTCGTTGCCCTTGCCCGTGCATCCGTGGGCGACCCCGTCGGCGCCGTACTTGCGAGCGATCTCCACCTGCTTCTGGGCGATCAGCGGCCGCGACAAGGCCGAGACCAGTGGGTACTGGTCCTCGTAGAGGGCGTTCGCCTTGATGAACGGTGCCAGGAAGTCGTCGGCGAACTCCTCGCGGAGGTCGAGCTCCTCGTACGCGATCGCCCCCGCACCGAGCGCCTTCTCGCGATTGCCCTCCAGCGTGCCCTCCTGACCGACGTCCGCCGAAAGGCACACGACCTCGACCCCGAGGTGCTCGATCATCCAGCGCACCGCCACCGAGGTGTCGAGCCCACCGCTGTAGGCCAGCACCACACGCTTCGCCATCCTGTCCGTCCCTTCTCACTGTCGGTCTGCTGTTCTGTCTGAGCTGAGCTGAGCTGGCCTGTCTGTCCGAGCTGGCCTGTCTGAGCTGGCCTGTCTGAGCTGGCCTGTCTGAGCTGGCCTGTCTGAGCTGGCCTGTCTGAGCTGTTCCGGGCCGTCGCTGCCCTCGCGTCGGTCAGCCCAGCCCGGCCAACTGTTGCAGCTGCTCGGCCACGAGGTGGCCCTGGCGCTCCCGGGCGATCACCAGGAGCGTGTCGTCGCCTGCGACGGTGCCCACGACGTCGTCCAGGCCGTTGCGGTCGATCGCCGATGCCACCACGTGCGCCGACCCCGGCGGCGTGCGCAGCACCACCAGGTCACCGGAGCGCTCGACCTCCACCAGCCAGTCGCTGAGCACCCGTCGCAGGTGGTCCTCCGGGGCGACCTGGTCACGGGGAAGCTCCGGGATCGCGTACACCGGGTCCCCACCGGGAACCCGCACCTTGATCGCCCCGAGCTCCTCGAGGTCCCGGCTCACCGTCGCCTGGTTGACCGTCACGCCCTCCGTGGCGAGCAGGTCGACGAGCTGGCTCTGGTTGGTGACGCGGTGCTCCTCGAGCAGGCGGGCGACGCGGTGCTGACGCTGCTGCTTGCCGGCCATCAGCGCCGGCCCTCGGCGGACCCGTCGGCACCGCCTGCCTCGGTGAGGAGCCACACGAGGAGGCCGCGTGCGGTGTGCATGCGGTTCTCTGCCTGGTCCCAGATCCCGCTCGACGGCCCGTCGAGCACGCCGTCCGTGGCCTCGTCGCCGCGGTGCGCCGGAAGGCAGTGCAGGAACACCGCGCCGTCGGCCGCAGCGCCCATCAGTGCCTCGTCGACGCACCAGCGGGCGAAGGCGTCCTGGCGCTGACTGCGCTCCTGCTCCTGGCCCATCGAGTACCACGCGTCGGTGTAGACGGCATCGGCGCCGTCGACGGCGCCACGGGCGTCGTCGACGACCTCGACGTCCGCGCCAGCGGCGCGCATCCGATCGAGCGACGCGCCGTCGAACGCGTAGCCGGGTGGGCTCGAGATCCGGAAGTGAACCCCGGTCAGCCCGCATCCGATGCCGAGGGACCGGGCGACGTTGTTCGCATCGCCGACGTAGGCGATCGTTCGACCATCGAGGCCACCGAACCGCTGCCGCACCGTGAGCAGGTCGGCCAGCGTCTGCACCGGGTGCGCATCGTCGGACAGCAGGTTGACCACCGGAACCGAGGCCGCGCCCGCCATCCGTTCGACCTTGTCGTGCTCGAACACCCGGGCACCGATCACCGCTGCGTACCGCGACATGAGGCGGCCGAGGTCCTCAGCGGACTCCCGCTTGTCGATGCCGATCTCGTCGTCCTTGAGCGTGACGGGATGACCGCCGAGCTGGAACACCGCCATCTCCATCGAGGTGCGCGTCCGCGCCGACGGCTTCTCGAACAGCAGCGCGGCGCCCTTGCCGTCGAGCACCCTCGGTGGATCGGCGAGCTCGGAGAGGTCCAGGATGCGGACGAGCTCGTCCGCTGTGAGGTCATCGACCTCGAGGAGATGTCGGGGTGGTGCGTCGATCACGATGCGTCCTCTTCAGCGTCGGTGGCGAGCAGCTCCGAGATCACCTCGACGATCGCCGTGTTGCCGATGGTCAGGTCCTCGTCGGAGATCAACAGGCTGGGGGCCAGGCGCAGCGCGGTCGGCGTGACGGCGTTGGTGAGCACCCCTCGCTCCAGCAGGAGCCGACAGAGCTCGCGTGCGTCGACCGACACCTCCACAGCGATGAGCGCGCCGAGGCCCCGGACGTCGATCACGCCGTCCACACCCGACAGATCCCGTTCGACGAGCTCGCCGATGTGGCGAGCGCGGGCCGGCACGTCGTTCGACTCCATCACCTGGAGCACGGCCCGGGCGGCCGACGCGGCCAGCGGCTGGCCGCCGTAGGTGGTGGCGTGGTCGCCCGGCTCGAACACGGCGGCGACATCTTCGCGAGCCCAGCACGCGCCGATCGGCACTCCGTTGCCCAGGGCCTTGGCGATGGTCACCACGTCGGGGGTCACGCCGAAGTGCTGGTGGGCGAACCACGCGCCGCAGCGACCCAGGCCCGTCTGGACCTCGTCGACCATGAACAGCACGCCGCGTTCGGTGCACAGCTCGCGTGCGCCGCGGAAGTACTCCACGGTGGCGGGGTTGACGCCACCCTCGCCCTGCACCGGCTCCAGCAGCACCGCAGCGACCGACGAGTCGATCGCTCGATCGAGCGCGTCGAGATCGCTCCACGCGACGTGCACGAAGCCGTCGGGCAGCGGTTGGAACGGCTCGTGCTTGGACGGCTGGCCCGTCGCGTGCAGCGTGGCCAGCGTCCGGCCGTGGAAGCTGCCCAGCGCTGACACCACCTTGTAGCGCCCGTCGGCCCCGGCGTTCAGGCCACGCAGGCCTGCCCTGGCGTTCAGGCCACGCAGGCCTGCACTGGCGTTCAGGCCACGCAGGCCTGCCCTGGCGTTCAGGCCACGCAGGCCGGCCCCGCCGAACTTGCGCGCCAGCTTGATCGCGCACTCGTTGGCCTCGGCACCCGAGTTGGCGAAGAAGACCTGACCGCCACCGCCGAGCAGCCGGTCGAGGGTCCGGGCGACCTCGGGCCCGGGCACCGAGCCGAACAGGTTCGACACGTGCAGCAGCGTCCGCGACTGCTCGGCGAGCGCGTCGGCCACTGCGGGGTGGGCGTGGCCGAGCGACGTCACCGCCAGACCGGACAGCAGGTCGAGGTAGCGACGACCCTCGTCGTCGACGAGCCACGAGCCCTCACCGCGGACGAACGTCACCGCGGGCACGGGATAGGTGGGCATGAGCGGCGAGCTCACCGGGCGGACTCCTGTTGGGGCGGGGCGGCCGCGACCATGGTGCCGACGCCCGCGTCGGTGAGCAGCTCGAGCAGCAGGACGTGCGGGCGACGACCGTCGATGAGGTGCACGGAGCCGACGCCGTGGCCGATGGCGCGGACGCAACCCGACATCTTCGGCACCATGCCGCCGGAGATGGTGCCGTCGGAGATCATCCGAGCGACGTCGGCCCCGTCGACTCGCGTGATGAGCGACGAAGGGTCGTTCGCGTCGGCCAGCAGTCCGGGCACGTCGGTCAGGAAGATCAGCTTCTCGGCACCGAGCTCCTCCGCGATCGCCGTCGCAGCGTCGTCGGCGTTGATGTTGTAGGCCTGCCCGTCCAGGTCCACGCCGATCGTGGCGATCACCGGGATCAGGTCCATGGCGAGCGTGCGGACGATCAGCTCGGGGTTCACCTTGCGAACAGCGCCGACGAAGCCGAGCTCCGGATCGTGGACCTCTGCTTCGAGCAGGTGCGCGTCGGTACCGGCGAGACCGAGTGCGAGCGGGCCGAACCCGTTGAGCGCGGTCACGATGTCGGTGTTGACCTTGCCCATCAGCACCATCTGGGCGATCTCGAGCGTCTCGGCGTCGGTGACCCGGCGTCCTCCGACGAACTCGCTCTCCTTGCCGAGCTTCTCCAACCACTCGTCGATCTGGGGACCCCCGCCGTGGACGACCACCGGCCGCATCCCGACCCGGTGCATGAGGACCACGTCGGACGCGAACTGGGCGAACAGCTCCGGGTCGCCCATCGCATTGCCGCCGAACTTCACGACGACGACCGCTCCCCGGAACCGCTCGATGTAGGGCAGCGCCTGGAGGAGGACGTCGACGGCCAGCTCCGGATCCCGTCGAGGGTCGAGCCCGGCAGCGCCCGCACCGGCAGCGCTCGCACCGGCAGCGCTCGCATGGGCAGCGCCCGGAGGCTGGCCGGGGCTCACGGGGCGGTCCCCACGACGGCGAGGCCCTGCGCCTCGGGCAGTCCGAGCGCCAGGTTCATGCACTGCACGGCCTGGCCCGACGCCCCCTTGCCCAGGTTGTCGATCGCGGCGATGGCCAACACCGTGGCGGTGCGCTCGTCGTAGCGGGCCGTGACGTGCGCGGCGTTCGTGCCGAGCGTGGCCTTCGTCGATGGCGACCGCTCCGCCGCCACCACGAACGGCTCGTCCCGGTATCGCTGCATCAACACGTCGAGGACCGCCTCGGTGCTCAGTCCGTCGACTGCGGGACGGGCGTAGCAGGTGGCGAGGATGCCCCGGTTCATGGGGACGAGGTGCGGCGTGAACAGGACCGTCGCTCCCAGGTTCATGTCCATCTCGGAGGTGTGGCGGTGATCGAGCAGGCCGTAGGCCTCGACGTTCTCGTCGACGGCGCAGAAGGTCGAGCTCGGCTTGGGTGGCCGACCGGCGCCGGACACCCCGGAGACGGCATCGACGATGATCCCCGTCGTCTCGACGAGGCCGGCGTCGACGAGCGGCCGCAGCGCCAGCGTGGCCGCTGTCGGATAGCAGCCCGGCGCGGCGACCGCCTCGGCGCCCTTCAACGCGTCGCGGTGCAGCTCCGGCAGCCCGTACACGAACCGGTCGAGCAGCTCCGGCGCCGTATGCGGCTCGTGGTACCAACGCTCGTAGGTCGCGGCATCCCCGAGCCGGAAGTCCGCGCCGAGGTCGACCACCGCGCCGACCTTGCCGAGTACGTCGCCGACGATCGCCTGGCTCGCACCGTGGGGCAGCCCCAAGAACACGCCGTCGACCCCATCGAGCAGCGCGGGATCCCACCGCTGGAAGATCAGGTCGGGGTACGCCAGCGCCAGTCCGGGGTACAGCTCGGCAGCAGCGTTCCCCGCTTGGCTGTCACCGGTGGCGAAGGCGACGTCCAGCGACGGGTGCTGCGCGACGATGCGCAGCAGCTCCGCACCGGTGTAGCCGGATGCGCCGATGATCCCGATGCGGGCTGTCGTGCTCGCCATGGCAGCCCACCCTAGCGCAGCTTCATTCATCACGCCGCATACTTCTGCACCTTCGAGGAGCGCCCTCTGCCCGGCTCCCGTTCTGTTCGGCGTTTCACAAGGTTTTCCTTGTGAAACGCCGAACAGAACGGGGCCAGGAACGCGACGGTGAGGTGGTGTCAGGAACGGAGGGTGGCGTCGTGGGTGGCGACGACCTCGTCGATCACCGCCTGTCGCACCGCTCCGACCTCGGCGTCGGTGAGCGTTCGATCGTCCGCCTGGAACCGGAGTCGGAACGCGAGGCTGCGGCGATCGGCACCGAGCGCGTCGGATCGGAACACGTCGAACAGCTCGAGGCGTCGCAGGAGCGGTGCCCCGGCGCCACGGATCGTCGTGCGGACCGCCGCAGCCGGGATGCGGTCCTCGACCACGAAGGCCAGGTCGACATCTGCAGAGGGGAACCGGCTCACCGGCCGGGCCACGCGGACCGGTGCCGGCAGGTCGAGCAGCAACCCGAGCTCCAGCTCGAGCAGCGCCACCCGCTCCTCGATTCCGAAGCGGTCGAGCACCGCTGGGTCGATCTCGCCCACCGAACCGGCGACGAGGCCGGCCACCTCGACGACCGCGCCACGGGCGGGGTGCACGCCCGGCAGCTCTTCCGCTCGCAGCACGACGGGACCGACGCCGAGCGCGGTGATCACGACGTCGAGCAGCTCCACGGCTTCGGGAGCCTCGGCACCCGCGAGCACGACAGCCAGCTGCTCGCGCTCGCCGTCGAGCACCCGGCCGAGGCGCGACGACTCGTCGACGTCGACGATGGCACCGCGCTCGCCCAGGTCGAAGACGCGGCCGATCTCACCCAGCCGCACACCCGGGATCCGGTGGTTCGCGTTGTGGGCCACCGCAGCGAGGAGACCGGGGCGCAACGACGTCCGCAGCACCGACTCCTCCGCCGCGAGCGGGTTGGCCAACACGAGGCCGTTGGCTGGGAGGTCGCAGCGCTCCAGGTCACCAGGCGCCAGGAACGGCATCGGCATGGCCTCGCTGACGCCGAAGCCGGCGAGAGACCGCCGCAACGCCCGACGGCTCCGCTGCGCTCGGGTCAGACCCCCCGGCTCAGGGGCGACCGGAACGGTTCGGGCGATGCGCGACAGCCCGTACATCCGGGCGATCTCCTCGATGACGTCGACCTCGGCCGACGAGTCCGGACGCCACGTGGGCACGGCGACGACCAGGTCCTCGCCGTCGTCGGTGCAGGTGAAGCCGATCGGCTCGATCAACTCGACCATCAGGCCGCGGTCCAGGTCGGTGCCGAGCACGCGGTTGACCCGTGCGGGGCGAACGGTCACCGTCGCCCGCTCGGGGAGCTCGCCGTCCGCGACCACCGCTCCCGGACGCAGCGACGCGGCCCCGGCCAGCAGCTCCGCGAAGCGGGCGATCGCCCGGTCCGCGACCTGCGTGTCGACACCCCGCTTGAAGCGTGCCGATGCCTCGGAGTGAAGGTTGTGCCGGGCCGACGAGTCGGCCACCGACTGCGGATCCCACCAGGCGGCCTCCACCAGCACGTCGGTGGTCGTCTCGGAGATCTCGGTGGACGCCCCGCCCATCACCCCCGCCAGCGCGACGACCACGTCGTCGCCATCCGCGATGACGCCGTCGTCGGGGTCCAGGTCCCGGACGACGCCGTCGAGCGTCTCGAGCTGCTCGCCGGGCCGGGCCCGACGGATCCGCAGCTGACCGCCTCGCACCTTGGGCAGGTCGAACGTGTGGGTCGGCTGGCCGAGCTCCAGCATCACGTAGTTCGACGCATCGACGACGTTGTTGATAGGCCGCATGCCGGCAGCCACCAGGCGCTGTGCGAGCCAGCGGGGCGACGGTCCGATGCGCACATCGCTCAGCGCCCGGACGGCGAACCGACCGCACAGCAGCGGGTCGTCGATCTCGACCGACACGCCGTCGATCGCAGGTCCCGCCTCAGGCGGAGTGGGCTCGGGGATCCGGAACGCCACGCCCTGGCGGGCGGCCAGATCTCGGGCGACGCCGGCGACGCTGAGCGCGTCGGGTCGGTTGGGGTTGACGTCGAGCGCGAACACGACGTCGGAGCGGATCTCGAGCGCGTCGGCGAGCGGCGTGCCCGGTGCCGGAGCGTCGGCCCCGGCGTCCAGGAGCAGAAGACCCGATGAATCGTCGCCCAGCTCCAGCTCGCTGGCCGAGCACAGCATCCCGAAGCTGTGCTCGCCGCGCATCTTGCGCGCTGCGATCTCCAAGCCGCCGGGCAGCACCGTGCCGATCGTCGCCAACGGAACCAGCGCGTCGGCGACCACGTTGGGTGCGCCGCAGACGATCTGCAGCGGTTCGCCGTCGCCGGCGTCGACGTCGACGAGCCGGACGCGGTCCGCGTCGGGGTGCGCCCGGACGTCGAGGACGCGGGCGACGACGACGCCGTCCAGCGAGCCGCCGACGGTGATGATCTCGCCCACCTCGAGTCCCAGGTCGGTCAGCTGCTCGGCGATCGCCGCCGGACTGCCGGTGATCGGGGCGAACTCCTGCAACCAGTTGAGGCTCACCCGCATGTCAGAACTGCTCCAGGAATCGCATGTCGTTGGTGATCAGGTCGCGGATGTCGGTGAGGTGGTGACGGATCTTGGCGAGTCGTTCGATGCCGAACCCGAACGCGAACCCGGACCACTCCTCGGGGTCGAGACCGCAGGCGCGGAGCACGTTCGGGTGCACCATGCCGCAGCCGCCGACCTCGAGCCAGGAGCCGTCGGGCTGGGAGACGTCGACCTCGGCCGACGGCTCGGTGAACGGGAAGTACGACGGACGGAGCCGGGACGTGAGCTCCGCACCGAAGTACGCCTTGGTGAACGTCTCGATGGTTCCCGACAGGTCGCCCATCGTGATGCCCCGGTCGATGACCAGCATCTCGATCTGGTGGAACACGGGGAGATGGGTGGCATCCGCGGTGTCCTGGCGATAGGTGCGCCCGGGGCACACGACGTAGATGGGCGGCCCGCTCCCCTCTCGCACGGCTCGCAGCATCGTCCGCACCTGCACCGGCGACGTGTGGGTGCGCAGGAGGAGCTGCTGGGTACCGACGCCGTCGAGCTCCGACGAGTCGAGGTAGAGCGTGTCCCACAGCGAGCGGGCGGGATGCGAGGGCGGCAGGTTCAGCGCCTCGAAGTTGAACCAGTCGGTCTCGACCTCCGGTCCGTCGGCGATGGTGAAGCCCATCCCGACGAACACGTCCTCCAGGCGCTCCCAGGTCTGGGTCACCAGGTGGACGTGGCCGGCATCGGCCCGACCGAGGTGCTCGGTCAGGTCCAGCCGCTCGGCTGCCAGCTGCACTCGTCGTTCCTGTGCGGCGAGCTCCCCGATCCGACCGACGACCGCCGCTTCGAGCGTCGCTCGGGTCTCGTTCAACGCAGCCCCGAGCACCTTGCGGTCCTCGGGGCTGAGGTCGCGCATGCCCGCCTTGAGCTCCGAGAGCCGAGACCGCTTGCCGAGCAGCTCGGACTCGACAGCCTTCACCTCGTCGGTGCTCGGAGCGTCGCCGATGCGAGCGACACCCCCGGCCACCAGATCTCGCGCCTCCTGGGCCAGGTCCGCACCGCTCACTTGGATCGCTCCTCCCAGGTGCTCGCTCCGCCGGCGGCGGGAGCGCTGACATCATGGCCCACGGGCGAGGTCGTGCCCCCAACGTGTTCAGCGGCAGCGGAGCGCGCCACGCCCGCAACGGGAGCGGCGCGCCGCTGGCGCGCCGCTTCGAACACCACCAGCGCGCCGGCGACCGCTGCGTTGAGCGATTCGACGTCGCCCTCCATGGGGATGCTGAGCCGATGGGTCGCAGCCCGGCACACGTCGTCGGGGAGGCCGTTGGCCTCGCTGCCGATCAGCAGCAGGCCTGCACCGGTCAGGTCGCACTCGTCGATCGGCGTTCCGCCGTCGCGCACCGTGGCCCAGCTCTCCAACCCGGCCGCCGACGCAGCATCGAGCAGCGCGGACAGTCCAGCCCCCTCGGCGACCGGCAATCGGAACAGCGCACCGGCGCTGGCACGGACGGTCTTGGGGTTGTGGGCGTCGACGCAGCGCTCGGTGAGCACCACCCCCGCGCAGCCCGCCGCCTCGGCGACACGCAGCAGCGTGCCCGCGTTGCCGGGATCCTGCAGCTCGACGAGCACGAGCACCGCACGACGGGTCGCGACCGCACGCTGCACGACGTCGTCGACGCTGTCGGCTCGTCGTTCGGCCACGGCCACGACCGACTGCGGGTTCACGACGTCGAGCACGCGAGCCAACGCCCCTTCCTGGACGGGATGCACCGCGACTCCCGCATCGCGTGCCGAGCGAACGGAGGCGAGCGACAGCCCCGCGGGCTCAGCGAACACCGAACGCAGGGCGACGCCGGCGCGGAGCGCCTCGGCGAGCAGCACCGGCCCGTCCACCAGGTAGGTGCCGGACTCCGAACGCGCGCTGCGGCGCCTCGAGAGGCGCCGCAGCTCCTGCAGGGCAGGGTTCGACGGAGTCAACCCCGCGTGGGGCTGAGCGTCGCGTCCGGTCGGTCGACGGGTCAGGGTCGGTCAGCTCAGCTCGCGGCCGGCTCGGCGGCGGCAGACTTGGCCACATCGACGAGCGCGGAGAACGCCTGCGGATCGCGAACCGCCAGATCGGCGAGCGCCTTGCGGTCGATCTCGACCTCGGCGACCTTCAGGCCGTTGATGAAGCGGCTGTAGCTGATGCCGTCCTTGCGACAGGCCGCGTTGATGCGCTGGATCCAGAGCTTGCGCATCTCGCCCTTGCGAGCACGTCGGTCACGGAACGCGTAGTTCCCCGCGTGCATGACCGCCTCGTTGGCGGCCCGGAACGTCCGGCTGCGGTGGCCGTAGTAGCCCTTCGCCTTGTTGAGTACGGCGCGGTGCTTCTTCTTCGCGTGGACGCCTCGCTTGACGCGTGCCATCGTTCAACTCCCTTTGCTGCGGTTCGGTCCGGGGCGAGTGGGCGCCGGGACCGGGGTGTGTCGGATCGTGGACAAGGGCCGGGGGTGTCGCCCCGGCAGGCGCTCAGAGGCCGAGCTGGCGACGAGCGCGGGTGCGGTCGCCGCCGGTGAGCTCGGTGGTCCCGGCCAGGCGGCGCTTCCGCGACGGGGACTTCTTCTCGAGGATGTGGTTCAGGTTGCTGTTGCGACGAAGGATCTTGCCGCTGCCGGTGACCTTGTAGCGCTTCTTCGCACCCGAGTGCGTCTTCATCTTGGGCATGGTGGTACCTCTTGTCTCCTGTAGATGCAGATCGACGCTCGAGGCCGCTCAGCGGTCGATGCGCCGTCTCGTCGTGCCGCCGCCGGTCACCCGACGGCGGCTCGGTCACCCGTCTGCGGCCGGAGCCGGCTCCCGATCGACGGCGTCGGCGACGGGGGCGTCAGCTTCCGTGGGCTCTGTGGGCTCTGTGGATTGTGTGGGCTCTGTGGCCGGAACCTGGGTCACCGGTGCGCTCGCCGCAGCGGATCCGTCGGATTCCGAAGCGCCGGGCTCCTCGGCCGCCTTCTTGGCGTGCGCGGCCTGGGCCTTCTTGTCGGGCCCGAGCACCATCGTCATGTTGCGGCCGTCCTGCTTGGGCATGACCTCCACGCGTCCGAGGTGGGTCACCTCCTCGGCGACCCGGTCGAGGATGCGACGCCCGAGCTCCGGGTGCTGCATCTCACGACCACGGAACATGATCGTGACCTTGACCTTGTGGCCCTCGCCCAGGAACTGGGCGACCTTGCGGGTCTTGGTGTCGAAGTCGCCGCCACCGATCTTGGGGCGGTACTTCATCTCCTTGACCACGATGTTGGTGGCCTTCTTGCGGGACTCCTTGGCCCGTTGCTGCGCCTCGTACTTGAACTTGGTGAAGTTCATGATCCGACACACCGGCGGGTTGGCCTCGGCCGCCACCTCGACGAGGTCGAGATCGAGGGACCTGGCCGTGGACAGGGCCTCGGGAAGCGGCTTGATGCCGAGCTGGTCCCCGTCGGGTCCGATCAGTCGGACCTCACGAGCGCGGATGCGATCGTTGATGCGGGGCTCGTCGTTCGATGTGGCAGCTATGGCCGATCACTGCTCAACAGCAGTTCCTTTCCTGGTGGGACTGTGCGCCGCCCTGTCCGGAGACGGGGCCGCCCGACGCTCCGAGGAGCGCCTGCTGAAAAGCAGAAGGGCGGATGCCTGCAGGCACCCGCCGACGTCGTGACCCCCAGGGTGGAGGTCACGTCGATCACGTTCCCGAACGCACCGTCACGGTGCGAGCACCGTCGTGGCCGGGAGGGGCGGGAGCCCACTTGCCTCGGTTGTGCGCAGTAGCGTACCAGCCGAGGACGAACCGGGCAGCATCAGCACGATCGCCTCGTTCGCCACCCGGGGCATCTCCGCACGACCGCAATCGGTCGACGTCGCGTCACGCACCCACCACCCGAACTCACCGTTTCAGCCTCACCACCGACCTCAACATTCAGCCTCACCACCCGATCTGGAGACACCACGATGAGCTCACTCTGGACGCCCGACGGCGAACGCCCCGTGTCGCGCTCCGCTCCCGCCGATCAGACCGCAGCCGCGGAACGGCCCGCAGCCGACGCGCCCGGCACCGATCCGCTCCGTGCCGCGGCCGCTGCACTCGGGCTGGACCTCGACGCCATGTCGGCCGAGGACAAGGCCCAGCTGGAAGCCGAGTTGGCCGAGATGATGCAGGTCCGCCGCCAGGTCGCGTCGACGCCTGCATCAGAGATGCTCACGAACTACCTCATGCGCTTCTTCGACCTGGCGACCATCTACCTCGAAGCCGAACCTCCGGCGTTCGCCGAGGCCGCGACCGTGATCGAGGCGTTCCGCAGCGTGCTCGACGGAGTCGGCGACCGCCTGGGCGAGCAGGAGCCGCTCCTGCGCGAAGCCCTCGGACAGGCGCAGATGGTCTTCGTGCAGGTGAAGAACGCCACCGCGGCCACCGCGCCCGATTCCTGAGCCTGGATCCGCCGATCGGGTCCGAACCCGGCTCTGGCTGCCGAACGGTCGGATCACTCGGATCGGTGGATCCCGGATGAGGGTCCGCGGAGCTCAGACGGCAGCGACCGGCCGGGCCTCCGTCGTCCCCATGTGGCCAGGCGCCACCGAGTAGAGGACCGACGCACCGACGAGGATCGTCCGGCTGCCGTCGGCGATCGCCGTCGCGTGGAACGCCAGCTCGACGCCGTCGGCGCCCCGGACGGTCCCCAGTCCGACCTCGACGTCGAACGCCGTCACCGTGCCGGCGAGCAGTCCTCGGGCGGCCACGTCAATCGTCCACTCAGTGGACGATCTTCGACAGCGGGAGCTCGATGAGGTCGGTCGCCCCCGCGTCCTTCAACGCCGGGATCAGGATGTTGATCTCGTTCTTGGGGACGACCGTCTCGACGGCGTAGCCGGCCGAGCCGTAGAGCTCGTTGACCGTCGGCGTCTTCATGGCCGGCAGCACACCGATCACAGCGTCGAGCGACTCCGCTGCCACGTTCAGCTTGACCAGGACCTTGCCGCGGGCCTCCAGCACGCCCCGCAACAGGGTCATCACCTGCTCCATCGCGTGGCGCTTGTCCGGATCCGCGTACGACGCCGGGTTCGCGACCAGCTCGGTGTAGGACACCAGGATCACGTCGATCACCCGGAGCCCGGCGGCCCGCAGCGCGGAGCCGGTCTCGGTGATGTCGACCACGCAATCGACGATGTCGGGCACCTTCGCCTCGGTCGCGCCGTAGGACAGGCGGATGTCCGCGTCGACGCCCTTGCCGGCGAAGAACCGCTTGGTCAGCTCGGGGTACTCGGTGGAGACGCGCACGCCCGACGGCAGGTCCGACACCGACTCGTACGGTGAGTCGCCGGGCACCGCCACCACGACGGTGATCGGGTTCGTCGTCGCCTTGGAGTACTTCAGCTCGCCCAGCGACGCGACCTCGGACCCGGTCTCCTCCACCCAGTCGCGCCCCGTGATGCCGAGGTCGAACAACCCGTCTGCCACATAGGTCGGGATCTCCTGCGGGCGCAGGATCCTGACCGACTCGATGCGCGGATCGGCGATGTCCGCCTTGTACGACACCGAGGAGTCGCGGCGAACGGGCAGGTCGGCCGCCTCGAAGAGGTCCATCGTGGACCGCTCGAGGGAGCCCTTGGGGAGGACGAGCTTGAGCACGGCGAGAGGGTAGCGGCGACCGGGTGCCCGACCAGAAGTCGGTTCGAGGATCGAGGTCCTCTGGTCGGGCCGGGCCGGGGCGAGGCCAAGGGCTAGGCCCCGGCAACCGGGAGAAGCGCTGGCATCGCGGCGCCCGGTGCCTGGACCGAGCCCGTGCTGTCCCGGAGATCGACGCGATCGATGCCCTCGAGGAACCACGCGTAGAGGGTCGGCTGCCGTGTCCGCAGGTGGACCCACAGGTCAGCCATGGACGTGCCCATGGGAAAGCACTCACCGCCCATGTACCAACGACTCGGGCCAAGTTGACGGAAGCCGAAGTCGTAGACGCCGTTCAGTAGATCCAGCAGCCACTGCTCGCCGATGGCCACTAGACCGCCTGCGCCGATCGCGACCGCCTCGTGCACCACTGAGCGGTACAGGGCCTCGGCGCCGCCGGCTCCCCGGGCCGATCGGGGGACGACGAGGGAGGCGTACTCCACCACGATGTCGGGTGGATACGAATCCCATCGCTCGAACTTCCCGACCGGTAGGTCGTCGTAGCATCCGGCGGTGGTGCGGACGGTCGCGATCAGCTCGTCGGCATCGGTCACAACGACGTGGAAGCGAGAAGCCGCTTCCCACTTGGCGTACTCGGTCACCCGGCCGTCGACGGAAGGTTCGCAGTAGCCCTGCTCCGCGAACACCTCGTATTCCAAACCTCGAGCGCGAGCGGCGAGCTCACCACCGGCGAGACCGACGAAGGCACCCACGGGCGGGTCCTTCGGTCGACCCACCCAGTCGACGCTCTCGCACTCCAAGGGCGCGGGGGAACCCGTCGAGCCCAACAGAACATCCGCCATCGCCGTCTCCTACCAGCCGTGCCCCCCAGCTGGTCCGCCCCGGACCGACGGCGGCACCGTAGCGGGAGTCCGGTCGCGATGTCCAGAGGGTCCGCGTCGAAGACGAGCCAACGTGCTAATGCCCGAGCATACGGTGACCTACCAGGGTTCGACTTGATATGGAGCGATCACCAACGCTCCAACTGGCGGGCCTTCACACCGCTGGCCCACGACCACCGAGTGCTGCTCGAGAGGACCGAGTCCCCGGCTCTCGCAGAGGTCGTCCATCGAAGCCGTGAGCTCGCTCCTCACTTGAGCCTCGCTCGCACCCTCGTGCTCTACGAACAGACCACGTCCGTCCGAGGGGTCTTGGACCCAGCACACTCCCGCCCAGGCTTCCTGACCGAGCAGTTCCGCGCTCTGGAATGCCCAGACGGCGAAGAGCCGCTCACCCCATCCACCTTCGACGTGACCATGCTCACCGTCGGCGACAACAGAACCGGGCGGTATCACGCTCGACAGGCGCACAAGGTTGAAGTTGGAGACCCCGGCTGCGTTCAGCGCTGCGTCGAAGGCCGACAACGCTGTCGAACCAGTGCCGGTCGCGCCCACGACTCGGATGTCCAATGCGCCCACGAGTAGCTCCTCTGCAAACTCCCTCGGCCGTCAGGGTAGGGCCGCAATCCGGGCGACTGTTGGATGGTCACGAGCCGCTCCCTCCTCGTCGACCATGGCCGGTTTCGACCCGAGCGATCGGTACTGTTCGAAAGATGAAATCGGTTGGCGGAACGCGCACCGAGGCTCCGCCAGAACCGACAAAGCGGTGGCAGGTAGTGCTCTGGTGGATGGCGACGATCGGCACGCTCGTCGTGCTGGACGACCTGACGTTCGGACCGGCTTTCTGGCTGATAAGTCGGACGGCGGGACCGTGGATCGCAGCGATGACGGCACTAGCGATCTACACGAGCGCCCAGATCTACATCGTCGTCCGGGCGACGGAGCCGGAGCCGGGTCGGATCGCGTCGTTCTTCCTCGGCCGACTGGACTTGGAGCGTCGATCGCCCGTCGTCCATGCGAACGAGCAGAAGCTCCGCTCGCGCGTCGCCGGCTGGGGTTCGAGCATCCTGCTCACCCCAGTGATCGGCGGAGTGATCCCGCCGCTTGTTCTCTGGCGACGCGGATGGGATGCATCCGCTGCCCGACGGGTCGCATGTGTATGTGCCCCAATCTATGCGGCGGAGTTCGCGCTGCTGCACGGTTTGATACCTGGCCTGATCTGAAGCCACCGAATCCCGTTTCCTCAGTCCCGGCGCAACCGCGCCGACAGTAAGTGGTGGACCCAAGCGGAGACAGGATGACGTCTGCCACCACGAGCGACGGGCCGCTGCCCAGCGTCGAGAGCAACGAGCTTCGTCGCGTTCGGCGATTCGGGATGGCCGCGGCCACTGCGATCGCCGTCTTCCTTCTGCTCCCGAGCGATATCGCCGGCCTGTGGTACCTCGCCTTCGGATGGACCTGCGTCGTGCTCGTGCTCCGACGTGCCAAGGCGCTGGGGGGCGACCTTCGCCGGCCGATCACGCTCGTAGGGCTCGCCGGTGCGTCGTCGCTGGCCAGCGGCATCGTTCGCGAGGTCCACGCAGCGATCGCCGGAGTCAACGCACCTTTCCCATCCCCCGCTGACGTCCTGGTCCTGCTGTCGTACGGTCTGTTCGTCGCCGCGATCCTGGCCGTCGTGCACCGACGGATCCCTCGGCTCGGACCGGACCCGTGGTTGGACGCCGCTGTCGCCGGAATCGCGGCGGCGATCCTCCAGTGGACGATCGTCGTGATCCCGTACCTCCAGAACGAGGACATGTCCGAGGCCGCGAAGTACACGAACGTCGTGTACAGCAGCTTCTCCCTCGTCCTCGTCATCGCCGCTGTGCTAGCGCTCGTCGCCGGTTCAGTTCCGTCGACCAGCAACCGCCTCATGGCTCTCGGGCTGGTGGCAACCTTCACGGCCGACCCCGTCTCACTTCTTGTGACCTATGACCGGATGCCCGAGTCCGCATCGCTGGTGGTCGTAGCCGTCGCCATCTCCCTGGGTTGCGCCGGATCGCTCCACCCGTCAGTACGGCTCCTCACAGCCCATCCCGAGGATTCGACCCTCGCACAACGTCTGACTCGACGGCGCATCGCCGTGCTGGTGCTCGCCTTGTTCACACCACCAGTGCTGCTCCTGCGGGCTGCAGTGACCGGTGAGACCGGAATCGAACTGGTTCTCCCAGCAGCAGCATCGCTCGCGCTCACCCCACTGGTCCTCGTCCGGCTCGGGCGCCTGGTCCGGGAGAACGAGCGCCTGGCCGCGACCGAGCAGACCCTGCGCAGCGTCGGCGAGCGTCTGGTGCTGGCCGAGTCGACAGCCGACGTCGCTCAGGTGATCAGCGTCGGCCTGGAACAGGTGCTCAACGACCGGTTCGTCGACGGCACCGTCGTCATGGATCCCCTCCACTCCGACGGCGACGAGGTCGAACCGGAGATCCGTCAGCGACTGCGCTCACTCGTCACCGATTCCGCGTTCAGCACCCAGCTGCGCACCGGACAGGTCCATGCCCTCGACCATGACGCTCCCGGCAGTGACGTCCGGTGGGAGCTGGGTCCCGTCATGGTGCAGCGCCACCTGAAGGCCGCATTGCTCGTCGCCACCAAGGGCGGGTTGAGCCAGGTCGAACGCAACGCTGTCATCTCTCTGTGCCGGGAGACGGCGATCGCTCTGCGGGCCGTCGAGCAGACCGAGAAGACTGTCCGCCAGCGATCGGAGGAGCGCTTCGGTTCGCTGATCGACAACTCCTCGGACATCGTCGCGGTCCTGGCGCCCGACGGCCGCCTCACCTACGTGTCCCCGGTGGCCTCTCGCCTCCTCGGCTACGAGATCGGCAAGCGAGCTGTTGCCGCACTCGACCTCGTGCACCCCGATGACCTCGAGGTCGCCACGGGGATGCTCGACGACGTCCGTTTCGGCAACCGGTCGCCGGTGGAGGTCCGTCTGGTCGCCGAGGGCGGCAAGTACCACTGGTTCGAGGTCGTCGGCGTCGACCTGCAGAGCGATCCGAACATCCGCGGCATCGTCCTCAACGCCCGCCAGATCGACGACCGGAAGGCCGCTGAGGAACGACTCCGCCTGTCCGAGGCACGGTTCAAGGCACTCGTCCAGAACTCGAGCGACGTCGTGCTCGTGGTGGGATCCGCCGGCGGCATCCGCTACGCGAGTCCGGCGGTCATTTCCACCATCGGGGTCGAACCCGACGAGCTGACTGACCGGAGCCTGAACGAGGTCTTCCGCGACAGCGGCGTCGATTGGGACGGCGCGCTCCGTGGCGTCCGAGCGCCGGGCGAGCACCCCGAGCTCCTGGAGTTCGGCTTCCGGAACGAGCGTGGCGACTGGATCCACCTCGAGGCGTCGGTCACCGACCTCCGGCGAGAGGAGGCGGTCGGCGGCTTCGTCCTCAACGCCCGCGACGTCACCGAACGCACTGCGATGATGCAGCGACTCCGGTACCAGTCGACCCACGACGCGCTCACCGGACTCCCGAACCGCGTCCTGGCGACCGAAGAGCTCGGCGGCATGCTGGACCGCAACGCCGGCGGGAGCACGGTCGCGATCATCTCGCTCGACATCGACGACTTCAAGGACATCAACGACAGCCTCGGCCACGGGGTGGGCGACCGCCTGCTCTACTCGGTGGCCGAGCGCATCAAGGAGTCCCTGGCGTTCGGCGATGTGGCCGCTCGTGCCGGCGGCGACGAGTTCGTCGTCGTGCTCGAACGGGCGCATGGCGAGGCCCAGGTCCTGGAGCTCGCCGACCGCTTGCTCACGTCGATGGAGCACCCGTTCGACGTCGACGGCCGGGAGCTGTCGATCACCGCGTCGGCCGGCGTCGCGTTCGACCACGACCGCGAGACGGCTGCGGAGGTGCTGCTGCGCAACGCGGACACGGCCATGTACCGGGCCAAGCAGCTCGGCAAGCGACAGTCGGTCGTGTTCGAGCCGCACATGCACACCGCATCCTTCGACCGCCTGGAGCTGAGGGCGGACCTGGTGCGGGCGATCGAGACGGACCAGTTCATGGCCCACTACCAACCGATCGTGGACCTCGAGACCCATCGCATCGTCGGTTGCGAAGCCCTGATCCGTTGGCAGCACCCGAATCGAGGACTGCTCTCCCCCGCCATCTTCGTGCCGCTCGCCGAGGAGACCGGACTGATCGGCGCCATGGGCGAGTGGATGCTCGAGCGGGCGTGCCGCGACCTGTCCGGCTGGCGTGCGGAGATGCCGCAGGTGGCCGACGCGCTGACCATCTCGGTCAACCTGACGGCGCAGGAGGTCCACGGCGAGCGTCTCGTACCGGTGGTGACCGACATCCTCCGCCGCACCGGCCTTCCCGCCGACCGACTCGTCCTCGAGGTCACGGAGTCCAACCTCCTGTCGGACACCGACGTCATCCAGGAGCGGATGCAGCGCCTCCGTGAGCTCGGCACGCGCCTGGCGATCGACGACTTCGGCACCGGATACTCCTCGCTCGGCTACATCCAGCGCTTCGCCTTCGACGTCCTCAAGATCGACAGATCGTTCGTGGAGGGCCTCGACCGCCAGACGAACCGCCAGATCGTGACCGCCGTACTCGACCTGGCCCGCGAGCTCGGAGTTCGAGTCGTCGCCGAAGGGATCGAGGAACAGGACCAGGAACAGGCGCTGATCGACCTGGGCTGCAAGTTCGCCCAGGGCTACCGATTCTCCCGCCCAGTGCCCGAGACGGCGTTCCGCAAGCTGCTCGTCGAGCAGGCGGTGTCGGTTCCGAGCTGACGTCGAGGTCGGATCCCGACCTGACACCGACGTGACCACGAACGCACACGATGGACCGTGGGACACGCTGGACCGTGGGGCACGCGGGACCGGCCAGCTCCGGTGGTCGGTGCAGAATGCTCGCGTGGAGCGCATCGATGACCCCGACGATCCGCGCCTGGCCGACTACCGCCATCTCAACGACGCCCAGGCCCGAGCCGCAGCCGGGCGCGATGACGCTGACGGAGACAGCGGTGGCGACGGGCATGGGTGCACGATCGTCGAGGGAGCCGTCGCTCTCGGCGTGGTGTTGCGATCGGGCATCCCGTTGCGATCGCTGTTGCTGACACCCAACCGACTCGATGCGCTCACCCCGCTGCTGGAGCTCGTCGCGCCCGATGTCCCGGTGCTCGTGGCCGACCGCGAGGTGCTCGCCGGCGTCGTCGGCTTCGACCTCCACCGAGGGGTCCTCGCCTCTGCACGACGGCCACGGCCGACCGATCCCCACGCCCTGCTGCGGGGTCGACGGCGCGTGGTGCTCGCCGAGGGCCTCAACGACCACGAGAACCTCGGCTCCCTGTACCGCAACGCGGCAGCGCTCGGCTTCGAAGCCGTGCTGCTCGACCACAGGAGTGCAGACCCCCTGTACCGCCGTTCCGTTCGGGTGTCCTCCGGCTGGGCCGCGGTGCTGCCGACCGCGAGGATCGCGGCGCTCCCCGACGGGTACGAGCCGCTGCGCGACCGGGGGTTCCGGGTGGTGGCGCTGACGCCAGTCGCGAGCGCCGTCGATGTCGACAAGGCAGCCGCCGCCGGACTCTTGGACGATCCGTTGGCCCTGGTGGTCGGGGCCGAGGGCCCAGGTCTGAGCGAGGCCGCGATCGCGCAGGCCGACGTGGCTGTGCGGGTGCCGATGGCGTCGGGCGTCGACTCCCTCAACGTTGCGACGTCGTTCGCAGTGGTCGCAGCGTTCGCCGGCGCCCGCCGATCCTGGACCTGAGGCCCCTCGTCGATCGGACGGCGTGGCGGTCGACGCAGTGTCCTCCGACCCGAAGCGCTTCCGCGGAAACGTTGGACGGAAGTGTTTCCGCGGAAACGTTTCCGCGGAACGGGGCTGTCCAACTGCGCGGCGCGACCCCATTGCTCCATGTCAGGTGTCACCCGAATCCGGGTGGAGGATCGAAGCCGAACGTCGAGCACAGAGCTGCGACGTCATGATGATCGACGACCCGAGGGGGATAGCCGGTGTGCCAGCGCAGCGACCATCCAGGGTCCTCACAACGCAGCGGCCGTCCCGCGATCTCCCCGTGCCCGTCGAGCGCAACCGACGGGAACGTCTCGCCGACGCGACCGCCATAGTGGAGAAGGCCCCCTTCGGCAGCTTCGAAGACGTGGAGGTCGACGCGGCGCCGGGACCCGTCGTGCAGCACGAAGTTCCAGGGACGGTCGTCACCCCACGGATAGAGGCGATCGACACCGACTGCGACCAGTGCGATGACGGCTCGGTCAAAGTGGTCGGCGGGCAGCCAGATGTCCAGGTCGCCGTGGGGTCGCGTCTGTCGACGAAGGTTCGCATCGACGGCCCAGCCGCCCCCGACGCAGATGTCGACGCCAGCCTCGTCGAAGGAGTCGAGCAGTGCGACGGTGTCGTCAGCCGACATCTCGTGGGTGGTCACGGTCCACAGTGTCGCCCCGACGCGAATCGCACGCACAAGAGTTCCCCCGCAGCCGGTGCCCACCACGCGCAGCCTTCGCCGTCACCCGACCCAGCA
>JAPXRJ010000028.1:0-22311 GCA_033813615.1 Microthrixaceae bacterium | reverse complement strand
GATCGTCGCGTCGGGCGGGCGGGTGGATGCCGGTGGCGCCTCGCACACCACACCAGCGTTGACCTCCAGCGTGGCAGCCCTCGCGGTGTCCTACTGGGCCGACAAGTCGGGTGACGGCACCACGCTGTCGGTCCCGTCGGCGCAGGTCCTCCGGGCATCATCGACGGGCACAGGCGGGGGTCACGTCACGGCCGCGGCCAGCGATCGCGGCACGCTGACGCCCGCGGGCACGATCGGCGGTCTCGTGGCGACGGGCACGGCGAGCTCCTCGAAGGCCGTGTCGTTCACCGTCCTGCTGTCCGGTAGCTGAGCCGCTTCCCTCAGTCGCCTCGGCGGGCGCGGGCGATCTCCCGAGCGGCTTCCCGGTCGGCGTCGCGCTTGGCGATGTCCTGACGCTTGTCCACCACGTTCTTGCCCTTGCCGAGTGCCAGCTCGACCTTGACCCGACCGTCCTTGAAGTACAGCGACAAGGGGACGAGCGCCAGGCGCTCCACCTGCATCCGCATCCGGATCCGGTCGATCTCGGTCCGGTGCAGCAGGAGCTTGCGACGCCGTTCCGGCTCATGACCCGAGTGGGCCTGCGCCCGGGAGTACGGCGCCACGTGCAGGCCGTTCAGCCATGCTTCGGCGCCGTCGATCGATGCCCAGGCATCGGTGAGCTGCACCTTGGACTCGCGCAGCGACTTCACCTCGCTGCCCTTCAACACCACGCCGGCCTCGAACGTGTCGCCCAGCGTGTAGTTGCGCCTCGCCTGGCGGTTGGTGGCGACGACCTGGGTCCCGGACGGCTTCATGGGCTGGCCACGGTACCCGTTGCGGTCCCGGCGAACTTCGGCAGGCTTCGTCGTCGCCGGCGATGTCGCCGGCGATGTCGCCGGCGATGTTGCCGGCGACACGGTGCGGTCGGTGTCGTCAGGACCTGTGCGGTGCCGCCTGGCGACGTCGCTACGCTGCGGCGGTGCTGCGGATCACCCCCGAGCTCCACACCCAGTTGATCGCCCACGCCTTGCGCGGCTTGCCGTTGGAGGCGTGCGGCCTCCTGGTGGGGGACTCGGGGGACGAGGCGGGGCGGGTGGTCCGCTTCGTCCCGTGCCGCAACGCCGCCGAGAGCGCTGTGCTCTACACGGTTCACCCGGTCGACCACCTGAGAGCGGATCGAGCGGCAGAGGACGAGGGGCTGGCGATCGTGGGTGTGGTCCACAGCCACACCCACACCGACGCCTACCCGTCGCCGACCGACGTCGCCTCTGCGCCGGACCCGACGTGGCACTATGCCATCGTGTCGCTCCGCGACGACGAGCCGATGCTGCGGTCCTACCGCATCGTCGACGGGACGATCGCCGAGGAGCGGGTGGTCGTCGAGGGGTGAGAATCCCTACCATGGCGGTCAGGTTTCGGAGGCCCCTCGTATGACCGTCTACTCGTCCGTCCTCGACCTCATCGGCAACACGCCGATCGTGGACGTCAGCCAGATCAGTCCCAATCCCGACGTCCGCATCCTGGCCAAGATGGAGGGCCAGAACCCGGGCGGGTCGGTCAAGGACCGCATCGCGCTGTCGATGATCCTCGACGCGGAGGCCGACGGCACGCTGCAGCCCGGCGCCACGATCCTCGAGCCCAGCTCGGGCAACACGGGGATCGCGCTGGCGATGATCAGCCGCATCCGCGGGTACCGGATCAAGATCGTGCTGCCCGAGAACGTGTCGATCGAGCGCCGCCAGCTGCTCGAGGTGTACGGGGCGGAGATCATCCCGTCACCGGGCGAGGAGGGCTCCAACGGTGCCGTCCGCCGGGCACAGGCTCTGGCGGCGGAGCACCCCGAGTGGGTGTTCCTGTACCAGTACGGCAACGAGGCCAACCCCAAGGCGCACTATCGGACGACCGGTCCCGAGATCTGGGCCGACGTCCCCGAGATCACCCACTTCGTCGCCGGGCTGGGCACGTCGGGAACGTTGCTCGGCTGCGGTACGTACCTGAAGGAGCAGAACCCCGACGTGAAGGTGCTCGCAGTCGAGCCCCCGTCGGGCGAGCTGGTCGAGGGGCTGCGATCGCTCGAGGACGGCTACATCCCGCCCGTGTTCGAGAAGTGGGGCGGCTACGACCTGCTGGACGGGAAGTCGATCGTCCGGCCGCGGGAGTCGCTCGAGTTCACCCGCAGGTTGGCCGACGTCGGCATCTTCTCCGGCATCTCCGCCGGCGCCGCGCTGGCGGGCGCGGTCAAGGTCGCCGATCGGATCGAGTCGGGCACGATCGTCTTCGTCGTCAGCGACTACGGCTGGAAGTACCTCTCGACCGGCGCCTGGACGCTGGACCTCGACGAGGCCGCCGCCAACGCCGAGAAGGTCATCTACTTCTGAGCCGTCGTTCACCGAACGCACGACGTCACGGGGGGCGGGGGCGATCCGGCGCGGCTCCGCATCGGGTCGGTACCGTTGCGTCGTGAGCGACGGACCGATCGGGATGTTCGACTCGGGGTTCGGCGGGCTCACCGTCGCCCGGGCCTTGATCGACCTGCTGCCGGCGGAGGACCTCGTCTACCTGGGCGACACAGGTCGCTACCCGTACGGTCCCCGCCCGCTCGACGAGGTGGCGCGATTCGCCCACCAGATCGCTGTGGAGCTCGTGGAGCGCCGAGGCGTCAAGCTGCTGGTCGTGGCGTGCAACACGGCGTCGGCCGCCGCGCTCGAGTCGCTGCGCGACCGTTTCGACGTCCCGGTCATCGGCGTCATTGAACCGGGCGTCACCGCATTGGCGCAGGCCACGCGGACCGGTCGGGTGGGCGTGATCGGCACCGTCGGCACGATCAACTCGGGTGCCTACCAACGCGCGGTTTCGGCGGAGGCCGACGATGTGGAGCTGGTGGCGCTGGCGTGCCCGGGGTTCGTGGAGTTCGTCGAGCGCGGGGAGTTCGACTCAGAGCAGGTCCACGTGCTGGCCCAGGCGTTGCTCGAACCCGCCAAGGAGGCCAAGATCGACGCCCTCCTCCTCGGCTGCACCCACTATCCGTATCTGGCCCGTACCCTCAACGACGTGATGGGCCGTGACGTGGTGCTGGTCTCCTCCGCCGACGAGACTGCGTTCGAGGTCAGCCGCGTCCTGTTCGACCTCGGTCTGCAGTGCGATCGACCGTCGGACGAACCGCCCGACGCGACGTTCGTCACGACGGGAGACGTCAACTGGTTCGAGGAGCTTGGCCGCCGACTGCTCGGTCCGGAGCTGGAGAGAGCGGAGCAGCTCACATGGTGACCGATCTGGGACCCGACGGCGTTCCTGACGAGTCCGACCTGGCCGTCACCGTCCTCGGCTGTTCGGGTACCTACTCGGGGCCGGGGAACGCGTGCTCGGGCTACCTGGTCCGCGGCGGTGGCACCACGGTGCTGCTCGACGCCGGACCGGGCGTCCTGGCCAGCCTCCAGCAGCACGTGTCGCCCACGGCGCTCGACGCCATCGTCGTCAGCCACTCCCATCCGGACCACTGGGGCGATGTGCCGATCATGCGCAACGCGCTGCACTACGTGCTCGGCCACCGCGGCATCCCGCTCTTCACGACCGAGGAGACCCTCGGCCTGATCGATGGTGTGTTCCCCGACGGGTTGGGCGACGCGTTCGACGCATCGGTCATCACCGACGGAGCGGACTTCACCGTGGGGTCGCTGCGTCTGCGCTGCTCCCGCACGGCGCACCCACCGGAGACCCTCGCCACCCGCGTCGACCTGGGTGACCGCTCGATCGCGTACTCGTCGGACACGGGTCCGGCATGGTCGTTCGCCGAGCTCGGTGCCGACATCGATCTGGCCATCTGCGAGGCGACCTGGCTGCGATCCGACGGCTTCGAGGTCGACGACCTCCACATGACCGCCGAGCAGGCCGGGAGGCTGGCACGCGAGGCCGGTGTCGGGCGGCTCGTGATCACCCACGTGCCACCGACGGGGTCGGTCGCACTGGCGGTGGCGGAGGCGTCCGACGCCTATGGTGCTCCGGTCGATCCCGTGCGGATCCACCACACCTACCTGGCCTGAGCCGTCGCCCGGAAGGGCTCGGCGCTGGCCCTTCGGTGCGGATCACGACAAGGTGTGTCGTCGAGCACCCCTACATCTCTCGAGGAGCCCATTGTGAGACCCGACGGACGCGCGCCCGACCAACTGCGGCCGATCACCTTCGAGCGCGACTTCACCGCCTACGCCCAGGGCTCCGTGCTCGTCACCTGCGGTGACACCCGCGTGCTGTGCACCGCGATGGTCGACGAGGACGTGCCGCGCTGGATGCGCCACACCGGCAAGGGCTGGGTCACCGCCGAGTACTCGATGCTGCCGGGGTCCTCCCCGGAGCGCATCCGTCGCGAGACCAAGGGTCCGAAGGGGCGGACCCAGGAGATCCAACGCCTCATCGGCCGGGCCCTGCGCTCGGTGTGCGACATGAAGGCGCTCGGCGAGCGCCAGATCCTCATCGACTGCGACGTCCTCCAGGCCGACGGCGGAACCCGCACCGCGTCGATCAGCGGTGCCTACCTGGCGTTGCACGACTGCCTGACCCGCATGGTGCAGGCCGAGGTCCTGTCATCGGTGCCGCTGTACGACGAGCTCGCCGCGATCTCCGTCGGCGTCGTCGACGGCCAGCCCGTGCTGGACCTTCCGTACGCCGAGGACTCGACCGCCGAGACCGACATGAACGTGGTCATGACCGGTAAGGGCCTGTTCGTCGAGGTGCAGGGCACCGCAGAAGGCGCACCGTTCAGCCGTGAGGAGCTTGACCAGCTGCTCGGCCTGGCCGAGAACGGCATCCGCCAGATCCACGACATGCAGCGCTCGTATGTGGCAGAGCCGCCGTCGCCGCGTGCCATCGGCCGCTGAGTCGGTCCGACTGCGACGATGACGGGACGTTGATGTGGTGACCCGTCGGATCGTCGTCGCGTCGGCCAACCCCAAGAAGGTCGCCGAGCTGAGGTCGCTGCTCGACGCGAGCGGGCTCGACCTCGAGGTGGTGCCGCGCCCGGCGGAGTTGCCGGAGGTGGTGGAGGACGCGGCCGACTTCGTGGGCAACGCCCGTCTCAAGGCCGCGGCGATCGCCGCGGCGACCGGGGAGTGGGCGCTGGCGGACGACTCCGGCCTGGAGGCGGACGCGCTCGACGGTGCCCCTGGCGTCCGCTCGGCGCGCTTCGCCGGCGACGACGCGACCGACGACGACAACGTCGACCTGCTGCTCTCCCGGTTCGGTGAGCTCGGTGGGGCTGCGCCCCGGTCGGCCCGGTTCCGCTGCTGCATCGTGGTCCAGTCGCCACCGGGGTCCGATGGCGCCGTGACGGAGCTCGTCGCAGAGGGTGCTGTCGAGGGCCGGATCGTCGCCGAGCGACGCGGCGACGGCGGCTTCGGCTACGACCCGGTGTTCGTGCCCGACGACGACCCGACCGGTCGGACGTTCGCGGAGATGACCGGGGAGGAGAAGGCGACGATGTCGCACCGTGGACGAGCGCTGCGGGCGCTGATCCCGCAACTCGGCTCGCTGAGTTGACCGTGCCGGCTCACCAGCCGCGCAGGTCGACCTCCCACACGTCGACGACCTCGTCGCCGCGCACGACGTGCAGCCGCTCGTGGTACGCCACGGTCGGATCGACGTGGGCCGGCAGGACCGCAAGGCGATCGCCGATCGACGGCAACGCCCCGTCGCCGGTGCCGCCGTCGCGGTCACCGAGGGGCAGGAACGTGGTGTGCTCATCGGAGCAGAAGAAGACGTTCCAGCCCGGGATGTCGGGGTTGCCGTGATCCATGCCGAGCGACTTGAGGCCGCAGTCGGTCACTCCCCACCCCCGGGTCGGTGACGTGGAGATCACCGTCGTCTCGAGCCGCAGCGCGTGCTCGAACGGCAACCCGAGACGGGCGTAGTGCGTGTCCATCAGCAGGTACGAGCCCGCCTGCACCTCGCCGGCCCAGTCGTGGAGGTCGAAGGTGCCGGTCCCGCCTGCGGAGGTGATGTCGCCGCCGACGTGGTCGTGGGCCGTTCGCAGCAGCTGCATCGCCTCGGCGACTCTGGCGGTGCGCTCGGCGCGGTCGGGGTTGCCGACGGCGTGGCCCTCGTAGCCCATCACGCCGCGGACGGTGAGCCCCCTGGAGCGGGCCAGATCCGCCAGCCGACCGGCGTCCTCCGGCCGGCACCCGCAGCGCGGCAGACCGACGTCGACGTCGACGAGCACGTCCGCGCCGGCTGCGGCTGCGACCTCGACGGTCTCCGGAGAGTCGACCGCCACCGTGACGCGGGCGTCGCCGCGCTGGACGAGTCGCCGGAGCCGGTCGGCGTCGAGCGTCTCGTTGGCCAGGAGGAGGTCCTCGCCCAGCCCGGCGTCGGCCATGCCCTCCATCTCGCGCAGCGTGGCGCAGCAGAAGTTGCGGTGCCCGCCTCGTTCGGCCACGTGGCGGGCGAGCGCGGTGGACTTGAACGCCTTGACGTGCGGACGCAACGCCGCACCCGGTCGGGTGGCGGCCATGGCGTCGATGTTGGCGTCGAGTCGGTCGATGTCGACCACGAGCGACGGCGTGGGGAGGTCGTGGACCAGCATCGGGGCGAACCGTAGGTCGAGCCGGCTCCCCTGTGGTGCGGACGGGGGGACTCGAACCCCCACACCCTTGCGGGCACTGGGACCTAAACCCAGCGCGTCTGCCAGTTCCGCCACGTCCGCGTGACGAGCCCAGACGGTACCGCCCGTACCGGCACCGTCGGCGCGCCGCGTTAGCCTCCAGCGCCATGCAGCCACTCGGATCCTCCGACCTCCCACCGCAGCTCGCGGCCGACCCCGTTCTCATGCAGGCCGGCAACGGCATGGAACCCTCGGCGGACATCTACAACCGTCTGCTCAAGAACCGCATCGTGTTCCTGGGTTCCGAGGTGAACGACACCGTCGCCAACTTCATCACCGCCCAGATGCTCTTCCTCGAAGGTGAGGACCCCGACAAGGACATCTGGCTCTACATCAACTCGCCGGGTGGGTCGGTCACCGCCGGCATGTCGATCTACGACACCATGCAGTTCGTCACGCCCGACGTGGGCACCATCGGCATGGGTCTGTGCGCCTCGATGGGCCAGTTCCTGCTGTGCGCCGGAGCCGACGACAAGCGCTACGCCCTGCCCCATGCACGGATCATGATGCACCAGCCCTCGGCCGGCATGCAGGGTCAGGCGACCGACATCGCCATCCAGGCCGAGCAGCTCAAGTACATCAAGGACCTGCTCGCCGAGCGGATCGCCTTCCACACCGGCCAGACCAAGGACCAGATCAACGCTGATTCCGACCGCGACCGCTGGTTCACCGCCGAAGGTGCCAAGGAATACGGGATCATCGACCACGTGATCGTTCGCCGCGGCGAGATGCGCTGAGCGCCGATCGATCGTTCACAGAACGCGAAAGAGGGGCTGACCTACGGGTCAGCCCCTCTTTCAGGTTCTGGGCCGAGGTGCGTCCTCGGCGGCGATCCGGCCGATCAGCCGGCGAACACCTGGACGACGTAGTACTCGTTGCCGACCTGGGTGACACCGGTGCCGATCCGGTTGAACCGGCCGCTCACGATGTTGGCACGGTGGCCCGGGCTGTTCATGAACAGCGAGTGCATCTGGGCGATGCTGCCGGCGACTCCGACGTTCTCGCCGAGGACGGTCCAGTTGTTGCCTGCGCCTTCGGCCAGCGTCGAGTGCGAGATGTTGCCGGCAGCGGCCATCCGGTCGGCCCATGCCTGCGCCTTGGCCGAGAGCGTCTCGTCGATCGCGAGCTTGCGGAGGCCTGCCTGGCTCCGGGTCTCGTTCACGCGCACCGCGACGTCGATGGACTCGGCGTTCATGTCGCATGCGGCGCCGAGCAGCATGAGTGCCGCCAACAGGCCGACGATCGCCGTCGCAGCGCGACCGCGGCGGCGACCCGGGGAGGCCACGGCGCCGGGCTCGTGGGCTGTGCGGGTGCGGGTGGAAATCAGGGACAGGCGATCCATTGGGGGGAGGCTCCTTCTCGTCGGTCGCTGCGTTGGGGTGCTGTCGACGGCCCCAGCCGTAGGTGAGCTCGGTTCCGCCGATATGACGGTTCCATGACGAACACTTGTCTACCACGTGACGACTCCCCATCGGTCGATACCGTCGGGAATTGAGGATTCTGGATCCGCCTCTTCGAGAATCCTGGGCCCCTGTCGTTGGCGGAGCAGTCTCCACGGTCGCGGACCTGGACGCAAACGGAGTCGGCGAGACCCACGCCACTCGTCATGGATCCGACACGCTGGGGGCTGTGGTGTGACCAACGTCACACCGGAACCGTCGTCTGCTCGTCACCTCAGCGACAGTCCGCACTCCCTCGAGGCCCACCGCTCGACCGACGAGCTGGTTGCCGAGAGCTCGTCGAGTCGTCGGTTGAGCTGGTCCCGCTGCTGTTCCACGGCCGCGGCATCGCCCTGGCCGTCGTCGCCTGCTCCTGGTGTGGCGCTGCGCTCCGCTGCGAGCAGCTCGACGATGTCTTCTACGGCGTTCGCGAGGTCCTCGAAGTCGTCGCGGATGTCCGAGGGTGCTGCGGCCGCCAGTTCGGAGAACCGATCTGCGGCCGCACGTGCCCGGCCGAGGTCCTGGGCCTGGAACGCGTCGTTCAGGCCCTTCATGTCGGCGGAACGGGCGAGGTCGTCGCAGAAGTCGGGCCGGCCGTCGTTGCACGCAGCGCCCGCGGCCATGAGGACGGGGACGGCCCCGACGGCAGCGGCGCGTCGAGCGACGCGGCGCAGCTGCTGCGCAGTCCACACGATCGGTCAGGCTCGAGCGGCTTGGGCCAGCGCTCGGATCTCGCTCACGGCGTGTGCCTGGCCCTCGGGATCGCGGAACAGCGAGCTGCCGGCTACGAGGACGTTGGCGCCGGCCGCCGCCGCCCCATGCACCGTCTCGGGGCTGATGCCGCCGTCGACCTCCAGATCGATGTCACGTCCGGACATCTCGATCATGGCCCGCACCTCGGCGACCTTCGGCTCCATGGTCGTGATGTAGTCCTGGCCGCCGAACCCCGGGTTCACCGTCATCACGAGGATCTCGTCGACGAGGTCCAGCACGTGCTGCACCGCGATGGCTGGAGTCGCCGGGTTCAGCGCGACCGCCGGTGATGCGCCGAGGTCGCGGATGAGGCCCAGGGTGCGGTGCAGGTGACGGCACGCCTCGGCGTGGACGATCAGCACCTCGCAGCCGGCCTCGACGTAGCGGTGGAGCAGCTCGTCGGGCTCGACGACCATCAGGTGCGCCTCGAACGGGACGTCGACGAGCGGTCGGCACGCCGCGATCACGTCGGGGCCGAACGTGAGGTTCGGGACGAACACACCGTCCATGACATCCCACTGGATCCGATCCACGCCGGCCTTCTCCAGCGACTGGCACTCCTCGCCGAGCCGTGCGAAGTCGGCGGGCAGGACGGAAGGGACGATCTGGATATCGGGCGCGGACATCGGTGGCCTCGGGTCGTGGGCGGGGTGCAGCGAGCGCGATCGTACCGGTCCGGACCGCTGCGTCCGGGGCGTCGGTCGACCCCTAACGTGAGGTCGTGGATCCGGGGCTCGATTCGACCCAGCGCGTCGTGGACGTCGACCGGCTCGTCGTCGGCGGAGCGGCGTTGGGCCACGAGCCCGGAGGGCGCGTCGTGCTGGTCGACGGTGCGCTGCCCGGCGAGCGGCTGCGGGTGCGTCTCGTCAAGCAACGACCGCGGATGTCGACCGCTGAGGTCGAAGAGGTGCTGCGTGCCTCGCCCGTGCGGATCGAACCCGCGTGTCCCGAGCTGCACCGGGGCTGCGGCGGTTGCGACCTGCAGCATGCCGCACCGGCCGCGCAGTCGCGCCTGAAGGCCGACATCGTCGGTGACGCGCTCGCCCGATCGGTTCGTGCCGGCCGGATCGCCGAGATCCCGGTGCGCGCCGGTGAGCCGCTGCCGACGTGGCGCTATCGCAGCACGGTTCGGTGCGGCGTCCTCGGCGATCGCCTGGCGTTCCGCCGTCGCCGCTCCGACGAGCTCCTCGCGGTGGACGACTGCCTCGTCGCCCACGAGCTGGTGTCGGAGGTCATCGAGCACGGACGGTTCCCGGACGCGGACGAGGTGGTCGTGCGGGCCGGGCTCCGCACAGGCGAGCGGTTGGCGATCGTCAGTCCGGCTGTCGCCGCGGGTACCACCGTCCCCGACGGCGTCCGTCTCGTCGGCGCCGACGAGCTCCGACGCGGCCGGCGGGCCTGGTACCACGAGGAGGTCGCCGGTCACCTCTTCCGCATCTCGGCGCGGTCGTTCTTCCAATCCGGCCCGGAGGGTGCCGAGGCCCTCGTCGCCGCGGTGGGTCGAGCCGCAGGGCCGATCGACGCAACGACCCGGGTCGTGGACCTCTACGGGGGAGTCGGACTGTTCGCCGCCACGCTCGGAGCGACGGCGCCGGTCCTGGTCGAGCGCTCGGCCTCGTCGGTCGCGGATGCACGGATCAACCTCGAGGGCATCGACGCCACGATCCTGCGCAGCGCCGTCGAACGCTGGCGGCCGTCGTCGGCCGACCTCGTCGTCGCCGATCCCGCCCGCTCGGGGTTGGGTTCCGAAGGTGTGCGGGTGGTCGGCGCCACCGGTGCGGCGCGAGTGGTGCTCGTCAGCTGCGACGTCGCGTCGCTGGTGCGCGACGTGGAGCTGCTGGTCGGCGCCGGCTACCGACCCCTGGGCACCGAGGTCGTCGACCTGTTTCCGAACACCCACCACGTGGAGGCCGTCACCGCGCTGGAGCTCGGGTGACGCGACAGCGCCCGCCGATTCGGCCGTGGTTGCGCCTGTTCGTGGCGACGGTCGGACTCCTCGGAGTCGCCGCCGCGCCGGTCGCCTGCGGCGGCGCCGATGCTGGAGACGACGATGCTGGAGCCGACGATGCTGGAGCCGACGAGGCCGCGTCGTCGGTCGACTGCGACGCCTCGGTCTCGCCGACGGCGATGCATGCCGAGGTGATCGAGGAACGACCTCACGATCCCGCAGCCTTCACGCAGGGCCTGCTCATGCTCGATGGCCAGCTGTACGAGTCCACCGGCATCGAGGGCGAGTCGACGATCCGACAGGTGGACCCGGACACGGGCGAGGTCCTGCGGTCCGTGGACCTCCGCGCCGACCAGTTCGGCGAGGGTCTCACGAACATCGGCGACGACCGGCTCGTCCAGCTGACCTGGACCGACGGGACGGCGCTGCTCTGGGACCGCGCCACCTTCGAGCCGCTGGGGGAGCACCGCTACGACGGCGAGGGGTGGGGGATCACCACCATGGACGACGGTCGCCTGGTGATGAGCGACGGCTCCGACACGCTCGCCGTGCGCGATCCCGAGGACTTCACCGTCATCGACCGCTGGCCGGTGACGCGGTCGAACGGTCCGGCCGACCGGCTCAACGAGCTCGACTGGGACGGCACCCACCTGTGGGCGAACCGGTGGAAGACCGATGAGATCGTCCGCATCGAACCGCGGTGTCGGCGCGTCGACGGCGTCGTCGACGCGGCCGACCTGACCGATCTCGCCACGCAGGCCGCGGGCGGCCGGCCGATCGACGTGCTCAACGGGATCGCCCACGTCCCGGGAACGGATCGCTTCCTCGTCACCGGCAAGGACTGGCCCGTGATGTTCGAGGTCCGCTTCGTCCCCTCGTGACCGGGCCGCTGGGTCAAACATCGCGCCGGGTCAACATCGCGCTGGGTCAACATCGCGCTGGGTCAACATCGCGCTGGGTCAACATCGCGCTGGGTCAACGGCCGGTGCTACGTTCCGCGTCAGTCGACTCCGGGGGGAACGACATGGTCAAGCTCGTCATCGCGCCGCACGCCGATGCGCTGTACGGCGAGTCGTCGGTGTCGTGGCAGGTGAACCGCCACATGTTCCCGTTGATCGGCGGGCCGCGCGCCGCGATCCTGCAGGTGTGCGACCCGCGGGTGGCTGCAGGCGTGGCGTCCTACAGCACGTACAAGACCGACCCGTTCGGGCGGCTGGACCGCACGCTGGACGCCATGCTGACGATCTCCTTCGCGTCACCGCAGCGTCGTGAGGAGATGCTGGAGCACCTCCGGAGCGGCCACGCCCGCGTGAACGGCACGACGTCGGCAGGGGAGCGCTACGACGCCAACGACCCGGAGCTGCAGTACTGGGTCCTGGCCACGCTCGTCGACACGACCTTCGAGGTGGAGCGGCGCTACGTCGGGGTCATGGATCGCGGCGACAGGGAGAGGTTCTTCCAGGAGTCCAAGCTCCTCGCCCGCGCGTTCGCCATCCCCGACGAGGTGATCCCAGAGGACCTCGACGCGTTCCGCGCCTACGTCGCCCGCCAGTTCGCGACCCTCGAGCCGTCCGCCGACACGCTCGACATCGCTCGCTCGCTGATGCGGCCAGGGCTGCGGTGGTTGCCGGATCAGTCGTTGGTCCCACTGAACTGGATCACCACCGAGCTGTTGCCCGCCCGGTTGCGGCACCTGCTCGGACTCGACGACCTGAACGCCGCCGAGCTCGGCGCCGTCCGGAGCGCTCGCCTGATGGCACGCACGACCCTGCCCCGGGTGCAGCAGGCCCTGGCGTTCAACCCGTGGAACCGACGGCGCTTTGTCATGCAGGGGACACCCGAACGGGTGTCCCCTGCATGACAAAGCGGCCTGTCGTGACGCCGTCGTCGCGCCGATTCGCTCGACCCTCCCCGTACGCTCGATGGGAATCGAGGGACTCCGCACCGTGTGGGCCTCGACAGGAGGTAAGGATCCATGCTCGCCACCCTCGCTCAGTACGGAGAGACCAACGACGCCGCCACCGGTGGCGCGATCGGCATCCTGGTCGTCATCTACCTGGCGGTCTTCGTGGTCTTCCTGGTCGGGTACTGGAAGGTCTTCACCAAGCTGGGCCTGCCCGGCTGGATGGGCATCATCCCGCTCGTCAACGTCTACATGCTCTTCAAGGCCCGCGGGACCCACGAGCCGGTCGTGTGGCTGATCCTCAGCCTCATCCCCTGCATCAACATCATCGCCATGTGGATGTTGGCGAACGACACCGCCGAGCTGTTCGGCAAGGAGCTGGGGTGGAAGATCTTCCTGTTCCTGATCCCCGGCATCTCCCACATCGTGCTCGGCTTCGGCGGCGCGGATGTTGATCGGTCCGCCCTCGCGCCGGGAGTCGGCCTCAACGCCGCCTGATCCCCGCAGGTCCGGATCAACGGAACGCAGAAGGGCCCGGACCAACACGGTCCGGGCCCTTCTCGCAGTACGCCCCCCGGGACTTGAACCCGGAACCAGCGGATTAAGAGTCCGATGCTCTGCCAATTGAGCTAGAGGCGCATGTTCCTCCGCCGGGCGAACCCGGCGGAGATCTGATTGTAGCGACCCGGCACCACCGACCCGAACCGGTGGAGCCTGCCGCGATGGGGTGACCGAGGGGACTTGAACCCCCGACCTCCAGGGCCACAACCTGGCGCTCTAACCGGGCTGAGCTACGGCCACCATGACAAGGTCGGCGAGCATATACGGTGCCGACCGGGCACCTGCAGTCCGGTTTCGGGCCGTCGGTCCCCGGCATCGCGCTCGCCCCCGTAGCTCAGCTGGACAGAGCAGCGGACTTCTAATCCGACGGTCGCAGGTTCGAGTCCTGCCGGGGGTGCTGCAAGCGACGCCGGTGTCCGACGCGATGGCCGCGGCGCGCGAGCATCTGCGGCCGTGTCGACGAAGCCCCTGATCCTCATCCCGCCGTCGGAGGGCAAGGCCCCCGGCGGAGACGGCCCGGCGTGGGCACCCGCCACGATGGCCGTCGACCTCGACGACCGACGCCAGCGGGTGATGGCGGCTCTGCGCACTGCGATGCGGCGCAACGCCGTGGAGCGCCACCGGATGCTCGGCGTGAAGGGCGACGCGCTCGCCGCGGCGACCGAGGCCAACCGCAACGTCGCCACGTCACCCACCATGCCCGCCGCCGAGCGGTTCACCGGCGTCCTCTACGACGCGCTCGACCTCGCCGGCCTGCCCACCGCCGCCCGGCGTCGGGCCGACACGTCGTTGCTCGTGTTGTCGGCCGTGTTCGGGCTGGTCGTCCCGTCGGACCCGATCCCGGACCACAAGCTCAAGATGAGCGTCTCGCTCGGTGCGCTCCGCAAGCTGTCGACGTGGTGGCGCGACCCGGTGAGCGCTGCGATCGCGGAGCGGGCCCGAGGACGCCGGGTGTGGAACCTGCTCCCCGTCGAGCACTCCGCCGCCGTGCGACTGCCCGGCGTGTCCCAGCACACGGTCACGTTCCTCGAACCGAACCAGCGCGGTGAGCTGGTCGCGGTGGCGCACTGGAACAAGCTGCTGAAGGGAGCGCTGGTCCGGCTGCTGCTCACGCACCCGTCGACGACGGCGCAGGACCTGGCGGACTGGGAGCACCCCGAGGGGTTCCGTCTGGACCCGACCAGGACCACCGACGTGGAGGGCGTCACCACCTTGCACCTCGTGCGCCGCTGAGCCGCAGCGAAGCCGAGCGCTGCGGCGGAGCATGGCGCCGTTCTTGAGAAGATCCACGTTCCTGAGAAGATCCACCCAGTGTGATCGGCTTCACCCCCTGAGTGAGCGCGCGCGGAGCGTTCGGTCGGTGTATAACGAAGGAACAACGACCCCCGGCCGTAGGGTTCTTCCCTTCCCTCCTACTCTCCGGCCGGGGGTCTGTTGCTGCTCCGACCCAGGTGTCGGGGCCGGTCCAGGGTCCTGTCGTCGATCCTTCGACCGGATGTCCGCGGCTCGCAGCCCTCTCAGCACGGCTGCGGGCGCCCGATCGGATCGCCCGCGTGCGGGGTAGGTTGCCGACACGACAGGGAGGAGCGCAGTGCGCACTTCGGGTGTTCGGCTCGGACGGATCTTCGGCATCGAGGTCGCGGCGGACCTCGGGGTCCTGCTGTTCGGCGGCCTGCTGACCTGGATCCTGGCGTCGTCGATCCTGCCCACGTCGGCGCCCGGCCTGGCCACGACGGCCTACTGGTCGGTTGCCGCGCTCGGGACGTTGCTGTTCATCGGTTCCCTCCTGGCCCACGAGCTCGGCCACTCGCTGGTGGCTCGGCGCAACGACATCGAGGTGGCAGGGATCACGCTGTGGATGTTCGGTGGCGTCGCCGAGCTCCGCTCCGAGGCGCGCAGCGCCGGCGCCGAGCTGCGGATCGCTCTGGCCGGGCCGGCCATGAGCTTCGGTGTCGCCGCGCTCTCGCTCGGTGCGGCGTTCGCGTTGGACCAGCTCGGCGTGCCCCGGCTCTACGTCGCTGCGCTCGGTTGGCTCGGGCTCATCAACGGGTTCCTCGCTGTGTTCAACCTGCTTCCCGGCGCGCCGCTCGACGGAGGTCGGGTGCTGGCTGCGGTGATCTGGATGGTGCGCGGCGATCGGCTCCAGGCCAAGTTGTGGGCGGCGCGTGGCGGCCGCATCGTGTCCATGCTGATCGTCGCCATCGGGGTGGCGGAGGTGTTCCTGCTGCGCAGCGGGGGCGGTCTCTGGACGATCATGATCGGCTGGTTCCTCATGACCGCAGCGCGTGCCGAGGAGGCCCGCTACGCGAGCGAAGCGGCGCTCGGCTCGATGTCGGTCTCCGATGCGATGGAACGAGACCCGGCGTCGACGAGGACGTGGACCACGGTCGCCGACGCGGTGGCCGGCCCGTTGGCGGAAGGGGGTTCACGAGCTGCCGTGCCGGTGCTCGACGTCGACCACCACCTGGTCGGCGCGTTGACCCTCACCCATCTGCGCCGTCTTCCGAGCGAGCGGTGGTCCACCACGATGGTGGGTGACGTGATGCTCCCTGCGGCGCAGCTGCCCACGGCCACTCCCACCGAGCGGGTCACCGCCGTCCTCGACCGGCTGCAGGTCCAGACCGGCGGCATCGCCGTCGTGGTCGACCAGGGTCGACCCGTCGGTTTGCTGACCCCCGCGGCGATCGACCGGGCGATCACGTTGGGTCGGCTCGCGTCGTCGGGAGCGATCCCCCGCTCCGGCGTGCCCGCGCCGCCGCCCGCCCCCGTCCACGTCCCTGCCCAGCGATGGGATCCCCCAGGAGGAGCTCATGACCACCGGTGACCTCGACGGGCTGAAGCACCGTCTCGACTCCCTCCAGTGGCACGTCACCCAGGAATCGGGAACAGAGCAGGCGTTCACCGGGATCTACTGGGACTGCCACGATGACGGCACGTACCACTGCATCGTCTGCGACGCGCCGCTGTTCCGCAGCGACACCAAGTACGAGTCGGGATCCGGCTGGCCGAGCTTCTGGGAGCCGGTGAGCCCCGGCGCCGTCCAGGAGATCACCGACCGGACCCACGGCATGGCCCGCACCGAGGTGCGTTGCGCGAGCTGCGGCGCCCACCTGGGCCATGTGTTCCCCGATGGTCCTCGACCGACCGGGCTCCGCTACTGCATGAACAGCGCAGCGCTGAACCTGGCGGCTGACGACGCCTGACCGCGGTGTGCTGCGGCGAACGCTCGCCGAGGCGCCGGGTTCGCCAGCGGAGGCCCGGGGTTCGCTCGCTCAGCGGTCGCCGGCGACACGTCGCCACAGCGGGCGCGGCAGCATCCGGATCACGCCGAACAGCGGTCCGAGGATCCGCGGCACCGAGACGACCTCCCGTCGCGGATAGCGCAGCGCCGCCACCGTCGCCCGGGCCACCGTGGCCGGATCGGTGCTGAACGGCGCCGGGTCGAGCCCTTCGGTCATGCGTGATCGGACGAAGCCCGGCCGCACGATCACGCAGCGCACACCGGTGCCGACCAGCGAGTCGGACAGGCCCTGCGTGAACACGTCCAGGCCTGCCTTGGTCGACCCGTACACGAAGTTCGACCGCCGGGCCCGCAACCCCGACACCGACGACAGCACGACGATCGTGCCGTGATCGCGCTCCCTCAGGTGCTGACCGGCGGCGGCCAGCGCCGCGGCGGGTCCGGCGAAGTTCGTGCGCACGATGCGCTCGACGTCGACGGGACCCATCGACGCGCCGGCGTGGTGGCCGAGGAGGCCGACGGCGCACAGGACCAGGTCGATCCGCCCGAGGTGCTCCTCGGCACGATCCAAGAGGCCGCGGTGGCCGTCGACCTCGAGCGCATCCCACGCGACGGCCTCCACCTCCAAGGTCGGTGCCACGGCCGACACCGCAGCGGTGGCGGCATCCGGGTCCCGCGCCGCGAGCACGACGCGGTGCAGCCCTTCACGAGCGAGCTGAGCGACGATGGCGACGGCGATGTCGCTCGTGGCGCCGAGCACGAGCGCGGTGCGCACCGGCTCTGGAGCCTTCGTGACGCCGGTCAGGGGCGGGAGGTGGTGGGAGTCGGCCACGACCTGACGGTAGCGGGCACCGGATCGACGACCGTGCCCTCGCGCGCGGCGGTGACGACGAGCGGCGACCCGACCGAGGCGGCAGCGGTGGCCGCCGTCTCCTCGATGCGCTGCACCTCGAGGTCGGTTCGGCCGGGCCCGTGGTGGAACAGCACCAGGTGCCCGACCTCGGCGGCGATCGCCAACTCGACGGCCTGCTCGACGGTGGCGTGGCCGTACGCCTGGGCGAGCTCCAGCTCCACCTCGGTGAACTGGGCGTCGTGCAGGAGCACGTCGGCGCCCCGGACGTGCTCGACGGCGGCCGGATCCGGACCGTCGAGCGGTGGCTGGTGGTCAGGGACGTACGCCACGCATCCCGCGCCGTCCTCCAACCGGTAGCCGAAGGTGGTTCCGCCCTTGTGGGGCACCTCGAACGCGTCGACCTCCATCTGCTCGATCAGGCTCCGGCCCTCGTCGATGTAGCGCCAGCTCCAGTCGCCGAGCAGTCCGTCGGGACCGATCGGGAAGTGCGGCGGCGACATCGCCCGAGCCATGAGCTCGACGGCCGAGGACTGGGCGTCGAGCTGCGCCGGGATGGCGACGTCGACGTGGGCGTCGAGCCGGTCGCCGGCGGCGAAGAATGGGAGCCCCTGGGTGTGGTCCCAGTGCAGGTGCGTCAGCAGCAGCGTCCCCCGGAACGGGTCGCCGCCGAGGAGCGCTGACAGCTTCCGCAGGCCGGTCCCCGCGTCGAGGACGATGGCGGGTCGGGCCTGCCCCGCCGCGGTGACCGCGACGCACGAGGTGTGGCCTCCGACCCCGACGAACTGCGGGCCGGATGCCGGCGTCGATCCGCGGACCCCGAGGAGGTGCAGCCTCAACCGTCCTCCCGTCGATGTCCGGTCGCCACCTCGGCCAGCGCTTCGGGGTCGAGCTCGTCCACTGCTGTGGCCGCCACCCGGACGCGGGTTCGGGCGACCAGGGTCGAGGTGCGCTGGCCCTCCTCGAGCGCGGCGCGCTCGCCGAGGATGGCGCCTGGACCGACCTCTGCCACGACCTCGCCGTCGACGTCGACGCCGAGCACGCCGTCGAGCAGCAGGTAGATCTCGCCGTTCGAGGTCTCTCCCTGGTGCGTGAGCTCGGCGCCGGCCGGCAGCTCACGGATCTCGGGGCGGGATTCGCCCATGACCACGCTCGAGAGCCGGCGCTCGAGGGCGGTCTCCACGGTCGTGACGAGCGCGGGCGTGTCGGCGTCTCCCCATGGCGTCCGTGCGCCGAACGAGTGGCGGAACCACTCGGTGAAGTCGGCCAGCCCGGCCTTGGCGACCAGGTCGAGGTGGTCGTCGTACAGCCAGTGGCGGGGGAAGGCGCTCGCTCCTGACAGGGATCGCTCCACCGTGCCATCGGCATGGATGACGAGCTCGAGCGTGGTCCAGACCGTCGGCGCCTCCCACTTCACGAACGGCGGGTGGGCCACTCGGCGGGGTCCCGGCAGCGCTGTGTGACCCCCGGCGGTCTGGGTGAAGCGGACGCTCGTGCCGCCGAGCTCGGGCTCGTTGCGGAGGTCGGGGAACTCGACCGCCGCGAACGTCGCGGAGCGGCGGCCGAGTCGAACCGTCGTGGCACCCATCAGGCCGCAGCCCGTGTGGCCGGCGGCGACGATCCGGCCGTCCTCCACCTCGGCCCAGGCCTCGAGACGGTTCCCGAAGCGGAACGCGTCCTCGTCTCGCAACGCCTCCAGGTCCTCGACGTGGTCGGGGAGCGGCCGGTCGTAGTGGGTGACGCCGGAGTTGAAGACGGTCTTGTTGATCGGGCCGACCACCGCCTCGGATGGGATCCAGCTCAACGACGTGACGGACGATTCGATGCGCATGTGACGCTCCTCTGCGTTCGATCCTCTGCGTTCGGTGGGGTGGTCGTCGTCGTGGGCCAGGGGCGGCCGACGTCGCGACCGGTCGAGATCAGCTGACGGTGAACTCTCCCGTCATGCCCTGCATGGCGTGTGGCATGGCATCGGCGGGCGGGCCGTCCGCAGATGCCATGGCCTCTGCGGTGGTGCCGGTCGGTACGAAGCACACGGCGATGTAGTCGCCCTTCGACAGGTCGAGCATCGCGGCTCCGGATCCACCGGGCATGGCGAACCCCGAGCTCAGGAAGTCGATCTTGGCGCCGGCCACCTCCTCGGGCAGGGCCAGCAGCTCCTCGAGCGGCTCGGTGGTGCCGTCCTTGCGCTTGGCGAACGCGATCTCGTGCACCTCGTTGCCGGTGTTGGTCAGGCGGACGATCGTCTTGCCGGGGTCCAGTTCGGCGGGCAGGTCCGTGAACGCGTACTCCTTGGCGCTCACGTCGACCACCTGGTAGCCGCAGTTGTCCGCCATCCAACCGACGAGCTCGCCGAACGAGCTCGTGAACGCCTCCGACGGAGGTCCCTGGGCGGTGAACAGCTCCTCGCTGGACGAGGCGACCGCGTCGGCGACATCGGCCACGTCGTCGGGGGCGGTCTCCTTCAGGGTGGTCAGCTCCGCCTTGGCGGCATCGACCGCCGCCTGGTCCGGCTCCTCGCCGTTCGTCGCTGCCGACATCGCAGCATCTGTGGTGAACGCCTGCTCGCAGAACTCCTGGGTCTCGGCGGCGCCACCGGAGCCTGACTCCGATGTGGTGTCGGGTTCGGTGGTGCTCGACGAGTCGTCGCTGTCCCCGCAAGCTGCGAGTGGGCTCAGCAGTGCGATGGCTCCGAAGGTGATGGCCGCGACCCTGGTGCGGTTCGGGCGGGTACGTCGAGCTGGGCGGTGTTCCATCGGAGTCCTCCATGCATGCGATGCGCTGCCGGTCGGTCGGCGGCGCTCGGTCCGGGTGGCCCGTCTCGGGGGCACAGATGGAAGGTACGAGACGGCGGTCGCGTCGAACACGGTGCTGGCGGGCGTCCGTGGGTGGTGCCTGCACCCCCCGGACGAATCGTGGTGGGCACCTTCCGCTTCAGGCGCTCACAGAGTGTGATGGTCACGTGGACGCCGTGGAACCATCCGCACTCGACGACGCCGGAGCGATCGACGAGCACGCCATCACGGTCGTGCTCGCGGACGACAACCTCATCGTCCGAGAAGGTGTCCGGGCGCTGCTCGGCCTCGAGGACGACATCGTCGTCATCGGCGTCGCCGCGGATCTCGACGGCCTCGTCAGCACCGCCGACGAGTTGGTGCCCAAGGTGGTCGTGACCGACATCCGCATGCCGCCGAACTTCCAGGACGAGGGGATCGAGGGTGCCAAGGAGGTGCGCAAGCGCCACCCGGGCACCGGGATCGTGGTGCTGTCCCAGTACGACGACCCCGAGTACGCGATCTCCCTGCTGGCAGAGGGTGCGGCCAGCTCCGCGTACCTGCTCAAGGACCGCGTCGGTGACGGCAACCAGCTCGCCCGCGCCATACGCGAGGTCGCGACCGGGGGATCGATGCTCGATCCGCAGATCGTGCACGCGCTCGTGGCGCCGGTGTCCGACGACGCCGAGCTGGACCCGCAGGAGGAGGAGCTGCTGCGGCAGGTGGCGGAGGGTCGGCCGGTCAAGGCGATCGCCGCGGCGCAGAGGACCACGCCCAAGGCGATCAACGACGACGTCGAGGAGTTGTTCCTCAAGCTGGCGCGGGGGGCGAGCGCCGGACGGGAGAGCGCGTTGCGTCGCCTCCGGCTCCTGCAGAAGGCGATCATCGACCGCGAGGAGCAGGGAGAGACGCTCAGCCGGATGCTCCCGGGCGGCCTGGCCGACAAGCTCCGAGCCGATGACGGGGCGGTGGATCGGACCGAGCGGCTCGTCGTCACGGTGCTCATGTCGGACGTGCGGGGCTACTCGGCGATCGCCGAGCGCACCGACCCGACCGTGCTCGCCGGCCAGCTCGACCAGCATCGGGCTGCGATGAACGAGGCGATCCTCGACGCCGGTGGCACCGTGATGCAGTACGTCGGCGACGCCGTGATGGCGGTGTTCGGCGCGCCGTTCCCCCAGGAGGACCACGCGAACGCGGCGGTCCGGGCCGCACTCGGGATGCACGAACGTCAGGCGGCACTCGACGAGCGATGGGTCACCGAAGGGCGCTCGCCGTTCGGTCTCGGCATCGGACTCTCGACCGGAGAGGTCGCCGCGGCCATGCTGGGCAGTGCGGAACGCTACGAGTACACGCTCGTCGGTGACACAGTGAACCTCGCCCAGCGACTTCAGGACCTGGCCCGCCCGGCCGGAACCACGGTGCTGAGCGACGCCACGCTGCACGCGCTCGACGGTGCGTGGGCAACCGAGGAGATGGGTGTGGAGAAGGTGAAGGGCAGGGACACCCCGGTGCGCTGCCACCGGCTGGTCGTTCCGGTCCCCGCAGCAGCGGTCACCGCGGACGGCGGCTCGGGTGCTGGTGCAGCAGACATGGCTGGAAGCGACATCTCACGATGGGAGAGGGACCGATGACCGAAGTGACCGAGATCGCCGTCGAAGAGGACGTCATGGTGGAGGAGTCGATCGACTCCGGTGGAGTCGTCGCAGACGACGACGCCGTCGGTCCGGTGGTGCTGGACGTCCACGGCGTCCGACGGACCTTCGAAGCAGAGCTCGCACCCGTGCGAGCGCTGCGAGGCGTCGACCTCCAGGTCGAACGAGGGGAGTTCATCGCTGTGATGGGCCCGTCCGGTTGCGGCAAGTCGACCCTGCTCAACCTCGTCGCCGGCCTCGACATCGCGGACGAGGGCACCATCCGCATCGCGGATGAGGAGATCACCGGCCGGGACGAGGACTGGTTGGCCAAGATGCGCCGTCGCCGGATCGGCATGGTCTTCCAGTTCTTCAACCTGCTCGAGGGCATGACGGCGATGGAGAACGTGGTCCTGCCCGCTGTGATCTCCGGAGTGAAGCGACGCGCCGCGGAGACCCGTGCGCGCGACCTGCTCGATCTGCTCGGCCTCGGCGACAAGACCGGCGAGGTGCCAGCCGTCCTGTCGGGCGGTCAGCGCCAACGCCTGGCGATCGCCCGGGCGCTCGCGAACGAACCCAC
>JAPXRJ010000027.1:0-22365 GCA_033813615.1 Microthrixaceae bacterium | reverse complement strand
CTCGAGCCGTGAAGCGCTCGGGTAGGTCGATGCGGGCCATGCGGGTGAGGAGCCATCCGCCGGTGGCGAAGATGGCGCCGACGACGGCCAGAACGAGTTGACCAACGGGGCTGTCGTAGACGGCGAGATAGTCCCGGTTGACCAGAGCGAGGAACACCACTGCGGCGACGACGACACCGACGATCACCTTGGTGGCAGTTCGCACTCTTGTACGACCGACCTCGACGCGGATGCGCATCCTCGCCTCGCCGCGGGTGGCATCGGCGAGCCGGGACAGGAGGCTGGACAGGTCGCTGGCTTCCATCCGGGCGGCGATGACGAGCGCTGCGACGACCAGATCACCGGAGGGGTGGTTGAGGTCGTTGCCGAACGCGACGAGCGCATCGGGCAGCGGTTGGTGTTCGAGGCGACGGACGAGGGTGCGGACCTCGGGGGCGATCGGTGCAGGGGCGACGTTCGCGGTGGCGATGATGGCTTCTTCGAGCCCGGACGCGGCGACGATCGAGTCGCGGATCATCTCGGTCCACGAGGCGATGGCCTCGGTGCGGGCGATCTCACGGTCGCGGTGGCTCTTTCCTCCGAGCACACCCGGCAGGGCGGCGACGGTGAGCGCGCCGAGGACCCCGCCGACGAACCAGCCGGTGACCGCCCACACAACGATGAACGCAGCGACGCTGGACGCGATGCGGGCCGTTCTGGGGCCGCCGACTCTGCGTTGTGCGCCGGCTCCTACCCCTTCGAGGATCGGTCTGCCGGTGAGCCCGGCGGCGACGAGCAGGAGCCCCAGCGCAGCGCCGGCCGCGAGTGCGGCGATGACGAGGACGCTCATCGCCACCACCCGTCGGCCATGGCGTGGGCTTCGATGTCGAAGCCGTAGCGCTCGAGCTTGTCGGTCAGCTCCCGGGTGGGTGGCGCGGCCGGGGCCGCCGTGCCCGTGGCGTCGGGACGCCAGAGCTCGTTGGAGACGATGTGTGGGCCTTCGAGCGTGCCGGTGACCTGGCGGACGCTGGTGATGCGCCGTTCACCCTCGACCCAGCCGAGGTGCACGATGAGGTCGACGGCGTTGGCGACGAGCAGGTTCGTCACCTCGGGCACCAGCCGCTCGGGGGTCATGGCCGCGTACATGGCGAGCCGCCCGAAGACGCCCTTGGACGAATCGGCGTGGATCGAGCACATCGACCCGTCGTTGCCTTGGGACATGGCGAGCAGCATCGGGAGCACCTCGGCGCCGCGAACCTCACCGACGATGACGCGGTGTGGGTCCATGCGCAGCGCGGAGCGGACGAGGTCGGCGAGGGTGATCGCGCCGACGCCTTCGGTGTTGGCCTCGCGGGCTTCGAGGGTCTCGTGGTCGGGATGGAGGTCCTCGAAGCGTTCCAGGCCGATCTCGAGTGAGTCCTCGACGGTGATGAGCCGCTCGTCGGGGTCGATCTCGTTGATGAGGCAGCGAAGCATCGTGGTCTTGCCGGTACCGGTGCCCCCGGCAACGATGACGTTCGCTCGGGCCCGCACCGCGGCCGACAAGAACCCGGCGAGCAGGTCGTTGCACACACCGCGTGCGACGAGCTGGTCGACACGGTGGATGTCGAAGTCGTGGCGGCGGATCGTCACCGTGGGTCGACCTGACACGGCCATGAGGGCGTGGAGCCGGTCGCCGTTGGGGAGTTGGAGGTTGAGCTCGGGCTGGGCGTGGTCCCAGCGGCGTTCGCTTCGACCAAGTCGCCGGGCGGCGGTGGCGATCAGCTCGACCAGCTCGTCGTCGGACGCGGCGACCGACGGGCCACGCACCTTGGTGCCGTCGCGCATGGTGAGCCACACCCGGTTCGCCCCCGAGATGTGGATGTCGCGGATCGACGGGTCATCCAGCAGCGGTTGGAGGCGGGCGAGGCCGTGGAGTCGATCGAGCACCGCGGTCATCACCGCGTCCTCGGTGGCTTCGTCGAGCGGTTGGCGACCTGTGGAGTAGGCGTCTGTTGCCAGTCGGCGCAGCTCGTCGGCCAACAACTTGCGGGCCAGGGCCCGTTCATCGGGTACCGACAGGCGGCCCTGACCCTCGTCCTCATGGGCGCTGTGGGCGGCGGTGAGCGATTCGCCGACGATGCGATGCAATCGGCCGACGAGCTCCGCGGCCTCGCCCTCGAGCGGGGCCGACGACGCGGTCGAGCTCGTGGGTGGCGTGAGTGCGACGGTGGCGCTCATCCGACCGTCACGACGTCAGGGACTTGGGCGGCGGGCTGGTCGATGAGGTCCGCGAGCCCGGCGACCGCTCGGGACAGCCGGGAGCGGGCGAGGGATCGGGAGGTGGTTCCCCCGTCGCGGAGGTGGGCGGCGGTCGTGGGGTCGTCGGGCAGGTGGGCCAGGACCGGCGCGCCGAGTGAGTCACCGATCTCGGTGGGCCGGTAGGTGCCGTCACCGACGAGCACCACCCCAACCTGGGCGCCGCGGTGGCCGAGGTTGGTGGCGTTCAGCGTTGCGACCGCGTGGGATGCGGCGACGAGCTCCTCGGCATTGGGTCGGGCCAGCACCAACGCCACCTCGGCGGCGTCGAGGATGCGGGGGCGGCGCCAGATCCGGCCGACGTCGATGACGACCGTTCCGTTGGAGCGGCCGAGGACGCCCATGATCCGCTCCCCCGCTGTTCGCCACAGTGACTCCGCTGTCTCCGCGGCGTCCGGGCCGACGAGCACCGGGATGCCGCCGGCGTTCTGGGCGTGGTCGAGCCAACCGCCGGGCTCGTGCGGATTCGCCGCAGCCAACGTGACCAGGCCCGGTTCGCGTCCGAGGCCGTAACGCACCGCGACCACACCACCGGACAGGTCCGCCTCCACCATCACGGCGTCGAGGTGCGACGCGACGAGCAGAGCGGTGGTGGTGACCCCGGGTGCTCCCCGGGCCGAGCACAACGCCACGGATCTCATGGCGACACCTGCACGAGCCGCAACGACCCCGACCCCGCCCGGGCCGCGACCGCAACCGCGTCGCCCTCCGGCGCGAGGATCGACACGAGCAGTCGGTCACTCGCCAGCTCCTCGACCGAGACGACCGTCGCCCCGCGGGCGATCACCACGTCGCCGGTGCCAATGCTGGCGTCAGCACCGTCGTCGCTTGTGTCGCCTTGGTCGGTGCCGTCCGTGATCGGGTCGGCGGGGTCGACGGTTCGGACCACGTTGACGAGGTCACCTGGCGACAGTCCCATCGCTGGGTAGCCGCCCGGTTCGAGCGACAGTCCGACGATGCCGTCGCCCGCCTCGAGCGCAGGACGGTCTGCGACGACCGAGTGCGTGAGCAGGGTTCCCGGTGCCAGGTCGACGAGCGCCACCTGGCCGACCACGCTGTTCATGTCGGCTTGGGTCAGGTGGGCGAGCCTGTCGTCGCTGGCGACGTAGACCACACGAACATCCGATGACGACAGGGTCTGGCCTCGTTCGACGGTGCCGATGACCGCAAGCGCTGGTGACTTGTCGACGGCGCTCAGGTGCCACAGGACCGCGCCGAGAGCGAACACGGTCATCACCAGCACGCCGACCACCAGCTCGGGCATGCGCACCCGGCGGCGGGGTGGGGCGATGCCCGCGACGGGGTCGGGGCGGTGGCCGTTCGTGCTCGGTGCTCCCGATCGGGGCGCGCGGACGGTTGGGGTGGATGCCATGTCAGTCGCCTCTCGTGCCGATCGCTTGGATCTCGCCCACCTCGACATCGAGGGTCGAGGTGCGCGTGATCGCCGGGAGGGTCCCACCGAACGGCGCATTGGAGGTCCAGGTGATCTCGAGGCGGACCGTGGCCGAGAGGTCGAAGGTGCCGCCGTCGGCCGAGGCTGACGACCGGCGGTAGGTGTGGGTGCAGTTGCTGGCGTCCTCGTCGACGCCGGGCGACCAGGCGACCCCGGGGCCACGGCACACTTCGCTGCCACCATCACCGGTGCCCCAGGTGACCGACACCGGTCGAGCGGTCACCGTCGACCACACCCGGCCCGCCTGCGCGGTAGCGGTGTAGGGCTGCCACCACGACGAATCGATCCACAACCACGTCGGGATCTGCACGTACAGCCGTCCGCTCTCTTCTGGGCTCGTGCGGATCGCGGGCGGCGCGATCTGCACGGACTGCAACGCCTGCTGAGCCAGAGCGGCCGGGTCGACCAGACCGCCCTCGGGGACGATGAAGTAGCCGTCGACAGCGACGGCGCCGGTACCTTCGCACCAGTACTCGAGCCAGCGTCCCGTCGCCGAGTGCTGGGTCTGGAGGGTGTCGACGTCGTAGATGCCCATCTGGAAGTCGTCCTCGATGACGACGTGCCACTCACACGGCGGACCTTCCCCTCCTCCTCCTCCACCGCCACCCGAGCCGCCACCACCGGGGTTCGCGGTGCCGTCGCCTGCGGTGGCCGTCGGGTCGCCGTCACCGTCGACGTAGGCGCCACCTCCTCCACCTGGAGGAGGACGGTTGCCGGCACCGGCCGGTGTCGCGGCAAGCAGGACCGAGGCCCCGGCGAGGAGCAAAGCCGTCAAGACGCGAGTGCGCATCCGGCCACCCCCTCGAACTGCTGGAGGAGTCGAGCCTCCGACACCTTCCACACCCCGTCGACCCGAAGCATCTCGGCCTGGACGTTGTGGGTGCTGACCGAGTCATCGACCACCTCACCGGTGTCACGGCTCACGACCAGGCCGTCATCGACCACGCACTCCTGGACCACGGCCCGGTCGCCGTCGATCTCCACCACCGTGACCCGCTGGATGTTGTGTGGTTCTGCGGCTCGCTCGAACGCGACACCCGAGTCGAGGTTGGACTGGGTCTCGGCAACCACGGCATCGAGCTGACGGCCAGTGGCGAAGTCGCGCAACGCCGGATCGTCGGGGTTCGGGACCCCAGCGTTCGCGTTGAAGCGCGCGTTCCAGTAGCCGACGTAGCGATCGATCACCTCCTGCTCCGCGGTCGTACCCGGAGCAGTAGTGACCGGTGTGGCCTCGGTCGTGGTCGTCGTGGTGTCCCGCGACGTCGAGGACGTCGACGCGGTGGTCGATGTCCTGTCTGCGGCGGTCGTCGACGACGCCGCGGTATCGCTGTCGTCATCGCTGCAACCGGCGAGCGCGAGAACCAGCGCAACACAGAGGGCGCTGATCACGGCGCGTCGGGGTGGGTGACCGAACCAAGGCATGGGTGTGCCTCCTCGTCCGAGGGGACCCGTACCCAGCGCCGACCATCCCACCAACACGGGACGGCGGCGGACCGCACCCATGAGGGATCGACAGCGAGTGGCGCTGAGGTGGGAGGTCCGCCCCGTATCGGTCAGGCAGACGAGACCGGGCCGACCACGACGTCGACCAGCAACGACGGTACCCGATCGTCTCGGAGTTGTCTCCTGACCTCGGGTCGATCCCGCTCGAGCACCCATCAGCTCGCCAGCGGCAGGACGCGCAGGCAGCGCTCGGCGCGGGTGCGTCGACGCCAGATCGCGTCCGCCGACATGTTCATGTCCGCGGCCACGTCGACCAGCGACTCACCGCCCAGGCGGGTACGGATGATCGTCGCCAGCGCGGCGCGGGAGACCATGCCCTGCTCCTGGGCGCTGCGGAGCTCGTCGAACAACTCCTGCTCGCACACGACCTGGTCCGGGGTCGGGTTGGGATCGGCGCCGAAGCGCCGGTTGTGCACCTCGGGTTCGACCGGGCACTCGATCGTGGCCCTGTTGCGGAGGAACTCCTTGCGGACGTCGAGCACCACGTTCGCCGCCACCGGTCCCGGCCGCTGCGGTGGGTAGGTGCGGATCCGGTTCCACGCGATCGACACGACCTCACCCACCGAGTCCGGCTCGTCGTGCACCACCCCGGCAACGACACGGACCACCCCGCCGAGTAGCGCCTGGAGCAACGTGCGGGCCGCGATCTCATCACCGGGAGCCTCGGTGGCGAGCACCCGCAACGCGCTCGCCCCCCAGTCGCGTCGACCCCGGGTGTCGACGAAGTCGTTCAAGCTCTGGGCCTGGCCGAGCTCGGGGTGGCGGGCCGTCCAGCGCATCAGCGCTCGACGAGCCTTCGGAGAGCGGGCCAACGTGGCCCACTCCTCGTTCAGAGCATGCACGATCGTTGTCATCGGGAGGACCTCCTGGTGCTGGTTGGACACCAGGAGGCTCCGCGCGGCCCATCCCGTTGGGTCTCCCGTTACCTATCCGGTTGGCGAGAAATCCTCGAGATTCTTCAACCGGATACCCAGCGGGATAGACAGCGCGATATCACGCCTTGTGGGCCTCGTTTCGTCCAGGAATCACCAGTTCTGGCCAGTGGCCGAGGTCGCGGCGGAGCTGGCGGTCATGGGTCACGACGACGACCGCTGCGGCCGTGGCGTCGAGGGCCTCGGTGAGCTCGTCGACGAGCGCGATCGACAGGTGGTTGGTGGGTTCGTCGAGGAGCAGGGCGTGGGGTCGGCCGGCGAGGGCGAGGGCGAGGTCGAGACGGCGCTGCTGGCCCATGGAGAGCTCGGCAAGGGGTCGAGCGGTGTCGGCAGCCGAGAGCAGCCCGAGGGACCGCAACGGCACGGTCGCATCGAGTCCCAGGTGACGGAGTTGATGCATACGGGCTTCGTAGATGTCATGGACTCGGCGTCGGTCAGCTGACGGGGTCTCCTGGGCGACGAAGCCGATGCGAGCGTTCGCCGCGACCCTCACCGAGCCCTGGTCCGCTTCGAGCTGTCCGGCAAGCACCGCGAGCAGGGTGGACTTGCCGGCCCCGTTCGGACCGGTGATCAGGAGACGGTCGCCGGATTCGAGCGCGACGGTGACCGGACCCGTGAGCCGGCCGTCGACCGCGACCTCCTCGGCTCGCACGAGCGTCACGCCGGACAGCGTTGCCAGTTCGGGCATGTGGAACCGCAGCGGCGCCACCGGTCTCGATACGGCGTGGTCGGCGAGGTCGTCGATCCGTCGGTTCACCGCCCGAACCAGAGACGGTGCCCGAGTGGCGCGCTGGTGCTTGCCGGTGCCCTTCGGTGGACGCCAGCTCGAACGAAGCCGGTTCTGCGCCGCCGAAAGGTCGTCGGCGAGGCGGGCCTCCTCGGCCAGGTGCTGGTCGTAGTCCTGCTCCCAGCGGGCCATCGCCGCCGAACGACCGGCCCGGTAGCCCTCATAGCCATCGCCGTAGACGCGGGGCCGCCCATCGATGCTGGGATCCAGGTCGAGGATCTTGGTCGCGACATCGGCGAGCAACACCCGGTCGTGGCTGACCAGGACCACCCCGCCGGGATGGTCGCGCAGCGCGGCGGTCAAGAAGTCGAGGCCGTGCTCGTCGAGGTGGTTGGTGGGCTCGTCGAGGAGCAAGAAGTCGTGCTGAGCACCGAGCAGGCACGCCAGGCGCACCCGGTAGCGCTCCCCGACCGACATCTGAGCGAGTGCGCGGCTGCGGTCGCGCACCGCGCCGAGCGCGTCGAGCGCCAAGTCAACGCGTCGGTCCGCATCCCACGCGTCGAGCGCCGTCGCAGCATCGAGCGCCGCCGCGTACTCGTCGTCAGCACCCTCGACCTCCGCGGCCATGGCCGCGGCAGCCTCGTCGAGGGCCTTCAACGCGGCGCGGGCATCGGCCAGCTCCACGTCGATCAGCTCACCGACGGTTCGCGCGTCTCCAGCAGCCAGTTCCTGCTCAGCGACGCCGATGCTGCCGATCCGGCTGACCGTCCCCGAGTCAGGGCGCAGCGTCCCCACGAGGACGTGCAGCAGCGTCGACTTGCCGCGACCGTTCTCACCCACCACGCCCAGACGGGTGCCCGCCGAGACCGACACCGACACGTCGACCAGGACCGGCCGACCCCCTCGTTCCACGTGCACCGACGCGGCGCCGAGTTGGGCGCGCGACCGCGCCCGAACCTCTGTGTTGCGAACCAAGACCAGTTCCTTCCCAGTGGGTGACCATCACCGCCAACCGGCGCGGCCACACGCGATCCACGAACGAGCGACCCCTCCGTCAGGGTTCGCCGATCAACCCGGACGCGACACGCGTCCCAGGGGTCCGTGGATCAAAGGAAGATCGACTGCAACATGACAGCCAGGCTACCAACGAATCTGGCTCCCACCGGGCAGGTTCGCGGGCGCTGTCCACCTTGAGCGCGGGATTCGGACCCGTTCGCGGCTTACCTGGGCATGGAACACGGCCGAACTCTCACCTTCACGCCCGTCAACCACCCGAACCGCCAGGTTCGACAGGTCGGCTTCGACCTTTCGGACACCTACGTCGAGCAGTGCTGGTCTGCTGTCATCGGACCGAGCGCGGTGGTGCTGTTGCGCCGAATGCCCGAGCTGTGGCGCCACGAGGTCCCGGCCAAGATCCCCGCGGACGAGCTGAGCCGCTCGATCGGGCTCGGGGGCGGGACCGGGCCGAACAGCCGGCTCGTGGCGATCACCGATCGGATGGTCAAGTTCGGGCTCGTCCGCCGGAGTGGCGGCCCGGACCGCTTCGACGTGTTCCTCGAGGTCGCACCATTGCAGGCCCGACAGCTCGAGCGGGTGCCCGAGTGGACCCGGGCCACCCATGAGCGGTTGTTCTCGGCTCACCTCGAGGGCTTCGACGGTGTCGCCGAGCACCGAGCGAAGGTCACCAACGCGGCGGTCGATCTGGATCGGTTTCGTGACCGAGCCACCCACTCCGACCGCACCCCACCAGCAGCGCGTCAGGCCCTTGGGCGATGAGCCTCAGGCGCCGTCCCGGCTCTCCCGGAAGCCCGGTCATCGCGGGAACCCACGTCGGTTCTCAACGGCAGGTCTGGCGCGCACACATTGACAGGTTCCCCTTCGGGGAACCTGTTGGCTATCCGGTTGGCAGCTCGTCGTGAAGTTCACCGTCACCCCGCTCGGCGGTGGCCGGGCCGACACGGCCCGGGTCGTGGACTCGATCGTCCGCTACCTGAACCCGCCCGCCGCCAAGACCCCCGGGGCGGGCGGCCCCGCTCCATCGGGGGCAGAGGGCGCGGAGCAGTACTACGCGGACAAGGGCGAGGAACCGGGTCGGTGGATGGGCCGCCACGCCGCGGCCACCGGCCTGGCGGGGGCGGTGCAGCGCCATGACTTCGCGTCGGTGCTCGCTGGCCGTGATCCCCACACCGGGGAACGGTTGATCACCGCGCAGGGCTCGGCCGGTCGACGCCCGACGTTGGGTGCAGGGGCACACTCGCGGACCGGCGCCCACGGCGAGCGGCTCTATGACGTCGCGGACGCTGCCGCGGTCCTCGGGGTCACGCATCGCGAGGTCGAGCGGATGCTCGACGCCGGGACCCGCCTGGTACACGCGGCACTCCCACCGACGGCCGGTCAAGGCTCAACCGAAGATCCCGCTGGTCATCCGGTTGGCGCTGCCGAGACCGAGCCCGGCGCGGCGTATCTGGTCCCTTTGGTCGATGAGGACGGGTCCCGATGGGTGAGCGAGGAAGAGCTGGCTCGCTGCCAACAGGCCCGTGACGAGGGCGTGACACCCGAGCAGGTCCGTGCCCTCGGTGGCCCCGAGGATCAGCTGTCGATCAGCGACGCAGCCCGCCTCGCCGGTGTGACCAACCGCTACCTGCGCGGGGTTGCCCGTTACCACGAGGACCACTCGGTGGAGATCGCCCAGTCGGTCGCCGCGGGTCGTCAGCCTCGCCGGGCGTACCTGGAAGCGCATCGGGGCACCAAGGGCCGCTGGTTGGTCACCCGTGAGCACTTGGCCGAGTTCCTCGAACGACGACGACCACCGGCAGTGCGCGTCGCCTACGACCTGACGCTCACCACCGAGAAATCCCTCGGGGTGTTGGCCCTGCTCGGCAACGACACGACCCGACGGGCGGTGCTGGGGTCGATCCAGGCCGGCAACGACTGGGCGCTCGGCTGGATCGAGGAGCGTGCCGTGGGGCGCATCGACGGCCAACCAGTAGCGGCGCAGGGGTTGATGGTGGCGTCGTTCCGGCACCTCACCTCACGAGCACTGGACCCGTTCCCCCACCATCACAACGTCGTGCTCAACACCGTCCAGGTTCCCGACGGTTCCCACCGGTCGCTGTGGTCACGCTGCCTGTACCGCAACGCCCAAGCCGCGTCCGCGTTGGCGACCGCGGAGATGCGCCACCAGCTCGCCAGCCAGCTCGATGTGCGATGGCGGCCCGGCCGCAAGTCCGGATGGGAGATCGACGGCATCGACCAGGCCGTCGTGTCGGAGTTCTCGAAGCGCCGCAACGAGATCGACGACGCCCTCGCCGAGCTCGAAACCGAGATCGGCCGTGGCGCGCATCCCGGCGAGGTCGAACACATCGTGTTGCGTACACGCCCCGCCAAGAACCACACCCCCGCCGACAAGCTCATCGCCGACTGGCGGGCACGCGCCGAAAGAGCCGGTCTGACCAGCGATGATCTCGACCGGCTCGCCCCACCCATCCGTGAACCGGATACCCAACGGGATAGCCAACCGGATAGCCAGCGGGATAGGACAGAGACCGTCTACCGACTCCTCGCAGCCGATGACGGGATCTGTGCCGGTGGGTCGGTGTTCGCCCGAGCCGACGCCATCGCCGCGGTCGCGAACGTCGGGGTCCCCGATCCCGACGGTGTCGCCCAACCACTCCTCGGTGGCGCGACCCAGGTCCTCGAGCTGACCGACGGGTTCCTCGCGTCTGGTCATGTGGTCGCGCTCACCGACGGCGACGAGCCGCTGTTCACCACCCGAGCGATGCTCGAGATGCAGAACCGCATCGCAGCACGGTTCCGGGCCGGTCGCCACGAAGGCACCCACCACGTCACCGACCACCACCTCGCCACCGCGCTCGCCGGCCACCCGCATCTGACCGGTGAACAGCGCGACCTGGTTCGGTCGTGGTGCCAAAGCGGCCACCGGTTCCAACCCGCGATCGGCCGGGCTGGCACCGGCAAGACCACCACCGTCGCTGCCTGCGCCGATGCCTGGCGAGCCGCCGGCTACCGCGTCGTCGGTGCCGCGGTGAAGGGCGAAGCCGCCCGCACCCTCGCGGCGGCCACCGAGATCGAGTGCGAGACCGTCGCCTGGTACCTCGCCCACACCGACCCCGACCACCCACCCCTCGACGCCCGCACCGTCCTCGTCATCGACGAAGCCTCCACGCTGCACGACCAAGCCCTCGACACGCTCATGGACATGGCCACTCGCGCCGGGGCCGCCGTGCGTCTCGTCGGCGACCCCGCTCAACACGGCGCCATCGCCGCCGGAGGGATGTTCCGGGTGCTGTGCGAACGCCACCCCCACATCACCCCCGAACTGACCACCAGCCACAGGCTCCAACACCCCAGCGACCGAGCCGCCGCCGATGCGCTCCGTCGAGGCGACATCGATACCGCGTTCGACGCCCTCGCCGCAGCCGGACACCTCCACGTCGTCGGTGATGACCTGACCATGTACCGCCAGGTCCTCGGCCGCTGGTGGGACGCCCACCGCAACGGCGACGACCACCCCATGGTCGACCGGCGCAACACCACCCGCCGCCAGCTCAACCGCCTTGCCCACCTCCTGCGCCAAGTGAACGGCGAACTCGGCGACGACCAGATCCCCGCCAGCGGAGGACGCAGCTTCGCCACCGGCGACCGCGTCACCGCCCGCGCCCCCAACCGGGCCCTCCACGTCGACGGCGACCGCCACGCCTATGTCCGCAACGGCGCCCTCGGCACCATCACCGCCACTCGCCACGACCCGCAGCGACCGGAGACGGATCGGGTCACCGTCGACTTCGACGGCATCGGCACCATCGAGTTGCCCCGCAGCTTCTTCGACCACCACCGCACTGCCGCCGGCCGAGTCGAGGTCGGCATCGACCACGCCTACGCGCTCACCAGCTACGCCGTGCAGGGCTCCACCAGATCGGTCTCCACCAGTCGAGTCGACGCCACGGCCACCCGCGCCGAGACCTACGTCGACATCACTCGAGGCCGCAACGCCAACCACCTCTACCTCACCGCAGCCAACGACCCACTCGACGGCGAAGCCCTCCCCCGCATCCCCGCCCCACCCGCCGACATCGCCGTCGCCGACCGGCTCCACCGATCCACGGGCGAGCTCACGGCCTGGGAACTCGCCCACCCCGTCGACCCTGCTCTGGCCGGTCAGGCGATCGAGCGGTAACGCCGCGGGGTTTGTTGTCGATTTTGACCCCCGATCGCGGCTTACCCAGGTACGGAAACGCACAGGAGGCCCAGTCCGATGACCACCGCATCTGCCGACACCCCCGCCGAGGTCCTCACCGTCGAGGAAGCGGCGGCGATTCTTCGCATCAGCCGCAACGCCGCCTACGCGGCGGCCCGTCAGTGGCGCGCCACCGGCGGCGAGACCGGCCTGCCCTGCATCGAGATCGGCCGCACACTCCGGGTGCCCCGCGCCGATCTCGACCGGCTGCTGGGTCGCCACGGCCCGTCTCAGGCCGTCGCGTGATCGGTCCACAATGGCGGTCATGAGCTTCGATGGGTGGCTACCCGCACCAGGCCAGGCCCGCGGGGCTCACTTGATCGAGTTCCTCGAGGCACTGCTCGTCCGCTGCGAGGAGCTGGCCGAGGGCCGCGATTGGACGCAGGTCGCGGTCGGGGCTCGCGACATGCTGGACGCGATCCGATCAGCAGTCGCCACCGAGCCGCCCGGCATCGCGGTGTTCGACTTCGCCGCTGAGACTGTTCATGCCCACCTCACCACGGTGGGCGCCGCGTTCGACGACGTGGACCCGTTGGTCGCCGCGGTGGCGTGTGCCCGAGCGGTCGATGACATCTGGGGCGATGATCTGGCCGCGGAGTGGGCCGAGCTCTTGGCCTCGCGCGGCGACAAGATCGAGCCGGGCGACATCGTCATGTCCGCGGGCAGCGATCACATCGCTGACCTGTACTCGCTGGGACGGGCGTTCTCGGCACCTCGGTTCCGCGCCGCTGACGGTGCAGGCCGGACGCGCCGGGCAGGGATCTACCGGCCGCAGCCGGGAGTCCCTTCGGTCCTGGTGGATCGTTCGCTCAGCCGAGTGCTTGCGCCGGCGCTCGCGACCGGTGACCAGCGGGCACGTCCATGGGTCGCCGGGGTACCGAACGCGTCGAGCGCTGAGTGGGAATTCGACCGGCCACCGATCCGGCCCCGCGACCGTGCCGGCCACCTCGAAGCCACCGAGCGCGTGGTGGCCGACGCGTTTGGCCTCGACGCGGCGGTCGTGGTCCTGCCCGAGTTCAGCGGGTACGTCGATGTCATCGACCGGCTGCGCCAAGCACGCCCGCAGCGACCGACCCTCGTGGTTGCTGGCAGCGGCCACGAGTCGACAGGCAAGACCCTCCGCAACGTCGCATCAACCTGGATCGCTCGACCCGACGGGACGATCCCGCCCGACCAGCCCATCCGCACTCTCAAGCGTGTCCCATACGACGGGGCGCTGGGAACCGAGCCGCTGACCGATGTCGCATCCACGATCACGGTGCACATCTCGGGGCCGTGGCGCATGGCCATCGGTATCTGCCGGGACCTCTGCGACCCTGCCATCACCGACGCGTTGGCCCAGCTCGGCGTGAACCTGCTGGTGGTCCCGGCCTGTTCACCCAAGACCACGAACCTGGCCCGCGGCGCCGAGGCCGTCGCCGTCGACGCCGGAGGCTTCGCGCTCGTCGCCAACGGACCCCCGACCTTCGAGCAACCGAACCGGCCACCAGCGAAGGTCGCCACGGCGATCTGGTGCACGCCCCTTGACCGGACCGAACCGCGCCTCATGGCCAGCACCGATACCGCCGGGGTCGTCCTCGTCGACCTCGACGGCCACCGTCTCATCCCGAACCCCTGGCCCTGAACCACGGATAGTAAACAGATAGTTGCTATCTCGGTTGGTGGTTCGTACCATTGGGTTCGAGACCACAGCGCACCCGAGGAGGTGCCCCGATGCCCCGCCCATCTCCCACCGATGCCAAGGCCACGGACCTGATCCAGTTGATCGGTGCCCCAACGCGAACCGACTCCCTGGCTCGTGGCTGTGGCCGCACGCTCATCGCTGGGCCATCACGACCGGCACTGCTCGAGCTGCTCGGAGAGCTCGGCGCGTGGGAGCACCGCCTGGCATCGGAGGCCGCGACGACGACCGACCCGGTCATGGCAGCCGAGACCCGCGGCGCGGTCCACGCCCTTGCGCTGGTCGTTGAAGCCGCGGCCGAAGCCGCACGCAGCACCTCGGTGCCCACCAACGAGGTTCTGCTCGCCGAGCTCGCGGCTGCACCCAGCGCGATGCTGCCCAGCGAGCTGGCCGACACGCTCCAGCTGTCACGCCAGACCGTCACCCAGGCGCTGCGTCGCCTGGCCGACAAGGGCCTGGTCCGCAAGCACGCCGGCCCCAAGGCCGACGGCCGCACGGTCCCCTACGAGCTGACCCCATCGGGTCGACGCCTGGCCGCGGCGCCTGGCTGACCGCACCACGCCGGTCGGGCCAGGCGACCGCTGGCTCACAGGTCGAGGACCCAGGTGCTCCACAAGACGACGTCGGGCTGGTCTTGGAGCCGGGCCGGTTCGCGAACGATCCCCGAGATGATCTGGCCGATCCGGGCAGCGACTTCGCGGTCGCGCTGCGCGAGCACGTCCGGGGCGATCGCCGCGTACGCGCCCTCGGAGAACACGTGCACCACACCGTTGACGTGGTGGGTTTCGGCCCGGTAGCCCCGGGCGCGGAGGTGCTTGCGGATCGCCCGGCGGAGCGCTTCGACGTGTTCGACCGGGGCGCCCACCACCCGTGAGCACCCGAACGTCTCCACCGTGTCGGCCACGACCGACGCCAGCAACTCCATCCCGTCGGGAGCTTCTACGGGCGCGAACCACGTGTCGATCACCCGCAGACACGACCGACACGTCGGCACCAGCGAGATCACCTGCCAACGACGGAACGTGCCGCCGTCACCCGCGGCCATCTCGACCCACCCACGGCCGCACAAGGTCTTGGGCGACCAGCGCTCGCGATACAGCGCAGCCTGGTCATAGCCGGCAACGACCTCCGGTGGCTCGACGTACTCGGCGCCGGTCGCTTTCACCGCCGCCCGCCGATCATCACCGTCGCACAGCGACGCCAGGTGCACTTCCGCTCCGCTGGTCTCGACCAACAGAAGGTCGTGTCCCAGCACCTCGATCACGTTCACATCGCTGGTCACGACCGCTCCCCCTCTCCGCTCTCGGCCACGACTGTGGCCTCCGTCGAGGTGTCCATGACGGGGGTGTCGTCGCCGAGCGGGGCCAGGTGCGACACGGCGGCATGAGCCGCGGCGATGCAGCGGCCCAGTGCCCGCCCGTACTCGTCGGCTCTGACCATCTCGTCCGCCGCGACAGCCAGCAACGACGTCGCTGTCTCGGAGGTCTCCGAATCGCTGCGGGTCGATGACCGAAACGCGGGCCGCTGGAACGTGCGGGCCAGCTGATCACACACCTGGGGCAGTCGGTCGACGAGCACACCCAGCTCGCCCAACAGCCGGTAGGTGTCGCCCACGTCCTGCCACCCAACCGTGCCCGCCGATGGCGCGGCAAGGGTGGCGCGGTTCATCATGCGCACCGCTTCGGCCGCGATCTCCGCCATCGTCGAGGGGTCCTCAATGCCACCCAACGCCTCGAGCACACCTTCGACACCGAGTGGGGTCACCTTCCCTGACGGCCCGTTTACCGTCGCCACGGCGGTCCCCATCGCGGTCCTGACCATGTGGGCGTTGCGCAGCACCTGCGCGAACGCGACGGCCGCTTCGGCCTGCATGCCCGGCAACACGTGCTGGTACACCGACATCGTGAACGCCGGGTTCGAATGCCCGAGCCGTTCGCACACCACCTTCACCGACACCCCCGCCTGCAACAGCAGCGTCGCATGGGTATGGCGCAGGTCGTGCAAGGTGATCTCGGGGACCGCGATCCTCGCGACGACTCGGTCGAAGGTCTGGCTGAACACGTCAGGGTGGATCCACGTGGTGTCGGGCTTGGAGAACACCAACGCCTCCTCGCCGATCGGTCCACCGGCCTCGAGCTCACGGGCCTTGCGCCACTGGCGGAGGACCTCGACGGTCTCCTCTTCGATGTCGATCGTGCGCCGCCCCGACCCGGTCTTCACATCGGAGATGTGCATCTCATAGGCCACCGACACCAACGCCTGGCGCACCGACAGACGGTTCGCGTCGAGGTCGAGGTCCTTCCAACGCAACCCCAACAACTCACCCCGGCGCATCCCCGTGTACGACGCCAGATGGAACGCCGGGGCGAGACGGTGCGCCTCGATCGCTTCGAGGAACACGTCGAGCTGCTCCGCGGTCCACGCCTTGATCTCGATCTGCTTGCGGGCGCCGACCTTGGGCGGATCGGCCAGCGCGGCGACGTTGCGGATCACCAGGCCCTTGCGCTCCGCGTCCGCGAGCGCCTTGTGCACCACCAGGTGGATCGACCGCACCGTCTTCGGTGCCAGACCCTCACCGGTGCGAGTCGCCGCCTTGCGGCCCCGCACCAGAAGCGACGCGTACAACGCGTCGAGGTCGCTCGCGGTCAGCTTCTCCAACGGCATCTTGGCCAGCGCCGGCAACACGTGCAGCTCGATGTTGCGCCGATACGAATCGAACGTGCTCTTGCGGATCTGGCTCTCCTGGATCGGCAACCACCGCCCCGTCAGGTACTCACCCAGCGTCAGCTTCTCGGTCGCGACCGACACTCCCTGGTTGCGGCGCTTCACCAGATCGGTCACCAGCTTCTCCGCGTCGCTGCGACGCGGACCCGCCGAGACCCACTTGCGCTTCTCCTTGCCCGTACCGGGGTCGACACCGTCGTAGACGACCGCGTAGTAGCTCTTGCCCTTCTTGACGACATAGCCGCGCATGGCTGTTCCTTCGAGGTAGTCCAGAAGGAACGCCGAGCAGCCTTGCGTCCGCACCCGGGGCGTTCGACGGGCAACGCGGGACTGTGCCGATCAGCCTACGCCCACTCGGGGGAACGGTCTACCGGCCCCTTCGACCCGCGCGTTCTACCGAGAACCCGAAGATCACCCCAACCGCCCTCCCCAAGCCCCGCGAGCGGTCCGAACCCAGGCCACGCAAGGACGGCCGTCATCCCGGCCCGGAAGGTCCCGTCACGGACCTTCGTGGGCTGTACCAGCCGATCCGGTAGAAAACCCGGTAGAAGATCGGGGGAACAGGCAGCAGAAAGGCCCTCCCCGATTCCTCGGAAAGGGCCTTTGACCTGCTGTTTCAGATGGTGGCGGGGGCAGGATTTGAACCTGCGACCTTCGGGTTATGAGCCCGACGAGCTACCGAACTGCTCCACCCCGCGGCGTGCTGACCACGGTAGTCGGCTCGCAGTGCAGGAGGCCAGCCGGGAACTCCACTGACTTCGGCGACTGTTCCAGGTGGTTGGCCGTCATGGGAATCCGAGGGGAACGAAACGGTGGGCCCAGCGGGCCGCCGCAGTCCGGCGACGCAACCTCACCCGTCAGCGATGGAACGGGACCGAGTGATCCCAATCTGCCAGGAGTGCACGCAGCGCTGTGAGCAGGATCAGCGGCTGGTCCAGCATCATGTGGTGTCCTGCCTCCGGTAGCTCCACGACGGGTGCGACGCGGCCCAAGTTCTCGTAGATGATCTGACCGATCTCCGGAGTGACGAGGCCATGCTCGGCCCGCAGCAGCGCCACCCGTGTGTGGATCTTCGGCAACTGCTCGGCCGCCACGTTGCGACTGATCGCCCGAAACAGGCCCCGGTCGAACTTCCACGTCCAGCCCTCGGGCGTCTCCTTCAGCGATCGGCGAGCGACGTGGTCGAGGATGAACGGGTCGTAGTGATCCTGTCCCGGCACGGTCCGGAAGCGGGCGACCGCCTCGTCGAGCGTCGCGTACGTCTTGGGCGCGCCGAACGCTGCACCGATCCGTGCCGCCTCCACCTCCGGGTCGTCCTCGACCATCGGCGAGTCGAGCACGATCGTGCCGGCCACCCCGTCGCCACCGAGCACGGCTGTGACGACGGCGACGAAGCCGCCCATCGAGTGCCCCACCACCACCGGGGCACCTGCCGCGCCGATCGCTGCCGCAGCGGCGAGCACCTCCTCGGCCCAGAGGTCGACGCGATACTCCGACCGATGCCCGCTGTCGCCGTGACCCGACAGGTCGAGCGCGACTACGCGGTAGTCACCGATGAGCGGAGCGATCGGTGCCCACCAGTGCGCGTGAGCGGCACCACCGTGGACGAGCACGATCCCCGGCTGGCCCGGTCTGCCCCAGACCAGCAGGTTGATATCGCACCCTGCGACGGTGATCGTCTGCTGCTCGGGCAGGATCGATAGCGACCGGCGCAACCAGGCCGGTGGTTCGACCATGTGGTCCATGGCCGCAACCTACTGTCCGGTTGACCTCAGGCCGTCCCGGAGTCCACCGGCGCTGCCTCAGCGACGACCTCGGTGGTCGGCGTCTCGGCCGCCAACGGGGTCGACTCGACATCGGTGGTGGCCATCGGCGCTGCGGCCGCCGAAACGGCGTCCGTGGGTGGCGACGGAACCGTTCCGTCGAGCAACGCCCTCCGTTGTACGTACTCACCTGCGTCGATATCGCCGCGGGCGAAGCGCTCGTCGAGGATGCTGCGTGCGCCGGCCGAAGCGGCGACCCCGCCACCATCGAGCGCCGCCGCTGGCTGCTGCTCCCGGGACCGGGCCAGCTCCCAGACGCCGTAGGCGATGAGCGCCACGACGGCCACCGGGAGCACGACTCCGAAGAAGAACATTCCAGGTACGAACATCAGGCCTCCTCAGGTCCCGTCGGCGGCTGGTGCCGTCGTCGTTGTTGTTGAACTGCTCTGTCCGCCGTCACGACGCTCGCCCGACTTGCCGTCGTCCGATGGTGCAGGGCGCTCTCCCCGCGGATGTTGACCCGGACCGTTCTCTGTGCGTTCTCCGGATCCTGAGCCGCTCGTCGACGATCCGTCCTCGCCATCGACGTCCCGACTCGGGCCACTCTGGCCCTGGCGACGCTGGTGGCCATCCTGTTCGCCGTCGGCGTCCCGACCCGGTCCGTCCCACGCTCGGGGCCCGAGGTCACCGAGGCGACGCTCGATCCTGTCGCCACGCCCGCCCAGTCGACCGTCCCATCGGTCATGGCGGCGTTCCATGACGAGCAGTCCGACAGCGCTGACCACAACGAGCGCGCCAGCGACGATGAAAGAGATCGTCGCCCGCCGGCGTGCAGCTCTCCGCGAGGTTTCATCCATGGGTCCAGCGTGCAGGCCCAAGGTGAAGGGATGGTGAGAGCCCGTCAAGAAGTCCGTTCGACGCGTCGAGTCGAATCGATTCGGACTCAGAGGGCGGACCAGCGCTCGGACTACTCCGGAGAGATCGGCGACTGCGCCTCGGCGTCGGATGTCGCGGGAGCGTTCGCGGTCCCCGCCTTGTTCGCCGGCGACTTCTTGGCCGGCGACTTCTTGGCAGTGCCCTTCTTGGCCGGCGACTTCTTGGCAGTGGCCTTCTTCTTGGCCGGTTTCCTCGTTGCTGACTTCTTTTTGGCCGACGCTTTCCTTGTGGCCGACGCCTTCTTGGCGGGCGCCTTCTTCGCTGCAGCCTTCTTCTTGGAGCCTCGGCCCGACGGCAGCGGAGCAGCGTCCTGCACCGCGCCGACGGCGGAGGTCGCCGCGACCTGTGCCGAAGTCGCCGCCCGCTTGGCCGTCGACGCAGCAGAGCTGGCTGCACCGCTCGCTGACGCTGCCGCCTTGTTCGCGGCGTCGCTCGCCTTGCCGGCCGCGCGACCAGCAGCCGAACGACCCTGGTCCGCCGCCTTCCGGACCGGCTTCTTCACGGTCCCGAGCAGGTCGCTCACCTGCGCCTCCAGGCGGCTGCGCTGCTCGTCGGCCTGCGACCTGACCTTGTCGATCTCGTCGGTGACCCACTCCACGATGTCCTCGACGAACTGCTGGAGGTTCTCGATGGAACCGGTCACCAGCTCCTCTGCCGACTTGGCCCCATCGCGAGCTTCAGCGACGAGCTTCTCGAGCTCCGCCGTCGCCCGATCGACGATCTGGTTGGGCTGCAGCTCTGGCATGGGTCACCTCGGGGGCAGGCGCCTCGGTGGAGGCGGGAACGGGGGATGCGAGAGTCTCCCGCGTCCTGGGCCGCCGAGGAAAGAACCACCTGGATTCCACGGCCGCCCAGAGGGGCGCTGACGGTGTGCCCGTCACCGTTGGAACCATCGTGGTGCGACTACGGTGACGCCCACGTCGGGCCATCACTGCGCCTCGACCTGTGCGTTCGAAGGAGAACGACCGATGATCCTTGCCGATGTGAACCTGGGTGAGATCCTGTGGACCACCCTCGTCATCTTTTTCATGGTCATGTACTTCATGATCCTGTTCAGCATCCTGTCGGACCTGTTCCGCGACCACGAGACGAGCGGCTGGGGCAAGGCCGCGTGGGTGCTGTTCCTGGTCTTCTTCCCGTTCATCACCGCGCTGATCTACCTGATCGTCCGCGGCAACGGCATGGCCAAGCGCAACCTGAAGGCACAGGCAGATGCCCAGCAGCAGTTCAACGAGTACGTGCAGTCGGTGGCCACCTCCGGCTCGCCCGCGGATCAGATCGCGCAGGCCAAGCAGCTGCTGGACTCGGGAGCGATCGACCAGGCCGAGTACGAGTCCCTCAAGGCCAAGGCGCTGAGCTGACCTGAGCCCCAGCTCGTCACAAGTTCCTGATGGAGGGGTCGGTCCGAGCGGACCGGCCCCTCCAGCACGTCCGGGTGGAGGTTCCGTGCGGGGGTACGGTCGGTCCGATGCGAGCGGGTGAGCTGGCCACGTGGTTGCGGTCCTTCGTGGTCGACCGAGTGGCGGAGCTCGTGGAGGCCCACGCTCCGGGCTGGCGGCTTCCTGCGACCTTCGGCGGGCATCGAGTGGAGCCCGACGTGGCAGCGGACCTGGCCTACACGCTCGGTCACCTCCACGCCGGGGGAGTCGCAGCGATCGGGACGACGCCGATCGACCAGGCTGTGACGACCGTCCTCTCGCGCATCGACGGCTCCCGCACGCACACGTTCTTCTCGTACCGCATCGCCGAGACGCTGCTGCGGTGGGCACCGACGTTCGAGGACAACCCGCTGCTCGCCCGCCTCTCCGACGAGCAGGTCGAGCAGGTGCGCACCGCATGCGACTCCTCGGAGTGGATCCCGCTGCTCGACGACTCGATCCTGCCTCGCAACTACGCCGGCGTCCTCGCCCGCTGCGAGTCCGCCCGGTTGCGGCTGGATCTACCCGTCGACCCGGTGGTCGTCGACGACCTCGTCGGACGCGCCCGGGAGGTCCTGTCGGCCAATCCCTGGCACTACCTCGACGACTCGAACCACCACGTCGGCCGTTTCGACATCTACTCGGCGGACGTGTGGCTGTTCACCCAGCCGCTGGCCGATCGCCTCGGCCCGCTGTGGGACGAGGGCTTCGCAACAGCGCTGTCGCTGATCGAACGCGTGATTTCCGACGACGGAAGTGCGGTTGCGTGGGGGCGCTCGACCGGCCCCCTGGCCGGAGCGCTCACGATCGAGCTCGGCGCACTTGCCGCGTCACGGGACCTGGGCGACGATCCGGCAAGGTGGTTGGGTCGGACGGCACTCGCCGCATCGTCGATGCCAGGGTGGTTCGATCGGGGCGTGGTCAACGCTCACCGCCACCGCGACGCTGACGGCTACCGCGGCCCGTTCCGTCGACTGCAGCTGACGCTCGACCTGCTCGGCAAGCTGGCGTGGGCGGCCAACCAACTCGACGACGCCGAGCGGGACCTCATATCTACCCCTGCTCGTGAGGTTCTGGCGCCCATCGACGAGCTGGTCTGCTTCGACCCCGAACGGCCTGCCGCTGTGTGGACCCATCGCGGCGCCGGCGGAGCGTTCGTCATCCCCTTCGTCGGTGCGAGCCGCTCCGACTACCTGGCCGCCCCTCGCGCGCCGGGCCGGTTCGAGACGCCGGTCGACTCGGACCTCGCGGCATGGGTGCCTGTGGTGTGGCACGGCGACCGCCGTGCCGTGCCGTCGGGCCTGCCGACATCGATCGAGCACGACGTCGGTCGGGTGTCGGCCGCGTGGGACCACCTCACCTTCGGCGCCGAGATGGACCCACCCGACGCTCCGTACACACTCGCCGGATCAGCGTCGGTCGTCCACTCCGTCAGCGGACGAACGCTGCGTTCCGACTGGTTGATCGCCGCGGAGACGGCTCCAGAAGCGATCTCCTTCGTCATCCCCGAGCGACCCGACCAACCCCTGCACGTGACCGCTCGCGGCGTCGGGGCGACCGTCGTCCACACCGACGTGATCGACGTCGACGGCATCGCCGAGTGGCGGAGCCACTGGTCGTCGTTCTCCTCCGTGCACGACGTCGAGGTGACGCCCGAGGTGCTCTGCGACGGTTCGGCCCGCGCCGAGGTCGCG